>JBDSAJ010000835.1:0-19354 GCA_039922235.1 Umezawaea sp.
TGGTTCATCGGCGCGAACGGCCAGCAGCTCGGGCCATTCGACCGCAGCCAGCTCGTGCAGCAGGTCTCCGGCGGCGCATTGCGCCAGGACACACTGGTCTGGAAGGTCAGCATGCCGCAGTGGACGCCGGCGGGCCAGGTGCCTGAGATGACGCAGCTGTTCGCCGCGACGCCTCCGCCGCTCCCGCCGCAAGCCTGAGTCCGCCGGGACGGAGGGAACGACGATGACAGACCCACGTTTCCAGCAACCTGGTGTCGCCACGCAGACGTACCCGTGCGGTGGCTGCGGCGCGCGCCTGGAGTTCGCGCCGGGCTCCACGGCGATGCGCTGCCCCTACTGCGGGTTCCAGCAGGAGATCCACGCCGGTGACCGGCAGATCCACGAGATCGCGTTCGCCGAGCTCGCGGTGCTGCCGCGCAAACCGGTCGGCAGTATCGGCGCCTACGTCTTCCAGTGCCAGCGATGTGCCGCACGCACCGAGACGAACGAGACAGCAAGCCTCTGCCAGTTCTGCGGCTCACCGCTGGTGATCGACGCTGCGGCCTCCGGGCAGATCGTGCCCGAGGGAGTACTGCCGTTCCTCCTCGACCGCGGCGCGGTCCGCGAGGTGATGCGCAAGTGGACGTCGTCGCGCTGGTTCGCGCCGTCGGCGCTGAAGAAGGTCGGCGAGATGGAGACGACGAAGAGCACGTACGTGCCACATTGGACCTACGATTCGCAGACCGTCTCGCAGTACAGAGGTCAGCGCGGTGAGTACTACTGGGTCACGGAGTCCTACACCGACAGCGACGGCAAAACGCAGACCCGTCAGGTGCGCCGGACGGCCTGGCATCCCGCGCAGGGCATGGTCAGCCGAGCGTTCGACGACGTGCTCGTGCCCAGCAGCTCCGTGTTGCCGGTGAAGCACGTCGACGAACTGGCGCCATGGCCGCTGGCGGAAGCCGCGCCGTACCAACCGCAGTTCCTCGCCGGGCATTCCGCGCTGCGCTACGACGTGGAACCGGAGGCCGGCTTCGACGAGGCGAAGAACAGGATGGCTCCGGTCATCGACGACGACTGCCGCCGCGACATCGGCGGCGACGAGCAGCAGGTCGACTCGGTGGACACCCAGCACCACGACGTCACTTTCAAGCTCATGTTGGTGCCGATCTGGGTGGCGACCTACCTCTACGCGGGCAGGAGCTGGCAGATCCTGATCAACGGCCGGACCGGCGAGGTCCACGGGGACCGTCCGTGGAGCAGGCTGAAGATCGTCCTCGCGGTGATCTTGGGCATGCTGCTGATGGTCGTGGTCGCGTACTTCCTGTTCCGCGACGGAGGCACGAACAGGCCTCCGTCGCCATAGGACTCGCGTCCCACAGGCGATCCCGCGTTTGTCTCGTACCGGGTTTGCTGGAATTCATCCAGCCAGGGAGAGCAGGGACCGACGGCTGCGGTTCTCCCCCGCCGACCGAACGTTGCTCGCCGCACAGCCGCACCGCATCCCGACCGCCACGCTTCATCGGTTCCGGCTGTCAATACGCCCCGAAACGGCGCTGCGCTGGCACCGGGACAACCTCGCACGCCAGCATGCAGCCATATCCCTATCCAAGCGCCTGAGCCGTCCACGGACAGTCGAGCGCGCCCAAGGGGAAGGCGTTGTGCCCGGCGGCGATCCAGCAAACCCGGCTCGCGAACTGCAGGCCGCGCAGCGGGACGTGACCCACATGGGGCGCACGAGCATGGCCTTGCGGACCATCACCAGCACCTGGCCGACCACCTGCTGGCCTGACCGGCATCAAAAAGTGGCCGGCCAATAGTTCGGCACCTTCGCCTGGATACGCTTCGCGACGCGCAGACCCCGCTTGCTGAGCTCTATCGATCCTCCCGCGGTTCGGACGGTCAGGAACCTGTACAGCTGCCCGGTGCCGTACAGGTG
Organism: Umezawaea sp.; assembly: GCA_039922235.1. GTDB lineage: Bacteria > Actinomycetota > Actinomycetes > Mycobacteriales > Pseudonocardiaceae > Umezawaea. Next base: position 1,919 of record JBDSAJ010000835.1, read on the forward strand.
GGTCAGGAAGGCCTCGGGTACCGCGTCAGAGTCCGGGTAGCGCGACGGCGTCGCCTGATCCACCAGCCTGGTGACGATTCGCCTGCGGACCCGCCGCGTCACGAGCCGCGGCGTCACCAGCAGCAACACCAGCGCGAACAGCAACGCCGTCGCCAGCACGGCCTCCCACCCGCTGTACCGCGGCCGGAACACCAGCAGCACCACCGCAACCGCGAGGTAGCAGGTGCCGTAGACCGCGGCCCACGCGGCCAACGCGGCACCGTGCGGTTCCTCGTTGCCGGTCACCCAGTCGCCCAGTCGCCGTTTCGACCACCACGCCAGCGGCGCACCGCCGCCAGCCGCAGCGCCGGTCTGCCACGGCGGCGCGGCGACGACGAACCAGATCAGCACGCGGATGAAGTGCTCCTGATCGACCCGGTCCAGGTCGACGGTGAGCAGCCGTGCCGCCCGGCCGGTGTGGATCAGCAGAAACGTCGCGACCAAGCCCCACGCGGCGTCGTCGAAGGCGCGCGGGATCGCGGCATTCATGAACAGCCCGACAGCGGCGGAACGGTCCGGCCGTGAAGTACCCACGCCCATCACCGCCGGATGAACCATTCGTGATCTGCTCGACCCGAACTGAACTGGCAGGAGCCCGATCAACGACCGACGTCCTCGGCCTGCCCCCAGATCCGTCAGCCGTCGCCTGAACTGCTCGGTCCTCGGCCTGCCCAACTCGGCGTGGATGCCTGCCGCAGGGGCCAGACACGTCAAGCTCGCCACCGCGAACCGCATCACCACGTCCTGGGTGTCGATCTCCGACGTGGCAGCGGCTGGCCACGGGTTGCTCGATCAGCGCCATCGCACGCGAACTGCGCCTGGACCGCAAGGCGGTCCACCGGCCCACTCACGCGAGCAACGCACCGCAACGATCTTGTCATGCAGGGCTATATCGCTCTCTCACACGACATCTCCACCTGCTCGCGCGGCAACGATGGCCATGCCCACCCGGCGGCCGGAGAACACGCAATCCGCGATCGCGAGGCCGCTCACGTAGGACTCCGAGCAGATGCCGACTGCGTTGCGGCCTGCGGCGTAGAGACCGGGAATCGCCGTGCCGTCCTCGCGGGTGACCGCGCCGGTCCGCTCGTCGACGGTGAGCCCTCCGAGCGTGATCATCGGGCAGGGGAAGCCGCGCTGTGTCCGAAGTGAACAGTCGAACGCGTAGTACGGCGCCTGGTCGAGCGGGTGAACGTGCTCGGGGTCCTTGCTCATGCCGTCCGGTCGACCGGCGCGCGTGTCGCCGTTGTACTCGTCAATGGTGCGGCGCAGACGGGCTGGCTCGATGCCCGTTCGCTCCGCCAGTTCCTCGATCGTGCCGCCTTTTGTGTGTCCGACCGTGAACAGGTAAGTCATCTGCAACCGTTGGAACCACAGGGTCTGCGTGCGGAGTTGGCGCTTGCCTTCGGCAAGGATGCGCTGGTCGACGATCAGGTACGCCTTCGCTGCGGTTTGCGCGGCGATGTGGTCGCCGATCTTCGCGCCGTAGAGGGTCTCGTTGCATATCCGCTCGCCCTCACGGTTCACCAGCACACCTTCGACGAGCGCGATCGGCGGGTTGAAGAACCGCCAGGCCGAGACGCGATCCAGGCGTGCCGTCGCGCCGTCCACCGCGACACCGAGGCGGATGCCTGCGCCGTCGTCACCGATCGTGCCGAGTGACGAGCCGCTGCGGTAGGCGGGCGCGTGCTCGGCGAGCATGCGCCGGTTGAACACGAAGCCACCCGCGGCCAGCACGACGCCGTGCCGTGCCCGGAACCGTCTGGTCACCGCGCATCGCGTCTCGATGGTGCGGAGTGGGCGGTCCATCAGCTTCCCGGCGGGCCGGTAGTAGATGTTGAGCTTGCGGTTGGCACTCGACATGAGCTGGTGAAGCAGCCGACGCACCGGCGTCCGGCGGGCTATCTCCCGGCATTCGACGCCGATCACGCGGCCGTCGTCGTCAGTGATCAGCTGAGTCGCCGCGGTCTGGTAGCGCACGCGCACGGGGCGGCGGGTCACCGCCGTGCGCAGCGCCGCGAACAGCACTTTGCCCGATGTGCCCCGCCCCTTGGTCCGGTGCCCTCGCGGCGCCGGCGCAGCCCTGTCCCGGTAGGGCGGCGCCAGTTCGTTGCCGGAGTAGTAGAGGTAGTGGTCGTTGGTGGGGTAGGAGGTCTTGCGGGGCGCCATGCTGGCCTCGAACGGGACCCCGTGGCTTTCCAGCCAGCGCAGGTTCTCCGCGCTTTGCGCGCAGAACCGCCGCAGCGTCTCCTCGGCCACAACGTCGCCCGTCTCGAGCCGGAGGTAGTCCAGCATGGACTCGACCCTGTCGTCGTAGCCCGCCTCGATCTGGTGGGAGGTGCCGCCACCGGCGTAGACGACCCCGCCGCTGATGGCCGTGGCGCCGCCGCCCCGGAAGCGGTCCACCACGAGCACGCTCGCTCCCCCGTCCGCGGCCTCGATCGCCGCGCAGGCACCGGCCGCACCGAACCCGATCACCACGACGTCGACCTCGTCATCCCACGTCTGGGACATCGGCGGCTCCTCCTGGGCCTCGCTTGCGTTGGACACTACAGCAAACTATCGTCTGGACACATGTCCAGCAGCGTAGCCTCCTGGCGGCTCGAATCCGCGAACCTGCTCATCGACGGCACGCTGCGACCTGGTCGCGGCGGCGAGTTCCCCACTGTCAACCCCGCGGCGGAGGAGGTGCTCGGCTGCGGCGGCGGCCGCCCGGCCCAGCACACGAGGGGCTTCTACGTCGAGCCGACACTCGTCGCGGGCCTGACCAACGATGCCAGGTTGGCCAGGGAGGAGATCTTCGGTCCGGTGCTGGTGATCCTGCCGCACGACGGCGACGACGACGCGGTGCGCATCGCCAACGACTCCCCCTATGGGCTGTCCGGCGCCGTCCACGGCACCGACCTGGACCGGGCCAGGGCTGTGGCCGCTCGGATCCGCACGGGCACCCTCAGCGTCAACGGCGCGGTCTGGTATTCCGCCGACGCGCCTTTCGGTGGCTACAAGCAGTCCGGGATCGGCCGAGAGATGGGTGTGGCCGGTTTCGAGGAATACCTGGAAACCAAGCTCGTCGCCGAGCCCGCGTAGAAGGAGGACCCATGGGTCGTTTCGACGGCAAGGTCGCCATCGTGACCGGTGCGGCACAAGGCATCGGCGAGGCGTACGCTCGCGCCCTCGCACGCGAAGGGGCCGCTGTGGTCGTGGCGGACCTGAACACCGATCTCGGTGAGCAGGTCGCCAAGCAGATCACCGCGGACGGCGGCGCGGCGGTGTGCGTGCACGTCGACGTCGCCGACCCGGCGTCGACGACCGCGATGGTGGAGTCCACGGTGGATCGTTTCGGTGGCGTCGACTTCCTCGTCAACAACGCCGCCATCTACGGCGGCATGAAGCTGAACCTCCTGCTCACGGTCGACTGGGACTACTACAAGATGTTCATGGGCGTGAACTTCGACGGCGCGTTGCTGTGCACGCGGGCCGTCGCGCCGCACATGCGGAAACGGGGCGGTGGCGCGATCGTCAACCAGTCCTCCACCGCGGCGTGGACCTACTCGTCCTTCTACGGCCTGGCGAAGACGGGGATCAACGGCCTCACCCAGCAACTCGCCACCGAACTGGGCGGTTCCGGCATCCGCATCAACGCCATCGCACCCGGCCCGACCGACACCGAGGCCACCCGCACCGTCACCCCACCCGAGATCGTCAAGCAGATGATCGAACGGCTGCCGATCAAACGCATGGGCACACCGGCCGACCTCACCGGCATGTGCCTGTTCCTGCTGTCCGAGGAAGCCGGCTGGATCACGGGCCAGATCTTCAACATCGACGGCGGGCAGGTCATGCGATGAACGACAAACGCAAGCGCGGCCTGGACATGATGCGCGAGGTATACGGCTGGGAGATGACCGACCAGCCCGGCGAGTTCTTCGCGCAGACGGTCGATCACCTCTTCGCCGAGATCTGGACCAGGCCGGGACTGAGCCTGCGCGACAGAAGGTTGCTGCTGCTCGGCGCGATCACCGCGCAGGGCCTCGACGACATCGCCGCCATCCAGGTCAAGGCGGCGCTGCACAACGAGGAACTGGACGCGGCGCAGCTGCGCGAGGTGGTGCTGTTCCTCACCCACTACGTCGGGTGGCCACTGGGCACCAAGCTCTTCACGACAGTGGAAAAGGTGATCGGCAAGCAGGAGCGGGCCGACGAGAAGAGCCCGTGAACCATCCCTGTGGACAGGGGCTCAGCGGGCGCTCATCCGGACGGGCAGGGTGGCGAAACCGCGCACGTTCGTCGAATGCACACGTTCGGCGGCCGCGTCGTCGATCTCGTAGTCCGCGACCCGCTTGACGATCTCGGTGAGCGCGACCCGCGCCTCCAGCCGCGCAAGCGACGCGCCGAGGCAGAAGTGGACCCCCGCACCAAAACTGGCCAGCTGCTGCCCTGATTCGCGACCGATGCGGTAGGAGTCCCCGTCGGGGAAGGCTTCCCCGTCCCGGTTGGCGGATCCGATCAGCAGCAGCACACGCGCGCCTGCGGGCACCGTGCGCCCGTGGTACTCGAGGTCCGTGGTCGCCGTGCGGACGATGATCTGACTCGAGGTGTCGTAGCGAAGCGTCTCCTCGATCCAGGCCGACACCAGTGCTGGATCGGCGAACGCCGTGGCCAGTTCGTCCGGGTTGCGCCAGGCCCAGTACAGCGCGTTCCCGAGCAACTTGGTGGTGGTCTCGTTGCCCGCCACGACCATCAGGAACAGAAACCCGATGATCTCCTCGTCGGTGAGGCATTCGCCGTCGATCTCCGCGTCCAGCAACGCGGAAGTCAGGTCGTCACTGCGCCGGACTCGTCGCTCCGCGAGCATGTCCGCGTAGTACCGGGCCAGTTCCAAAGCCGCCTTGATGGCCGGCGGCGGCACGTCCAGCACACCGTCCACGCGGTGCATGACGGTGTCGGCCAGCGCGCGCAGCCGGTCCCGGTCCGCCACCGGAACCCCGAGCAACTCGGAGATCACGTCCATCGGCAGTTTGCCTGCGAACTCGCCGATGAAGTCGAACTCCTCTCTCGCCAGCGCGAGATCGAGATGCTGGCGCGTCAACTCGACGACCCGCGCTTCCAGCGCGGCCACCCGTCGAGGCGTGAACGCGCGCGACACCAGCGCGCGCATGCGCATGTGGCGTGGGTCGTCCATGGCCAGGAACGACATCGTTCGGTGCGCGTGCGGTCCGTACGCGGCCGGGTCCAATGACACGCCGTTGGCGCTGGACAGCCGCACGTCGTCGCGAAACCCCGCGGTCACGTCGGGATACCGGGACAGTGCCCAGAAATCCAGCTCCTCGTTGCGGTAGAGCGGCGCATGTGCCCGCAACCAGGCGTAGGTGGGGTACGGGTCCTCGTGGAAGTCGTAGTCGTACGGGTTGAACGACATGGACGCAACCTGACTGGACATGTGTCCAGACATTACTCTTGCTTGCGGAACAGCGCCAGCACCGCGGCGGCGGTCGCGATGCCGTGGTCTCGCTATTTGACCACGTCCAGGCAATTAAACTAGAGTCCAGACACTTGTCCACCAGCGAGGGGGTTCCGTGAAGCCAGTGGGGTTCATCGGGCTCGGCCAGATCGGCGGGCCGATGGCCCGACGACTCCTGGACTGGCCCGGCGGTCTTGTGGTCCACGACGTACGACCCGAGGCACTCCTGCCGTTCCTCGAGGCCGGTGCGCGGGCGGCGGCCAGTCCGCGCGAGGTGGCCGAGTCCGCCGAGGTGATCTCGCTGATGGTCCGCGACGACGCACAGGTCGAGGACGTGCTGTCGGGGCCGGCCGGCCTGCTCGAGACAGCCGTGCCTGGCACGGTCGTCGCCATCCACTCCACCATCGCCGCCGCCACTGCGACCCGGCTCGCGGAGATCCACGGGCGCCGTGGGATCGAGATCGTGGACGCGCCCGTCAGCGGCGGTGCGCCCGGCGCGACCAAGGGCGCCCTCGCGGTCATGGTCGGCGCTTCGGACACCGCGTTCGAACGCTGCCGCGACGTGTTCGCGCTCTGGTCGGGCCATGTCATGCACGCGGGCCCGCCTGGTGCCGGCACCCGCGCGAAGCTGGCGCGCAACCTCATCCACTTCGTGTCCTTCGCCGCGGTCGCGGAGGCCCAGCGCCTCGCGGAGGCGGCCGGACTCGACCTCGTCGAACTCGGCAAGGTGGTGCGACACTCCGACGCCGTCACCGGCGGACCTGGCGCGATCATGCTGCGCCACACCACGGCACCGGTCGCGCCGGACGACGGCTGGCACTCCATCCTGTCGCACGTGCGAGATCTGGGGCACAAGGACCTCATGCTGGCCATCGAACTCGGCGAGGACCTCGATGTGGACACTCCACTCGCCCGCCTGGCTCTGGAACGCCTCGCGGCCGGCCTCGGCGTGGGCCCTGACCTCGGCACTTGATGGACTACGATGTGTGCATGATCGAGAGCAGGGCAGTGTGATGGAACCCGTACGCCGGATCGTCGACGGGCGTCGGGCCGACACGGTCCAACGCCTGCTCACCGCCGCGATCGAGGAAGTCCGCGCCGTCCCCTACAACGACTTCACGATCCGGTCGGTCGCCAAACGAGCCGACGTGTCGCCCGCGACGGCCTACATCTACTTCTCCTCCAAGGAACACCTGGTCTGTGCGATCCTGTGGTCGCAGCTGCAGAACGTCCCCGCGCCACCGGTCCGGGCACGCCGGTCACCGTCGGCAGCCCTCGCCGACGCGGTTCACGGCATCACCGAGGTGTTCACCAAGGAGCCCGAGCTCAGCCGCGCGTGCACCACCGCGCTGCTCGCCGACGACCCCGAGGTACGGCACCTGCGCGACCAGATCGGTACCGAGCTGCTACGCCGCGTCGGCGACGCGATCGGCCCCATGTCCCCCACCGCCCGCGAGACCTTCACGATGGCCTTCATCGGCGCGCTCGTGCTCGCCGGCAGCGGCTACCTGCCCTTCGAAGACCTACCCCGCAAGCTCAGCAAGATAACCGACCTGCTGCTCGACGACACCCGGCGCCGACCCCGGCGCACGTAGTTCGGATGCACCGAGTCCCACCAAGGCGACGAGGTCCACCTCGCGCTGAGGGGAACTGTCAGCGAACACGACGGCCGCGAGCATCACGAGCACGAGTGCGGTGACGACGGGAGCCCACTGCCACCGGGGGTGGTCACGATGATCACCGGCAGATGCAGGAACGGGCCGACGATGTTGGCTCCCACGGCGATTCCGGCCAGCACGGTCGGCAACGCCCTCGTAGAAGGCGTCGAAACCGGCCACCTTCACCACGTCCCCAGGTGTGATCCCCCGGTCATGGGGGAACAGGACGATGCCGTGGCGCATGCCGATCCTCCTCGCCGGCAGAAGCCTCCTGCCTGGCCCATCGGTAGTCGGCCTTTCCGCTCGGTGAGCGCACGATCTCCGGCCGGCGCAGGACCGCCTTCGGCACCTTGTACCCCGCGAGGTGGCGCCGGCACTCGGCGAGCAGCTCCTGGTCGGTGACCGCCGAGGCCAGTTGCACGATGGCCACGACCTCGCTCCCCCATCGGGCGGAGGGGCGTCCGACCACGAGCACGTCGCGCACGGCCGGATGAGCGGTCAGCGCACGCTCCACCTCCTCGGCGAAGATCTTCTCGCCGCCGGAGTTGATGGTGATCGCGTCGCGGCCGAGCAACCGGATGCATCCGTTCTCGAGCCGTTCCGCGCGGTCGCCGGGCACGCTGTGGCGGCGGCCGTCGAGGACGGGGAATGTCTGTGCCGTTCGGGCCGGGTCACCGAGGTAGCCGAGCGGCACCCGGCCGTGACTGGCGAGCCAGCCCTGGCCATCCCCCGGACCCAGCTCACGCTCGCGCAGGTCGTCGACGACCGTCGTGTTGTCGTCGGGAGTGAAGACGGTCGTGTCCGGATCGGCGCCAGCGACGTGGCTCATCTGGATGCCGGTCTCCGACGAGCCGACCGCGTCCAGGAGCACGAGCCTCGGCAACGCGGCCAGCAGGCGTGCTCGCACGGTCGGTGTCAGCGGCGCGCCGCCATTGCTGACCGCGAGCAGCCCGGACAGGTCGTAACGCCCGGTCTCCAGTTCCTCGACCATCGGGCGCGCCATGGCGTCCCCGACGACCGGCACGCTCACCACGTGCTCGCGCGCCGCGACCCGCAACGCGTCGGCCCAGTCCAGCTGACGCACGCCGTTCGGCAACACGATCTTTCCGCCTGAGTTGATGATGTGGAAGACCGACCACTGAGCCGCGCCGTGGATGAAGGGCGCGGGCATGAGGAACGTGATGCCGCCTGCCGCGCGCTTGGCCGCGGCGGCGATCTCCGCGTAGCTGGTGAACGGCGTCCTGGTGCCGAACGGTGTGCCGCCCATGGCCGTGAGGTACACGTCGTGCTGGCGCCACAGCACACCCTTGGGCATGCCGGTCGTGCCGCCGGTGTAGATCAGGAAGAGATCGTCGCCGTCCGGTTCGGGCATCTGCGGCGGCGCCGTCGTCGTCACGATCGACTCGTAGTCCACCGCGCCTGCCAACAGCGGGTTGCCGCTGTCGTCGGCGATCTGGACCAGGTGTTCCAGGCCTGGCAACGAGTTGCGGACTGCGGCGACGTGAGGTGCGAACTCCGCGTGGTACACCAGCAACCGCGGCCCGGCGTCGGCCAGGAGGTGCCGCAGTTCTTCGTCGACATAGCGGTAGTTGACGTTGAACGGCACGGCCCTGGCGCGGTAGCCGGCGACCATGCACTCGAGGTACTCGTTGCCGTTGCGCAAGTACAGCCCGATGTGGTCCTGGCCCGACTCGTGGTTGGCGAGTTCGCGTCGCGCAGTGTGGCAGCCAAGCCCCTGTGTGACAAGGAAGTGCGCCACCCCGTCGACGCGCGCGTTCATGTCGTGGTAAGTCAGTCTGCGGTCGCGCCAGACCAGCACCTCCTGGTCGGGCACCGCCCGCGCGACGGTGTCGAAGACGGTGGCGAGGTTGAAGCGGGTGTCAGTCATGGCGGCTGACCGGGGTAATCGGGATTGCCCTGCGTGGCTGGAACGTGAAGGACGACCCGGTGCTCACCCTGGTGATGGCGACCTCGTCGAACTCCTTCGCGGGCTCGTCGCGGAGGACCATCCGCGCCGTCCACTCCTCGGGCGTGCCCGTCACCTCGACGTCGAGCTTCGGGTCCACGGCACGCACGATCGCCTGCAGCGGCCTGATCTCGTTCGGGCCGCACAACGAGATCCAGGCGCCATCCTCGTGGGCGGGCGAGGTCGTCACGGCCACGGTGTCCCCGACCGTCGCGTGCACGTAGGCCGCGGGATTGAGCAGTGGGTGCAGTTCGAGCACACGCAGCGCGCCCTCGGAACCGCCGGGCAGGCCGAGCGCGCGGTGCAGGCGCTGCGCCGCGATGCCGGCGATGCCGGTGAGTGCTTTGACGCAGAGCCGGTGCGCCCGCGGCGCGTCGGTGCGCTGTCGGACGGCGTGGACGAAGCCGAGGTTGAGCAGGTGCATCTGCAGGCAGACCTCGTCGGCCATCCGCACGAGTGCCGAGTGCGAGAACTCGCCGAACGCCACGTCGGCCAGCAATGGCCCGGAGTAGTCGGCCAAACCGTCGTCGGCAGGATCGATCGCGTCCAGCTCCACCGTGGCGGCTCTGGCACCCTGCAGGAGGCGGCATCCGGGTGACTCGTCGACCGGTGGGTGGGCGTCGTCGATGACGACGGTCCAGGCGCAGTGCGGGTGCCGGTCGGCGGGGCGGCGGGGCGGGCGGTGGATTGGCCGAACCCGCGCCTTTGGGTTGGTGGCGACCGCGGTCGCGTCGAACGTCGGGTCCTCGATGTCGTGGCACATGCCGGTCACGAACTCGTCCCCGAGCGGCTCGACGTCCATCAGCGCGCCGCAGTGGTCGAGCCGGAACTCGCCGTGCCACGGGTCGTGCACGGTGTAGCGGAAGTCCATGAACTGGGGTGGGGCGCCGATGTCGAGCTGCAGCCCCTTGAAGATGGTCACCACGTCGGTGCCCTCGTAACGCAGCGCTCGCTGCATGCGGCGGGTGTAGACGGGGCTCGCGGCCATCCACTCCTCGATCGCGACCCGCGTCATCTCGGCACGACCGAACGCGCCGATGCACCACGCCATCGCCGACCGGTCGATCAGTTGACCGGCCAACAGAAGCTCGGGCAGCAGAATCGCCAACTCCCCGCGACGCAGTGTCGCGTATCTGCTTGTCAACGAACGGCCCTCCGGTTCCGGAGCCTTGAAATAACCAACAGTCCGTACTACCGTCTGGACACATGTCTAGCACAGGAATCGGTTGACGTCATGCCACGATTCACGCCTCATCCCGAGAAACGACCGTCGATCGTCACCGGGGCCTCGTCCGGCATCGGTGCCGCGACCGCGATCGCGCTGGCCGCGACTGGACACCCGGTCGCATTGGGTGCTCGTCGAACGGACAAGTGCGAGGAGGTCGCCCAGCAGATCCGCGCCACCGGCGGCGAGGCCGTCGCACTGCCATTGGACGTCGGCGACGACGAGTCGGTCCGCAAATTCGTCGACGCCGCCACGGAAGCACTCGGTCCGATCGAGATCCTCGTGTCCGGTGCGGGCGGCCTCACGCCCTCGGAGATCCACGAGCTGGACACCAAAAGGTTCGCCGAGCAGGTCAGCGTGAACCTGGTCGGCGCGCACCGCCTCGTGTCGGCCGTCGTACCGGGCATGATCGGCCGCCGCCGCGGGGATGTCGTGTTCATCGGCTCTGACGTGGTGCCGGCGCCACGCCCCCAGATGGGCGCCTATGTGCCCTCGAAGGCCGGTCTGGAGGCGATGGCCTACGCGATGCGGATGGAACTCGAAGGCACCGGAGTGCGTGCCTCGATCGTCCGGCCAGGCCCGACCGTGACCGACATGGCCATCGGCTGGGACCAGCAGGCCACCCTGACCATGCTCGAGGAGTGGCAACGCTGGGGTTTCGCCCGCCACCCCTACATGCTGCGTGCCTCCGACATCGCGGACGCCGTGACGACAGTCGTGTCCGCGCCGCGCGGCGTCCACCTCACCCTCGTCGAAGTCCAGCCCGAGGCGCCGCTGCGGGAGGTGCCGGAGTGACTCCACTGGAGCCACAACGGGTGTCCGGCGGCGCGGCCGAGTACGGGCATCTCGACGAGCTGCGTGCGGACCCCATCGATCTGATGCGCCGCGTCCGCGCCGAATGCGGCGACGTCGGCGCGTTCGACCTCGCAGGCAGGCGTGTGGTACTGCTGTCCGGCGCCGAGGCGAACGAGTTCTTCTTCCGCGCCGGCGACGAGGACCTTGACCAGGCCGGGGCCTACCCGTTCATGAAGCCCATCTTCGGCGAGGGCGTGGTGTTCGACGCCCCACCCGAGCGACGCAAGGAGATGCTGCACAACCAGGCACTGCGCGGCGAGCACATGAAGGGCCATGCCGACACCATCTCCCGCGAGATCGACCGCATGGTCGCGGACTGGGGTGACGCCGGGGAGGTCGACCTGCTCGACTTCTTCGCCGAGCTGACGATCTACACCTCGTCCGCCTGCCTGATCGGGACGAAGTTCCGCGACCAGCTGGACAACCGGTTCGCCCAGCTCTACCACGAACTGGAGCAGGGCACCGACGCGCTCGCCTTCGTCGACCCCTATGCGCCGATCGAGAGTTTCCAGCGCCGCGACAAGGCGCGCGCCGGACTCGTCGATCTCGTGCAGGACATCATGAACGGTCGAGCCGCCGGACCGCCGCCCGCACGCGAGGAACGCGACATGCTCGACGTGCTGATGTCGGTCAAGGACACCGACGGCAGCCTGCGCTTCCCCGCCGACGAGATCACCGGGATGTTCATCTCGATGATGTTCGCCGGGCACCACACCAGTTCGGGTACCGCCGCGTGGACTCTCATCGAACTACTGCGCCACCCGGACGTCCTGGCCGGGGTGGTCACCGAGCTGGACCTGCTCTGCGCCGACGGCTCGACGGTCAGCTTCCAGGCACTGCGCGAGATCCCCCGACTGGAATCGGCGGTCAAGGAGGCGTTGCGCCTGCACCCGCCGCTGATCCTGCTGCTTCGCGTGGCGAACGGCGACTTCACCGTCAACGGGTACTCCATCAGGCGCGGCGACTACGTCGGCGTCACACCGGCGATCTCCAACCGGATACCGGAGGACTTCCCTGATCCGGATGCCTTCGACCCCGCCCGCTATGCCGAACCACGCCAGGAGGACCTGCTCAACCGCTGGACCTGGATCCCGTTCGGCGCGGGGCGGCACCGGTGCGTCGGCGCGGCGTTCGCCATGTTGCAGCTCAAGGCCATCTTCTCGGTGTTGCTACGGGGATTCACGTTCGAACTGGCCCAACCGTCGCAGAGCTACCGCAACGACCACTCCAAGATGGTCGTCCAGCTGGCCAAGCCTTGCCGCGTGCGATATCGCAGGCGGACGGCATGAGGATCGAGGCCGACCTCGACCTCTGCCAGGGACACGCCATGTGCCAGCTGGAAGCCCCCGAGATCTTCGACGTGCCCAAGCGAGGCACGGTGATCATCCTCGACCGGACGCCGCCACCCGCGCTGCGCATACGGGTCGAAAGCGCCGTACGGAACTGCCCGACCCGTGCACTGACCATTGTGGAGTCACCGTGACCGCCTTCCCCCGCGAAGAACTCGACGAGATGGTCCAGCGCTGGCTCGACGCCAACGAACGCTGCGAGAAGACCGGCGACTGGCGACCACTTGCCGAGATGTACACGGTGGACGCCACCTACGGCTGGCACAACGGTCCCAACGAGGAGTTCATGGCCGTCGGCCGCGACGAGATCCGCGACCATGCCCTCGGGACGGAAATGTTCGGGCTGGACGGCTGGACCTACCCGTACCAGAAGGTGATCGTCGACGACCGCGTCGGTGAGATCATCGGCTTCTGGAAGCAGGTCGCCGACGCGCGCCGGCCCGACGGTTCGCCGTACGTGGTCGCCGGCATCGGCGGCAGCTGGTTCCGCTACGCGGGTGACTGGCAGTGGTCCTGGCAGCGCGACTTCTTCGACTTCGGCAGCGCCGCGGCGATGTTCATGGAGATGATCAATGCGGGGGTGCTGTCCGAAGGGATGCACGAGCGCATGCGGCGCGCGGCCGCGCCCCAGCCAGGGCACTACCCGCGGGGCAAGTCGCCGGTCGAGATCTGGTGAGACCCATGACATCGCCGCGCGTCGACCTGTCCGACCCCCGCGTCTACGAGCACGGTGTGCCACACGACTTCTTCACCCGACTGCGACGCGAGTGCCCGGTCTACTGGCAGCCGGAACAACCACCCGGCAGGGGTTTCTGGGCCGTGACCCGCCACGCCGACGTGGTCGCGGTCTCCAGGGACACCGAAACTTTTTCCTCCTACGCCGGAACGACACTCCTGGCGGACATGGACGACGACATCGTGCACAAGCAGCGCATGATGATGATCAACATGGACGCGCCGGACCACACCCGACAACGGCGCTTGGTCATGCGCGGCTTCACACCCCGCATGATCGCGAAGCTCGACGGTTACGTCCGCGGCGTGTGCACCGAGATCGTCGACAGTCTCGCCGGCCGCGAGGAGGCGGACTTCGTCCACGACGTGGCCGCGCAGCTACCCTTGGCCGTCATCGCCGAACTATTGGGCGCACCGCAGGAGGACCGGGACAAGATCTACGACTGGTCTAACCGAATGATCGGGTTCGATGACCCGGAACTCCAGCAGCCCGGCTCCGACGGTGAGCTGGCGGCGATCGAGATGTTCAGCTACGCCAACGAGTTGGGCGCACGACGCCGCCGCGAACCACGCGACGACATCGTCACGAAGCTGGTCCAGCCGGACGAGAACGGCGACGTGCTCTCCGAACTCGAGTTCGACATGTTCTTCGTGCTGATGGCCGTAGCCGGCAACGAAACGACCCGCAACGCCACCGCGGGTGGCATGCTCGCCTTCCTCGAACACCCGGACCAGTGGCGTTTGCTGCGCGGCGACCGGAGCCTGCTCCCCTGTGCTGTCGAGGAGATCCTGCGCTGGGTGGCCCCGGTGATGGAGTTCCGCCGCACCGCCATGCGCGACGCTCGGATCGGGCGGCAAGACGTCACCAAGGGCGACAAGATCATCCTGTTCTACCCGTCGGCGAACCGGGACGAGACGGTCTTCACCGACCCGCAGAGCTTCGACATCGGCCGTGACCCCAACCCGCATCTCTCCTTCGGCGGCGGCGGACCGCACTACTGCCTCGGCGCGCATCTCGCCCGACTGCAACTGCGCGCCATCTTCGAGACCCTGCTGGACCGGCTTCCGGACCTCGAACTCGTCGGGCCGGTACGACGCCTGCGGTCGAACTTCATCAACGGGACAAAGGAAATGCGCGTCCGGCTCAATGCCGGCGACAGCTGATGTTGTTTCGTGTCAACAGGGTCCGGCTGTTCCTGAGCGAATCGGCCATCCTCGATCGCACCCGCTGTCGACCACCAAGACACCAAGCCCGTGCGGGAAACACGCCCAGAGACTCGCAGATGTGATCATGGCTGAGCCGGTCGAATGCCGCCTCGGAATCGGCATCGAGCACCCACAGGCGCGTCGCGTCCGTGCGACTCGACGTCGTGTGGATAGCCACAATCGCATCGTGGCCCCCACGACCCGGTCGGAAACCGCAGGACTTCGCCGGGCAGGCTGCGGCCGCCGTCATGGACTACGTCGACCTGTACACCTCCGGCGTCGGCCACGACGCATGCCAGACGCCCGGCACCCGGTGGGTCGAGGGTGTCCACGACGCGCAGAACGCCTTCCGTTCCACCTCAACTCGCTGGGCACGCGGAACGCGGCACGCCAGACCCAGGCGACCCTGGGCTCGACTCCTTGATCCCGCCTCTGAACACTCGACCGAGAGAAAGGACTGTCCGTTGAAACGACACGTTTCCGTGGTGGCACTAGCCGTCACAGCGGTATTGGCAGCGATGGCAGGCGCCGCGCCGCCGGCATTCGCCACGGCCGACCAGGTGGCGAAGGTGGAACCCGGCACGTTCACCGTGACCATCGAGCACGCCGGGCAGGACCGAACCGCCCTGGTGCACGTGCCGACCGGATACGACGGCACGTCCCGCTTGCCCACCCTGCTCCACTTTCCCGGCCTCTACGAGACACCCGAAATCGCCGAACTGTTCGGCCACCACTTCGCACACGCCGACCGGCACGGCTACCTCATGGTCATTCCAGCCCACTACAGCACGGGCTGGCAGGGCGTACCAGGCGGGCCCGGTTCACCCGACGTGGACGACCCCGGGTTCATCCGCGCGCTGCTCGACGAACTGAAGGCCGACTACAACGCCGACCCCGCCCGGATCTACGCGTCCGGGATGAGCAACGGGGGTTTCTTCACCCACCTGACGGCGTGCCGGCTCGCCGGCTCCTTCGCCGCCTTCGCGGCCGTGTCCGGCCAGTTGTCGACGGGCCTCGTCTCCTCCTGTAGCCCCGGCAGGCCACTGCCCATACTGATGATCCATGGCGACGGCGATCCGGTCGTACCCATCGACGTGTCCTACGCCCCGCTCGCCGACGCCACCCGGTACTGGACCACGAACAACCGGTGCGGCGCCGCGACGACCTCGGTAGACCTTCCGAACACCACCGCCGACAACACCACCGTCACCCGCCACACCTGGACCGGTTGTCCGGCAAACGCGCCGGTGGTGTTCTACGAGATCAACCGCGGCGGCCACACCTGGCCGGGCGGCACCCCGTTCCTGCCGCCGCCCCTGCTCGGCTGGCACTGCACGGACATCAACGCCAACGACGTCATCTGGAACTTCGTCGCACCACACCGACTGCCCGACACCGCTTCGTAACCCCCGGACCGGTGTCGGCACACGATCAACCGTGTCGGCGCCGGCTCACAAGTTCGAGTACCTCGAGATGTTCCACAACCGCTGCCGACGCCGACGCCGCACTCGGGATGCTCCCACCGATCGAGTATGAACTCCGGCACGCCCTGGTCGCTCCCGTAGCCTGAACTCCAGTAACCCGACTCCGCTAAACAGGGTGAGGATCCAGGGCGGTAGCGTCGCTGTGGTCCACTCCTTAAGCCGCTGGTCTCGGCGACCTCAGCGTCCATTGTGGAGCGTGGATCGCGAACTGTCTCGAGTTCGCATCTGCTGCAATTGGCGGCAGAAGGAACATCGGAACGAAAACTGGCGCTAAGCTTGAGTTTATGGTCTCGAGCCCGACGGAGTACCCGGTTGATCATGGGTGAAGCCCTTGGTTGATCATTCTTCTTGCGACAGAAGGAAGATCACAGCCAAGGGCTTCAGTTGATCAGTATGCACCACCCCGGCACGGCCGCCGCGCTCAGGGACCTCTCCCAGTTCCGTCACGCCTTCCACCAGTGCCTCACCACACGGGCGGACGCGTTGTTCGAACTGACCGACGCCGCACTGTGCGCCCAAGGACCGATCACCTCGCTGGTCGAACTGTCGCTCGAACCCGAGCACCGACGCGGTCACGGCAGCCTCCACGAAGGCCTCAACAGAGGCGAAGTCGACATCGACCGGTTCCGTAATGTCATTGCCCGCCAACAGATCCCGCGTGGTGACGACGGCCGGATCATGCTGGCCATCGATATCAGCCACTGGCTACGCCCCGACGCGAACACCAGCCCCGACAGACTGTTCTGCCACACCCATGGGCGCGGCAGAGGGCAAGCCCAGATGATCCCCGGCTGGCCCTACTCCTTCATCGCCGCCCTGGAACCCGGTCGCACCTCCTGGACGGCATTGCTCGACGCCATCCGACTGCGCCCCGACGACGACCACACCGACGTGGCCGCCACCCAACTGCGCACCGTGGTGGACGCACTGATCACCGCCGGACACTGGCGCGAGGGCGACCCGGAGATCTGGATCATCGGCGACAGCGGCTACGACGGCCCCCGCCTCGCGTTCCTACTGGCCGATCTCCCGATCCAAGTACTGGTACGGATGCGCTCCGACCGGGTGCTGGCCCTCCCCCCGCCACCACGACAACCCGGTACCCGCGGCCGCAGCCCTCGACACGGAGCCCGGTTCGCGTTCCCCGACCCGCGGACCTGGCCTATCCCGGCACACGTCACGACCACCCACACCACCCGCTACGGCGCCGCGCAGGCACGCTCGTGGGATCGGTTGCACCCCACCCTGACCCGCACCGGCGCCTGGACCGACCACGATGGGCCGCTGCCGATCATGGAAGGCACGGTGATCCGGCTCCAGGTCGAGCGACTGCCCGGCACCGGAACCCCGAAACCCTTGTGGCTATGGCACTCCACCACCACGACCACCGCCGAGCAAGTCGATCGACTCTGGCAGGCGTTCCTCCGCCGGTTCGACCTGGAACACACCTTCCGGTTC
>JBDSAJ010000836.1:0-9431 GCA_039922235.1 Umezawaea sp.
ACCGGGTGGTGACGGTCCGCCCTCCCCCGACGGAGAGCGGACCGCCGGGTCAGGCCTCGGCCATCCCGGCCACGATCGAGGTCCGTCCAGCCCGTCGGGCGGGCATGGCGGCGGCGATCACGGCCGCCACCACGGCGGCCAGGAGCATCACGCCGATCTGGCCGACGGGAACGTCGAACGCGAGCTGGACCCTGTCCGTCGACAGCGCCTTCACCAGGATCCAGCCGAAACCGATCCCGAGCACCAGCCCGATCGCGGCACCCATCACGGCCATCAGCACCGACTCGATCACGAGCATCAGCCGCAGCTGGCCCTTGGTCAGGCCCAGTGCCCGCAGCAGGGCCGACTCCCGAGTCCGCTCCAGTACGGACAGCGTCAACGTGTTCGCGATCCCGAACAGCGCGATCACCACGGCCAGCCCGATGAGCGCCCAGATGAACGCGAGCACCTGGTCGACCTGCGTGCTGAGCTGCGCCTTCGTCTCGGCGGCGCTGTCGATGATGGCGATCGGCGAGGCGTCGGTGACCTTCTCAACGGCCTTCCGCCCGGCTTCGGCGGTCACGCCGTCGCGGAGCTTCACCATGACGCTCTCGAAACCCGGCGTCTTCGGCTGGAACGCGGTCAGCGTGTCCAGCGTGACCAGTCCGCTGTAGTCCAGCCCGTCGACCACCGCGACGATCTTCAGGTCCTGCTTCGTCGCGCCGAGGCCCAGCGGCAGCACCCCGC
Organism: Umezawaea sp.; assembly: GCA_039922235.1. Classification (GTDB taxonomy): domain Bacteria; phylum Actinomycetota; class Actinomycetes; order Mycobacteriales; family Pseudonocardiaceae; genus Umezawaea. The sequence goes on from JBDSAJ010000836.1 coordinate 727, forward strand.
CGACGGCGAGCCCGGTGCGCTTGGCGAACGAGCTGTTGATCGCGACGTCGCCGTTCTTGAACCCGGTCAGGCTGCCCGTCACGACCTTGGGTCGGACCAGGTCGCCGATCACCGTCGGCGCGGTGCCCATGAGGTACGCGTGGTACTCGGACTTCTCGTCGTTCTCCGGCGCGAACGCCGCGACCGGGGCGACCTTGGCGACTTCGGGGACGGCCGCGAGCTGGTCGACCAGGCCCTGCTGCAACGGCCGGTCGTACACCGCCGAGCTGACCGTGTAGTCGGCCGGGAAGCGCTGGTCGACCTCGGCGTTCGCGGTCTCCTTCGCGCTGGTCGCGACCACGGTGATCAGGCTGACGATGGTGACACCGATCATCAGCGCGGCGGTCGTGGCTGCGGTGCGCTTGGGGTTGCGGCCCGCGTTGCCGGACGCCAGCTTGGCGGGCACGCCGAGCAGCGCCTTCGGCACGATGCCGAGCACGCGGTTGACGGGTCCGACGAGCAGCGGCCCGAGCGTGACGACCATGGCCAGCAGCAGCATCGTGCCGCTGCCCGCGATGAGCAGGGCCGCTTCCTCCTCCATGCCCATGCCGAGCACGATCGCAGCGACACCGGCCAGGCCGAGCAGCACGGCGGACGCGATCCGCAGCTTGCCGGTACGGGCCACCTCCTCGCCGCTGTCGAGCTGGGCGCGCAGGGCGGCGATCGGGGCGACCTTCGTCGCCTTGCGGGCGGGCAGTGCCGCCGCGATCACCGTGATGAGCACGCCGACGCCGAACGCGGCGAGCACCGTGGTGGGCGTGACGGGCAGGCGGACGACCGTGTTGTCGCCGGAGGCGGACCCGATGACGACCTGCATCAGCGCGGAGACGCCGATCCCGCCGAACAGGCCGATCACGGAGGCGAAGAAGCCCATCACGACGGCTTCGGCGATCACGCTGCCGAACACCTGGCCGCGGCTCGCGCCGACGCACCGCATGAGGGCGAGTTCCCTGGTGCGCTGGGCGACCAGGATGGTGAACGTGTTGTAGATGACCATGGCCGCGACCACGAGCGCGATCAGCGCGAACACGAGCAGCAGCTTGGTGATCTCACCCGACTGCTGGCTGATCTGGTTCAGCGTCTCCGTGGTGAGCTGCTCGCCGGTCTGGAACCGGTAGTCCTGCTCGCCGACGGCCTTCTTCAGGTCGGTGACGAGCTGGTCCTGCGTCACGCCGGGAGCGGCCTTCGCGACCAGCTCGTACCCGCGGGCCTCGTCGGACAGCTGCGGCAGCACCTCGGGCAGCACCACGAGGTGTTCGCTGCCGCCGAGCGACAGCGAGTTGGCGCCCTGGGCGAACGTGCCGACGATGGTGAACGTGTGCTTGCCGTCGTTCTTGTCCAGCAGGGTGATCTGCTGGCCCATCGTCAGGTTCGTCGTCTTCAGCGCCCGCACGTCGACCGCGGTCTCCGTGGCGGACGTGGGGAAGCGGCCGTCCTTCAGGTCGTACTCGCGCAGTTCCGGTGTGGACGCGAGCGGGCCCGCGGTGGCGGGCTTGGCCTTGCCGTTCGAGGTGAGCAGCGCCGCCGAGATGACGGTGCGGATGTCCGCGCCCGCCACTCCGGGCGTCTTGCGGACCTTGTCGAGCGTCGCCTGGGAGAAGCCCGTCTTGGTCTCCGGGCCCTCGCCGGTCAGCGTCATCGACGCGTCGACGCCGCGGGCGCTCTTGGCGAACTCGTCCTTCATGCCCTCGGTGATGCCGTCGCCGAGCACGAGCGTGCCGCTGACGAAGGCGACGCCGAGCATGATGGCGACCGACGACAGCAGGAGCCGCGCGGAGCGCGCACGGACGCCCGCGATGATCGTCTTCAGCATCACGCCCCCAGGTGCTTGAGCGCGGACAGCACCGAGTCGGCGGTCGGGTCCTGGATCTCGCCCGCGAGGTGGCCGTCGGCGAGCAGCACGACGCGGTCGGCGTACGACGCGGCGACGGGGTCGTGGGTCACCATGATCACGGTCTGGCCGAGCTTGCGCACGGACATCCGCAGGAAGTCGAGGACCTCGGCGCCGGAGCGCGAGTCCAGGTTGCCGGTCGGCTCGTCGGCGAACACCACGTCCGGGCGGGCGACCAGTGCGCGGGCGCAGGCCACGCGCTGCTGCTGGCCGCCGGACAGCTCGGACGGCTTGTGCTTCAACCGGTCCCGCAGGCCCAGCACGTCGACGATGGTGTCGAACCACTCGCGGTCGGGCTTGCGGCCCGCGAGTTCCAGGCCCAGCAGGATGTTCGCCTCGGCGGACAGCGTGGGCAGCAGGTTGAACGCCTGGAAGACGAACCCGACCCGGTCGCGGCGGAGCTTGGTCAGGTCCTTGTCGTTGAGACCGGTGATCTCGGTCCCGCCGATGTGGACGGACCCGCCGTCGACGTTGTCCAGCCCTGCCAGGCAGTGCATGAGCGTCGACTTGCCGGAGCCCGACGGGCCCATGATGGCCGTGAACCGGCCCGCCTGGAACGCGACGCTCACGCCGCCGAGCGCCCGCACCGCGGTGTCGCCCTTGCCGTACACCTTCACCAGGCTGGAGGCGGCGACGGCGGCTTGAGTGCCAACCCGGCCCGTCTCGGACGCCACTGCAGACATTCCCTGCCCCATTTCGCTCATCGTCTCGCTGACAAGGGAAAACCTAGGGAGCGGCCGCGTGCGCGGACATCACTCCCGACGCGCACTCCGGCCTCACCCCAGAGGATGACCTCCGGTCCTCCTGTGGTCGCACGACCCGACCGGGCCGGGCACGAACTGTCGGGTCCGGCAGGGTGGGCGGGCGGCAGCATTGGCGTCGAAGGAAGGGAGGCCGGAGTGCTGGAACGGCTGAACCAGGCCATGGAGCACGTCGAGCGCAACCTCGACCAGCCGATCGAGGTGGCCGACCTGGCGCGGATCGCGCTGACGTCGGAGTACCACCTGCGGCGGCTGTTCTCCGCCTTGGCGGGCGTGCCGCTGTCGGAGTACATCCGACGCAGGCGGCTCACCGTCGCGGGCGCCGAGGTGCTTGCGGGGAAGGAGACGCTGCTCGACATCGCCGTGCGGTACGGCTACGGCTCGGGCGAGGCGTTCGCCAGGGCGTTCCGGGCCGTGCACGGCGTCGGGCCGGGTGAGGCCCGCAGGACCGGTGCGGCCCTGCGGTCCCAGCCCCGGATGTCCTTCCGCCTCGTCGTCGAAGGGAGCAGCAGCATGGAGTACCGGGTCGTGGAGAAGGACGCGTTCAGGGTCGTCGGCCGCAAGGCGCGCGTACCGCTCGTGCACGAGGGGATGAACCCGGCGATCGTCGAGTTCGTGAAAGGGCTCGAACCGGAGGTGCGGGAGCGGATCGCGGCTCTGTCCGATCAGGAGCCCGCGGGGGTGCTCAACGTCAGCGTGAACGTCGACGAGGGCTTCGAGGAAGGCACCGAACTGGACTTCTACTACGCCGTCGCCACCGGTGCGGAGGTGCCGGACGACTTGGAGGCACTGGACGTTCCCGCCGGGACGTGGGCGGTGTTCGAGAGTTCGGGCAAGTTCCCCGAGGTCCTGCAGTACGTGTGGCGGGACGTGTACACCCAGTGGTTCCCGTCCAACCCGTACCGCAGCGCGCCAGGGCCGTCGCTGCTGAGCGCACGGGTGTCGGAGGACGGCGCCACGGCGGACGCCGCGTTGTGGATCAAGGTGGAACGGGCCTAGTTCGGGTCGAGCAGGCCGCGGTCGTAGGCGATGGCGACGGCTTCGGCGCGGCGGCCCGCGCCGAGCTTCGCCATGATGCGGGTGAGGTGGACGCTGACCGTCTTCTCGCTGATGTACAGCTCCTCGCCGACCTCGCGGTTGGTGCGCCCCAGCGCGACGAGGCCGAGCACGGACCGTTCCCGAGGGGTGAACGGGTCCACGTGGTCGCGCGGCTCGGCCTCGTCGGCGCGCAGGGCGATCCTCGCTCGGCGGGCGGACTGGGTGACGGCGTCGAGCAGCGGGGCCGCGCGGAGTTCGCGGGCGAACTCGCCGACCTCCCGCAGGTGGGCGGCGGCGTCGTCGCGGCGGTCTGCGCTGAGCAGTGCCTCGGCCAGCCGCCACCGGCACACGGCCTGCTCGAACACCGCGCCGAAACCGAACTCCGCCACGGCCTTCGTCCACAGCTCCGGGTCGCCCGCGCCCGCGAGCCTGCTCTCCTCGGCTTCGGCGCGGGCGAGCCAGGCTCGCCCCTCCGGGCCGAGGACTCCGGTGCGGGGCAGGCCTTTCGCGGCCGTGTCACGGGCGTAGTCGGCGAGCCGGTGACCTTCCGCCACGGCTTTCGCCTCACCCGCCTTGTCCCGCCGCCGACGGGCGTGCGCCGCCAGGTCCGCGTAACCCGCGATGCCCAGCGCTCCGAGCCGGATGCCCGCCAGCAGCCACTCGCCGTCCAGCTTGCGGGACCAGTCGATCGTGTCGGTGATCCGCTCGACGGCCTGTTCGGGCCTGCCTCGCCAGTGCGCCAGCTCGGTGCCGGTGCCGCCGGTGATCAGCGCGATCTGGAGGTCGCGGTGCCAGTCCTTGCGCAGTTCGCCGATCAGGCGCTCGGCCTGGTCGAACTCGCCGCGGCTGACGACCACGTGCGTGCCCACGGCGGCGAGCCGCGCGCTGACCGTGCTGGACACGGCAAGACCGGGCGGTTCGGCGGCCGCGGCGCTCTCGTCCCAGCGGCCGACGTGGTAGAGCGTGAGAGCGAGCAGGACCCGGATCTCCAGCCCGAAACCGCTCCACGTCATGCCCTTGCCCTTGGCGCGGTCCGACGCCTCCAGGAACACCCGCAGCGCGTCCGCCAGCTCACCCCGGTCGTAGTGGTGCAGGCCGAGGAAGTACCGCGCCCGCAGCTCGGTGTTGAGCGCGTCGGCCTCGACGGCGCAGTCGATCGCGCCCGTGAGGTGCTCGCGGGCCGACTCGGTGCGGTTGTCGCTGTCATCCAGCAGCCCCAGCGTGGCCAGCGCGTCCGCCACCGCCCCCGCCGCACCGGACGCGCGCCCGTCCAGCACGGCCATCTCCGCGCGTTCCCGCGACAGCGGCAGGTTTCGGGCGTAGCGCAAACAGGACGCCGACACCGCCAGCACCCACGCACGGGACTGGCTCGCGGGCCGGTCCCGCACCAACTGCCACGCCTGGTCGACGGCCTCGTTCATCTCCTTGTCGTTCCCGTCGAGCCCCTGCGACGCCTGCGCGACCCGACGCCACATCTCCGCCGCCTTCTCCGGGTCAGCGGGGTCGACGACGCGGGTCGCCGACCGCGCGAACGCCAGCGCCCGCTCCGGCTGCCCCGCCGTACCCGCCGACCAGGACGCCCGGCTCAGCAGCGTCAACTCGGTCACGTCCGACGGCCGCTGATCCTCCGGGACCGCGTGCCAAAGCTTCAACGCCTGCTCGAAGTGCCGCAACGCCTCCGCAGGCGCACCCGTGTTGTGCGCCTCCTGCCCGGCATCGACGGACGCGGCCAACGCGCGCGGCAGGTCATGGCTCTCCAGGCTGTGGTAAGCCAACCCCGCCGCGAACCCACGGCCCGCCCGACCGGTCAGGTAGCGCGCGTACGCCGCGTGCAGCCGGACCCGCTCCCCCGGCAGCAGGTCGCCGTGCACGGCTTCCTGCAACAACGCGTGCCGGAACACGTAGATCTCATCGCCCTCACCGACCAGCAGCACGTGGTGCTGCACGGCTTCGCGCAGCGCTGCATCCAGTGCCACGTCGTCCAACCCCGCGACGGTCCGCAGCCGGTCGTGGCTCACCCGCCGACCACCGACCGACGCGACGCGCACGACGTGCTGGGTACTGGGGGCCAACCGCTCGATCCGGGTCAGCAGCACGTCCACCAGCGTCGACGGAATGCCGCCACTGGGCAGGCAGCTAGCAGCGGCGATCAACTCCTCGGCGAAGAACGGGTTGCCCTCCGACCGCTCCGACACCTCGCGAACCAGGTCTTCGGGCAACTCGTCAGCCAGCGCGTCCACGAACCGCCGCGCCTCCTCAGCCCCGAACGGCGGCAACGCCACCCGTTCCACAGCGGGAAGCCGGAGCAGTTCGGTCAACAGCGGCCGCAACGGGTGCGCACGGTGTAGATCGTCGGACCGATAGGTACCGACGATCAGCAACCGCTGCGACCTCAGCCGCGACAGCAGGAAGGACAGAAGATAACGAGTGGAGGCATCCGCCCAGTGCAAGTCCTCCACCACCAGCAACACGGTCCGCTGCTCAGCCAGATCGCCCAGCAACCCGTGCACCGCGTCGAAGAGCTGCAACTGCCCGACGTCCTGCTCCGACCGCCGCCCCTGCGGGAACAACGGCGGCTGGTTGGAACTCTCCCGCGCCTCGTCGTGCCCGACGGGCAGCGCCAGTTCGGGCAGCAGCCGCGCCAACGCGGGCCGCGCGGCAATATCCAGCAACCCCCGATCCCTTACCTGCCCAAGCACCTCCGCGAACGGCAGGTAAGGGATACCGATCTCACCGACGTCCAGACAACGCCCGGTCAACACCAGCGCGTCCGCCTCAGCCGCCAACTCGTCAACCACCCGCGTCTTACCAACCCCAGCGTCACCAGCGAGCAACACCGCCGACGCCGTACCCGACGCAGCCAACGCGAGCGAGGCCCGCAGCCGAGCCATTTCCCGACCACGGGCCACCAGGGGGATACCGGAACCGAGACGTGCCACAAGAAGCATGTTCGCACACCTCAGGCAGCGTTGCCCTGGACTTTCCGCTGCTCCGGGATCTCCGGCACACCCCGACTCGCCATCCTCGCCCACCACGAGGCCTTGCGCGGCGTGGTCCGCCGCACCTCCCGCACGTGCTCCGCGTTCGCCAGCATCGACTGGTGTCGGTAGTCGATCTCCGCCTTGATCGCTTCGGGCGTCCACTCGAGACTCATCTTCACTCCCTGCGTCGCTTCCTTGGTGACACTGAGAGTCGACGTAAGGGACAGGTGCCGGCATCAGAGGTTCACGTGCCTTACAGCCGCAAGGCCCTTAGCAACAAAACTCCAAACCACCGACCACCGACCACGCTCCAACCCACCGACCCAACCGAGCGCGCCCGACACGCGTGTCCAGCTTCACTCGGGGGATTTGACCCTAAAATTGCCGGTCGGGCGGCTCTTCCACGCCGCCTTTTGGCCCGACAAGGGTCAAATCGAGGGGTCCCCGAGTCAAGCTGGACACTCCCCCGAACCACCTACAGCGCTACCCGCCCAACCACGACGTCCCCAATCACGCCCAACCACGACATCACACCGCCGTCGGCGACACCGCCCGCGTACGCGCCAACCGAGCCCTGACCTGATCCGCCTCCGGCGCATCCAACTCGGTGTACAACGCCAACGCCCGCTGCCAGTGCGACACCGCCCCCGCCACCCCCTGACGGTCGAACACCGTCGCCAACCGATCATGCGCGAGCGCCTGGTGATACGGACTAGCCGCATCCGTCGCCAGCGTCAACGCAGACCGCGCACTAGCCGCCGCCTCGTCGAACCGCCCCTCCGCCAGCAACGCACCAGACAGGTCCGAGTGGCAGATCGACTCACCGCACTGCTCACCGACCTCGCGGTACATCCCGAGCGCCGCGCGCAGCCACGTCGGGGCCTCCGCGTTGCGGCCGCTGGCCAGGTACAGCAGCCCGAGGTTGTGGTGCGCGTTCGCCTCGGTCCACCGCGACCCCGCGGTCCGGCTGACCTCGATCGCCTCCCGGTAGTGCGCCTCGGAGTCCTCGGTGCGGCCGACGTCCTGGAGCGTGTCCGCGAGCGTCACCAGCGCCCGCGCCTGCTGGTCCACGTCACCGCTCGCCCGCGCCACGTCCAGCGCCTCGCTGTGCCGCACCAGCGCCTCGTCCACGCGCCGCAGCCGGAGCAGCGCAGTGCCGAGGTTGAACAGCATCACGAACTTCGCGTTCGACTCGCCGAGTTCGGTGGCCGCCCGCAGCCCGGACTCGGTGATCCGCAGCCACGTCCCGTGGTCGGCGCGCAGCCAGAAGAACCGCGACAGCGCGTACGCGAGCTGCCAGGCGTGCACGAGCCAGTCCCGGTCGAAGACCGGCACCGAGCTGTCCGCGGCGAGGTCCGCCACGGCCAGCAGGTTCGCCTCCTCCGCCTCCAGCCAGCCGATCGCGTCGGCCGACGACGCCAGCTTCGGCACGGCGGTCGGCGGGTGCTTCGGCTCGACCCGGACGCTGCCGCGGCTGATCGGCAGCAGGCCGTCGGCGATGTCGGCGACGTGCAGGTAGTAGTCGAGCATCCGGCCGGTGGCGTCACGTCGCTCCTCCGGAGCCAGCTCGCCCGCCAGCGTCTTGGTGTACACGCGGACCAGGTCGTGGGCGCCGTAGCGGCCGGGCTCGCCGACCGACAGCAGGTTCGCCGCCGCCAGCGAGTCCAGTGCCCGCTGCGCCTGCGCCGCGTCGACCCGCACCAGCGCGGCGGCCACGAACGGCGTGACGTGCGGGCCGGGGTGCAGGCCGAGCAGCGCGAGCAGCCGGGCGGCCAGCGGCGGCAGAGCCCGCCGGGACGCGTCCAGCGCCGCCCGCACGGGCCCCTCACCGTCCTCCAGGCCGAGCGCGGCGAGCCTGCCGTGCTCGTCGTCCAGCTCCGCAACGAAGTCCGCCACGCGCAGCGTCGGCGACACCGCGAGCCGGGCGGCGGCGATGCGCAGCGCGAGCGGCAGTCCGTCGCACAGCTCCGCCAGCCTGCGCAGCCCGGCCGCGTC
>JBDSAJ010000837.1:0-8995 GCA_039922235.1 Umezawaea sp.
CGTGGAGTGGCAGGCGCTTCGACGTGCTGCTTGTCCTTAGTGGACGCTACGCTTGCCGTACAAGCCTGCGGCCAGGGTGACGCCTACTGCGGCCAGCGCGATCTGGATGATCAGTTCGATCCAGTCGAAGAACCCGGACGTTTCCTCGACGCCGAAGATGCGTGCGATGAACGTTCCGATGAACGCGGCCACGATGCCGACGACGATGGTCAGCCACAGGGGGATAGCCTGCTTCCCCGGTGCGACCAGCTTGCCGAGCAGTCCGATGATCAAGCCAATGACCAGAGCGCCGAAGATGGTGCCGATGCTCATGATGCCTCCTGCGGGTTGGAACCCTCGATGAAGTCCCCAGTCCCGTGACGGGGGCATTCGGCGATCATCATCTCACCTGGACGCCTGGTCGCAGGGTGAACATCAGTGCCCGAAGACGCCCCTTCGACCCGCCGTCTGGTCCATCCAGTTGTGGATGATGCCCGCCCAGTCGGCTCCCACGGCCTCCTGGTGGCTGAGGTGGAAGTGGCCGAAGCTGTCGCCGCCCGCGCGGAACATGCCGCCTCGGCGGTCGGCTTCCAGGATCACCCAGAGGCTGTGGGGGTCGGCCACGAAGGTCAGTTCCACCTGGGCGATCTTGGAGATGAACTGCTGGGGCGGGAGGAATTCGATCTCCTGGTAGAACTGGAGCTGCTGGGGGACGCCGTGCAGCCTGCCAGCCTCGTTGTCGGCGCGGGTGAAGCGGAAGCCCAGCTGCGCGAAGGCGTTGAGGACGCGTTCCTGCGACTGGAGCGGGTGGACGGCGACCGGGTCCAGGTCGCCGGGGTCTACTGCGCCGCGGACGGCGAGTTCGGTGCGGAGGCCGAGGGTCATCCCATGAAGTTGCTGGCCGCTGACCACGTTGATCGGCGATTCCAGCGGTACCTGGTACTGGAACGGGATGGTCATGCGCTGACCAGGGGCGACGGTGATGTGCTGAGCGACGTAGACCTTGCCGTAGTCGACGTTGCGGGTGGTCTCGCTGTCGCTGCCCTCGAACTCGACTCTGGTGACCAGCGAAAGCGCTACGTGGTCGATGTCGGCAGGGTGGTCACCCCCGGCGATGCGCACCTCCCCCGTCAGCAGCTCGCCGGGACGCGTGTTCGGGTTGGTGAGCACGGTGTCGACCGTGGGCCCGCCTACTCCGAACGCGCGCAACATCCTCTTGAACACCACGGGGGACCTCCTGGGGCGGATGGGGGGTTCACGATTGGGTGGAGTGTGTCCCAATTGACGCCTGACAGGGGCTTTTGGTTCCACCTGGACGTGGGCGTGTCGCGCTGCGACGATGGTGAACCGATCACGTACTAAGCGGTCGCTCAGGAGGTCTTCGTGCCCGGACTGCTCGTCGCCAACCGGGGGGAGATCGCGGTTCGGGTCCTGCGGACCGCTGCCGACCTGGGGCTCCGCACGGTCGCGGTGTGTTCCGATGACGATGCGGACGCGTTGCACGTTCGGCTGGCCGATGTCTCGGTGCGGCTCGGCGGCGTTGGTCCGGCGCCGTACCTCGACGTCGAGCGGCTGGTGCGGGTCGGGGTGGAGCAGGGTTGTTCCCTCGTCCACCCCGGTTACGGGTTCCTGGCGGAGAACGCGGACTTCGCACAGACGTGCGCCGACGCGGGGCTGGTGTTCGTGGGACCCAGTCCGGACGTGCTGGCGCTGCTGGGTGACAAGAGTCGGGCTCGGGCGCTCGCGGTCGAACTCGGTGTGCCGGTGTTGGCGGGTACGGGTCCGGTTGAGCCGGCCGCCGCGCGGGAGTTCTTCGCCGAGCACGGCCCGGTGATGGTCAAGGCCGTCGCGGGTGGTGGTGGCAAGGGGATGCGGGAGGTGCGCCGGGTCGAGGACTTGGGCGGCGCGCTCGAACGCTGCCGCGCGGAGGCGCAGGCGGCGTTCGGCAGTGGCGAGGTCTACCTGGAGCGGCTGCTGACCCGTGCGCGGCACATCGAGGTGCAACTCGTCGGCACCGCGGTGCTGGGCGACCGCGACTGCAGCCTCCAGCTCGGGCACCAGAAGGTCGTGGAGATCGCGCCCGCGCCGCGGCTGGACCCGGCGCTGCGCAAGGCGCTGCACGACGCCGCCGCGCGGATCGCCGAGGCCGTCGCGTACCGAGGTGTCGGCACGGTGGAGTTCCTGGTGCCACCCGACGGCGGTTTCGTGTTCCTGGAGGCCAATCCACGGCTCCAGGTAGAGCACACGGTGACCGAGGAGGTCACCGGTGTCGACCTCGTGCGGGCGCAGTTGCTGATCGCGGCGGGCGAGGAGCCCGACCTCGCGCACCGGGACCGCGGCTGTGCGGTGCAGGCGCGGATCACGGTCGGGGCGGCGGGCACGGTCACCGCGTTCCAGCCCGCGACCGGGCCCGGTGTCCGCGTGGACACGCACGCCTACGGCGGCTACCGGGTGAGCGACCGGTTCGACGCGCTGCTGGCGAAGCTGGTCGTGCACGCCGACGACCTGGACACCGCGCTGCGCAAGGCCCGCCGGGCGCTGGCCGAGTTCCGGGTCGACGGCGTGCCGACGAACCTCGGGTTCCTGCGCGACCTGCTGGAGCGCGACCTGACCGAGGCGCACACGGGGTTCCTCGACGAACTGCCCGCACCTTCCAGCGGGCACGGGCCGCGCTCCCCCGTGGCGGGCACGGTCGTCGCGGTCGAGCCGGGCGCGGTCGTGGTCGAGGCGATGAAGATGCAGCACGTCGTGGCGACCGGGTCGGGTCGGGTGCTGGTAGCGGTCGGTGACACGGTCGCCGATGGCGCGCTGCTGGCGGAGTCCGGCGAGCTGACGGAAGTCGTTGACGCCGCTCCGGTCGACCTGGACGCCGTCCGGCCGGATCTGGCGGAGGTCTTGGCACGGCACGACTTCCGCCGTCCGGACGCCGAGGCGAAGCGGCACGCGACCGGGCACCGGACTGCCCGTGAGAACGTCGCCGACCTGTGCGACCCGGACAGCTTCGTGGAGTACGGCGGCCTCGCCATCGCCGCGCAGCGGCAGCGGCGGTCGCTGGCGGAACTGGTCGACCGCACGCCCGCGGACGGGCTGGTGGCGGGGATCGGGGCGGTCGACGACCGCCAGGCCGCGGTGCTGGCCTACGACTACACGGTCCTGGCGGGCACGCAGGGCGTGCGCAACCACGCGAAGCTCGACCGGCTGCTCGCGCTCGCCGGGCAGCGGCGCCTGCCGGTCGTGCTGTTCGCCGAGGGCGGTGGCGGGCGGCCGGGCGACACGGACCACGGGATGGTCAGCGGGCTGGACACCGGCTCGTTCCACGCCATGGCCAAGCTCAGCGGCTCGGTGCCGCTGGTGGGGATCGTGTCGGGGCGCTGCTTCGCGGGCAACGCGGTGCTGCTCGGCACCTGCGACGTGATCATCGCGACCGCGGACGCGACCATCGGCATGGGCGGCCCCGCGATGGTCGAGGGCGGCGGGCTCGGGGCGTTCCGGCCGGAGGAGATCGGCCCGATGGACGTCCAGGTGCCCAACGGTGTCGTGGACGTCGCCGTGGCCGACGAGGCGGAAGCCGTCGCGGTGGCGAAGCGGTACCTCTCCTACTTCACCGGGCCGGTGGCCGAGTGGACGTGCCCGGACCAGCGGCTGCTGCGGCACGCCGTGCCCGAGAACCGGTTGCGCGCCTACGACGTCCGCGCCGTGGTCGACACCCTGGCCGACACGGGCTCGGTGCTGGAGCTGCGCCGGGCGTTCGGCCGCGGGATCGTCACGGCGCTGGTCCGCGTGGAGGGCAGGCCGATGGGCCTGATCGCCAACGACCCGGCGCACCTCGGCGGCGCGATCGACGCCGACGCGGCGGACAAGGCCGCGCGGTTCCTGCAGCTGTGCGACGCGTTCGACCTGCCGGTGCTGTCGCTCTGCGACACACCGGGGTTCATGGTCGGGCCCGACGCCGAGCGCACGGCGACCGTGCGGCACCTGAGCCGGATGATGGTCGTCGCGGCGAACCTCGACGTGCCGTTCGGGCTCGTCGTGCTGCGCAAGGCGTACGGGCTGGGCGCGCAGGCGATGGCGGGCGGCAGCCTCGCCGTGCCGCGGTTCGCGATCTCGTGGCCCAGCGGCGAGTTCGGGCCGATGGGGTTGGAAGGCGCCGTGCGGCTCGGTTTCCGCCGCGAGCTCGACGCCATCGCCGACCCCGACGAGCGGCAGACCGCGTTCGAGCGGATGGTCGCCGCCTCCTACGAGCACGGCAAGGCGCTGAACCTCGCCACCGCGTTCGAGATCGACGACGTGGTCGATCCCGCCGACACCCGGCGCTGGATCGCCGCGTCCTTCGGCACTCCGCCACCTGGCGGCAAGAAGCGTCCGTTCGTGGACACCTGGTGAACGTGAACAGCCGGGTCCCCATAGACGTCCGGGCAGGTCAGCGGGCCACGAGCAGGGTTTTTGGCGCTTGCGGCCACCACCACACCGGGAACGCAACTCGCGTGCCGTACGTTTCGGCACCGTGACCACACTCATGGCACGGCTGAAGCAGCGGATGCGTCGGTTCGCACAACGCCCCGGCTCGGCCGACCTCACGCCCTACCGGACCCTGCTGACCGCCGTGAACACCCACGAGGAGCGCATCGGCGCGCTCACCGACGAGGAGCTCACCGAGGCGGCCAAGGAACTGCGCGAACGAGCCCCGTTCGGCAAGGACGAACTGGTCGAGGTCTGCGCGCTGGCGAGGGAGGCCGCGGACCGCGCGCTGGGCCTGCGCCCGTTCGACGTGCAGATCCTCGGCGCGCTCGGCCTGCTCGAGGGCCACGTCGTCGAGATGGCCACCGGTGAGGGCAAGACGCTGTCCGGCGCGATCGCGGCGGCCGGGTTCGCGCTGGGCGGCGACCAGGTCCACGTGGCCTCGGTCAACGACTACCTGGCCCAGCGCGACGCCGAGTGGATGGGCCCGCTGTACCGGTTGCTCGGCGTGTCCGTCGGCTGGCTGAGCCAGAGCTCGAAGCCGGACGAGCGCCGCGCCGCCTACGAGGCCGAGGTCACCTACGCCGCCGTCAGCGAGATCGGCTTCGACGTGCTGCGCGACCGCCTGGCCGTCGACGTGGCCGACCGGATCGTGCCGAAGCCGGACGTGGTGCTGGTCGACGAGGCCGACTCCGTGCTCGTGGACGAGGCCCGCGTGCCGCTGGTGCTCGCCGGGTCGACCGCGAACGAGGCCGCCGACCCCGTCATCGCCGACCTGGTCCGCAGGCTCCGCAAGGACCTGCACTTCGAGGTGGACGACGAGGAGCGCAACGTCTACCTGACCGGCGCGGGCTCCGAGGCCGTCGAGCGCACGCTGGGCGGCATCGACCTGTACTCCGACGAGCACGTGCAGACGACGCTGAGCAAGGTCAACGTGGCGCTGCACGCCCACGTCCTGCTGCACCGCGACATCGACTACATCGTCCGCGACGGCAAGGTCCACCTGATCAACGACACCCGCGGCCGCATCGCGCGGCTCCAGCGCTGGCCGGACGGCCTGCAGGCCGCCGTGGAGGCCAAGGAGTCCGTGGCGGCGACCGACTCCGGCGAGGTGCTGGACTCGATCACCGTGCAGGCCCTGCTCAACCGCTACCCGACGGTCTGCGGCATGACCGGCACGGCGGTGGCCGTCGCCGAGCAGCTGCGCACGTTCTACAACCTCGAAGTCCTGGTCATCCCGTCGAACCAGGAGTGCGTGCGCGAGGACGAGGCGCCCAGGCTCTACACGACGCTGGAGCTCAAGGAAGCGGCGATCGTCAAGGAGATCGCGTCCGCCCACGAGACCGGCCGCCCGATCCTGGTCGGCACCCTGGACGTGGCCGAGTCCGAGCGCCTGTCGACCAAGCTGCGCGCGGCGGGCCTGGAACCGGTCGTCCTGAACGCCAAGAACGACGCCGAAGAAGCGACGATCATCGCCGACGCGGGCTCGTTCGACCGCATCACCGTGTCCACCCAGATGGCCGGTCGCGGCACCGACATCCGCCTCGGCGGCCACGACGGCGAGGACCACGACCGCATCGTCGACCTCGGCGGCCTCTACGTGGTCGGCTCGGGCAGGCACACCTCAAGCCGCCTGGACGACCAGTTGCGCGGCCGCGCGGGCCGCCAGGGCGACCCCGGTGGCTCGGTGTTCTTCGGCTCCTTGCAGGACGAACTGGTCACCCAGTTCGCACCCGACCACGACGAGCCGGTCGAGGTCGACGACGACGGCCGGATCACCGACGCGGGCACGCTGCACACCGTCGAGCACGCCCAGCGCGTGGCCGAGGGCGTGCACCTGGAGATCCACCGCAACACGTGGCGCTACAACAAGCTGGTCGAGCACCAGCGCGAACTGCTGATGGCCCACCGCGACAAGGTCCTCACCACCGACGCGGCCTGGGAGGAACTCGCCAAGCGCGCACCGGAGCGAGCAGCGGAGCTGAAGGAGGTCGTCGACGAGGCCGTACTGGTCAACGCGGCGCGCCTCATCACGCTCTACCACCTGGACCAGCGCTGGAGCGAGCACCTCACGTTCCTGACGGACCTGCGGGAAGGCATCCACCTGCGCGCGCTGGCCCGCCAGAACCCGCTCGACGAGTTCCACCGCGAGGCCATCCCCACGTTCAACCGGATCGTGCCGGACTCGTGGGAAGCGGCCGAGGAGACGTTCGCCGAGGCGAAGATCGGGCCGGAAGGCGCGGAACTGGCGGCGGCGGGCGTGAAGCGCCCGAACACGACGTGGACGTACCTGGTCCACGACAACCCGTTCTCGTCCGGCCTGGAGGAGACCTTCAAGGGCCTGGTGAAGATGGTCAAACGCCGTTAGCCCGGCCGTGAGTCGAACACTCGCGCAGGCCGTGTCGAACACTCGCGCACCCGGTGTGCCTGAGTGTTCGACACGCGGTGTCTGGGTGTTCGACTCGCGCGGGTGGGCTCCGACGGGTTTGCCGTCGGAGCTTTTCCGTTTAAGGAGTGCGGATCGGCTGGGTGATCCTGCTGCCTTCGACAGGCGCCGCCTGCCTGGGCACCGTCGGCCTCGACGTCACCGACAGGTGTGTCTCGGTGAGTGCACGGATCTCCGCCAGCAGGTCCAGGTGTTCCTGCGAGGGCGGAGGGCCGACGAGGTTCGAGTGGTCGTGCGCTGTTCGCTCAGCACGCCGTGCCAGGTGCTGAATCCGTCGAATGAGTACCAGGTCCTCGTCCGGGACCTGCGAGCGCCGTTGCTCCATCACCAAAGCAGCGTTCACCCCAACCAGGGGCACGGTCCATCCCCTAGCCGAGGGAACCTCACTCCGTCACGCGATTACCCGTTCGATCCATTCGTGAAACTGCCCGATGTGGTGTTCCGAAGGTACAAGTACACCGCCGTTGGCATACGCGCGTGACGACATCGCGGGCTGGCATCGCTCGCAGGCGTCGAAGTCCTGTTCGTTCACCCGGTGGAACAACTCGACCGAGCGCGACACGTCGCGATTTTCCGCCACTACCTGTTTGGCGTACAGCCAATCGCACTCCACGATCGTGAGATCCGGTGCCATCGGGTACATCCGGTGGATGATCACGTGATCGGGCACGAGGTTGATGAAGACCTGCGGGCGGATGGTGATGGCGTAGTAGCGGCGGTCCTGGTCGTCGCTCACGCCCGCGAGCTTGTCGAAGCCCTCACTGCCGTCCACGGTGAAGCCGTTGATCTCCGCACCGAACTCGGCGCCATGTCCCACGTAGTACTGAGCGGCGTACCCATCCGCGAATTCGGGCAACACCTCCGTCAGCTCGGGATGGATCGTGGCGCAGTGGTAGCACTCCATGAAGTTCTCGATGATGAGCTTCCAATTCGCCTTCACCTCGTATCGGATCCGTTTGCCGACCTCTAGTTCGTCGATCTCGTAGCCGTCGATGGCGGTCAACTCGCCAAGGCGTTCGGTGACGGCGCTCTGCACGGTTTCGGCGAAGGAGGGCGGGTCCTCCGCGAGGCTGATCCAGGCGTAGCCGAGCCATTCTCGCAGGTGCACGGTCGTCAGTCCGTACTCCACCCGGTCGATGTCCGGCATGGACGTCAGGTTGGGGGCTGCGATGAGCTTGCCGTCCAGCCCGTAGGTCCAGGCGTGGTACGGGCACTGGAAGGCGCGCTTCACCGAGCCGGACTCGGTGGTGCACAGCCGCGCGCCGCGGTGACGGCAGACGTTGAGGAACGCCCGCAGCGACCCGTCCCGCGCCCGCGAGATGATCACGCTCTCCCTGCCGACGGTGACGGTGCGGAAGTCGCCCGGGTTGGGCAGGTCCGAACCCCGGACGGCGCAGAACCACAGCTGCTCGAAGATGCGGGCCTGTTCGGCGGCGAAGATCCCGGGGTCGGTGTAGTAGCGGCCCGCGAGCGTGGAGATGAAGCTGCTCGGCTGCTCGGTCGCGGTCATCTCGTGGCCACCTTCTCTTCCGAACCGGTCAGCCGGGCGGGGTCGAACAGGGCGATCGGGTGGGCGGTCACGCCGTCGACGACCAGGTCGGCGACGATCTCGCCGACGACGGGCACGAACTTGAAGCCGTGGCCGGAGAAGCCGCAGGCGACGACGACGGCCTCGTGGGCGGGGTGCCGGGCGATGACGAAGTGCTCGTCAGCGGTGTTGGTGTACATGCAGGTCGCGGCCCGCAGGAAGTCGCCGGGCAGCGTGGGCATCGCCGCGCCGACGAAGTCGGCCATCGCCGCGACCTCGTGCGGGTGCACGGTGCGGTCGATGGTGTCCGGGCCGCACTCCTCGCCGCCGCGGAAGAACGCGACCTTCACGCCGCCGTCCACCCCGTTGTGCGCGGGGAAGCCGTAGAACTGGCGGCCATCGGGGTTCTCCCAGATGTAGACGGGGTGCCGGTCGGGCAGGAACGGGGTCGCGCCGCCCGCCGGTTCGAACCAGTACTGGACCTGGCGCTCGATGACGAACGGGATGCCGAGGTCGGCCAACAGGCCTGGAGCCCACGCGCCGGGGCAGATCACCAACTGCTCGGCGCGGTAGGTGCCCTGGGC
>JBDSAJ010000838.1:0-2662 GCA_039922235.1 Umezawaea sp.
TGGATCACCAGGTCGTGCAGGTCGCGCGCGATGCGGTCGCGGTCCTCCAGGATCGCCAGCCGCCTGCTGTCCTCCTGCACGCGGGTGAACTCCAGCACCAACGCGGCCTGCGAGGCGAACGACTCGACCAGCTCCACGTCGGCGGCGTCGAACGGGTGGTGCCCGCGCGGCCGGGCCACCATCAGGACGCCGAGCACGCGGTCGCCGGCGGCCATCGGCACCAGCACGATCGGGCCGATCCGGCCGAAGTCCTCGACCAGGCCGGGGCTGGCGCCGTCGGGCGGCTGCTGGGCCCGCACCAGGTTGTCGATCACCTTGGCCTTGCCGGTGGAGAAGACCTCCCACGACGACGCGGTGCCGGGCACGGTGAAGCCCTTCGCGTGCCTGCCGAGGATCCCGTCCACGACCTCCAGCACCAGCTCGCCGCGGTGGTCCGGCAGGACGAGCGCGGCGACGATCCCGTCGGCGGCGCCGCGGGCCTGCGCGGCGACCTGGCTGAGCGCGTCCCGGCCGGGAACGCCGGTGAGCAGCGTGAGCGTGACCTCGTTCGACGCGCGGTGCCACACCTCGCGCTGCCGGGTCTGCTCGTACAGGCGGGCGTTCTCGATCGCGATGCCCGCCGCGGCCGCGACGGCGCCGACGATCTCGGCGTCCACCTCGGTGAAGTCGCCGCCGCCCTCCCGGTCGGCGAGGTGCAGGTGGCCGAAGACCTCGCCGCGCACGTGCACCGGCAGCCGCAGGTAGGTGCCGTCGGGACTCGCGTCGGTGTGGGAGTCCGCCCGGATCCGCGGCAGCGCGTGGCGATCCGCTCCCCCGTCGCCGCAGGACCCCACGTAGGTGAACTCCAGCAGGCGGCGGTTCGGGCTGACCACGGTGAGCGTGCCGTACTGGGCGCCGACCAGGCCGCACGAGGACTCGACCACCCGGCGCAGCACGTCGGGGAGGGACAGATCGCTCGCCAACGAGACGACCGCGCTGAGCAACAGGTGCAGCCGTTCCTGCGGGACCAACGCTCCGGTCGTGCGTTCGGTCAGCTGCCGCAGAAGGCTGTCCAGTCGCAGTGCGTGCGCGTGCGAACCGCCCGAACTGACCACGTGACCCATCCCTTTCGTGGGGACGGGGACGAGGGTAACTCCTCTCCGTAGTCAGCGGGAGTGGCGCGTTGGGGGGTGTTGAACTGTTGCGCTTGGATGTCGATCGAGTGAGCGTGGGGTCGATGTGGTGAGTGGTCCGACCGGGCTGCCGGGTTCGCTCAGGTGTTCGATAGGGTCACCCGCATGGCGGTGGGGCGGGCGTTGCGTGCGATCGCGCCGTCGTTCGTCGTGCCGGGCCCGTCGGGTGTCGCGATCCGCACCCGTCTGAAGGGCTTGTCTGCGCAGGATGAGCAGGTGTTGCGTCTGGTGGGCGCGTATCTGGGTTCGCTGGCGGCCGGGGATCTCAAGACCCGGTGTGTGGATGGTCTGGGTCATTCGTCGCAGCACTGGGCGGACCGGAAGCGTGCTCTGACGGCGGTGTCGTCGTCGCGGTGGGCCAGCAGTATCACGAAGGCGTCGCACGATCAGTGGGCGTTGACCCGTCGGTGTCAGGCCGCGCAGGTCGAGAACTTGCGTGCGGGTGTGGCGATGATCGAGCGCCGCCTGGCGTTGCCGGTCGGGTCGACGGGCACGAAGAAGGCGCCTGGTGGGTATCGCTCCCGGCACGAGTGGTTCGTGAAGTCGCGTCGTCTGGGGGTGTTGCGGGACCGGTTGACCGCCGCCGAGGCGGATCGCGGCGTGGGTCGGGTGCGGGTGGTGCGGGGCGGGAAACGCCTGCTGAACACTCGGCACCATCTCGATGCCGCGGGTGTGACCGAGCAGCAGTGGCGGGAACGCTGGGAGGCGGAGCGCTGGTTCCTGCAGGCCGATGGTGAGGCGGGTAAGCGCTGGGGCAACGAGACGATCCGGATCAGCCCGGATGGCGTGGTGTCGATCAGGCTGCCGGCGCCGCTGGCGGGCTTGGCGAACGCGCGGCATGGCCGGTATGTCCTGTCGGCGAACGTGGTGTTCGCGCACCGGGGTCCCGAGTGGGCTGCGCGGGTCGAGGCGAATCAGGCGGTCGCCTACCGACTGCATCTGGACGCGGCCCGTGACCGCTGGTATGTCACCGCCGCCTGGCAGCACGCACCCGCACCGATCCTGCCGATGGCCGCGGCGGGCTCCGGTGGTGTGGTCGGGGTGGACATGAACGACGATCACCTGGCCGCGTGGCGACTGGACTCGCACGGGAATCCGGTCGGTGATCCGCGCCGGTTCCGCTACACCCTCACCGGCACCGCGCAGCATCGCGACGCGCAACTCCGCCACGCCCTGACCCGGCTGCTGCACGTCACCCGCAAGTCCGGTGCGACCGCGATCGCGGTCGAGGACCTCGACTTCGCCGACAGCAAGACCCGCGAGAAACACGGACGGAACAAACAGTTCCGGCAGCTGATCTCCCGCTTCCCCACCGCGAGGCTCCGTGCCCGGCTGGTGTCGATGGCCACCGACCACGGCATCGCCGTGATCGCCGTCGACCCGGCCTACACCAGCAGGTGGGGCGCCCAGCACTGGCGGACACCACTGTCCACACCAGCACGACAGGTTTCCCGGCACGACGCCGCGAGCGTCGCGATCGGGCGACGCGC
>JBDSAJ010000839.1:0-4917 GCA_039922235.1 Umezawaea sp.
CGGGGGCGGCAGTGTCATGTAAGCCCTCGAGGGGCGACCGACAAAGGCCGTCACCCCGGCTTCCGCCTGATTCCTACCACAAACGCCATCCAGGCGTCCGCACGTAAGAGGGTGCACTAGTGACCGAGATCCTGTTCCACCCGGCGACGCCGCAGCCGGGTCCCGACGCCCGGCTCGCCGAGCTAGATCTGAAGGTCGAGTACCTGGACCAGGCGATCTGGGCAGGCGTCAACGCGCGCACGTCCGCACCTCCGCTGGGCCCCACGAACGGGCCTGGGCTGCTCGACTGGATTCACCGGGTCGGGCGGTTGCGGGAGGTGCTGGTGGCGCAGGGCTGGAGTCGGTACGACAAGTGGAACGCCGGGCTGGTGCGGCATCCGAGCAAGCCGATCGTGCTCGGGGCGTTGCAGGGGAACCGGCACACGGGCGATCCGGCGGCGAAGTTGCGCAGCGACTACACGAAGGGCCCTGCGATCACCGCAATGACGCAGGACAACGATCACGACCAGTTCAGCCTGTTCGCGGACTTCGAGCGCAGCGGCGGACTGAAGCTGTGGTTCCTGGTGACGTTCCCGACGGTGCGGGACGGCCGGCTGGTGGTGCTGCGGGAGGTGTCGCAGCCGGAACCGACGCCGCAGGGGCAGGTGATCGACCACTGGGCGCACCGGATCACGTTGCCACCGTTCGACTTCGGGCCGGTTTCCGACATCACGCCCGACGGACCGGCGGAGATCGACTTCACCATCTCCCTGCGCTGACCCCGTCTGGCGGCGGCCTGGAAGGAGGTACCAGAATGGCGCCACCATGCTCACACCTTCCCGTCTCGTCCTGGCGCGCAAGCGGCGTGGGCTGACCGCGGCCGACGTGGCGCGGGCAGTCGGGGTGAGTGCGAGCAGCATCGGCGACTACGAGCACGGCAGGCGTCGGCCTGCCGCCGGGAAGACGGCCGCGCTGGCGCGGGCGCTCGGGTTCCCGGTGGAGTTCCTGGAAGCGCCGGACGAAGCCGAGCTGCCGTCCGAGGCCGTCGCGTTCCGGGCTGCCGCCAAGCTGCCCGCGATCAGGCGGGACGCGGCGATCGCGGCGGGCAGGCTGGCGATCGGGTTCAACCGGTGGCTGGAGCGGACGTTCACGCTGCCGACCCCGGACGTGCCGACCCTGGAACACCCCGGCCCGGAGACCGCCGCGAGCATGGTGCGTGGCCGCTGGGAGCTGGGTTCCGGTCCGGCGCCGACCGTGGTGCACCTGTTGGAGGCGCACGGCGTGCGGGTGTTCTCACTGCCGGTGGACTGCGCGGAGGTGGACGCGTTCTCGTTCTGGCACGCGGGCACTCCGTTCGTGTTCCTCAACCCGACGACGTCCGCCGAACGCGGCCGGTTCGACGCCGCCCACGAACTGGGCCACCTCGTGCTGCACGCGGGCAGCCGCCCCGCCGACGCGGAACGGCAGGCGAACACGTTCGCCGGCGCGTTCCTCATGCCCCGAGCGGGAGTTCTCGCCTCGGTTCCGCGCGGCCCGGTGACCGAGCAGGTGCTCACCCACCGCACCCACTGGCGCGTCTCGGCGCTGGCGCTGACCTACCGCCTGCGCGACCTCGGCCTGCTCACCGCCGACCAGTACGGCGTCGTCTGCGCCGAACTCAGCCGCCGCGGCTACCGCCTGGCCGAACCGGACGGACTCACCGCCCGCGAAGGCTCGCTGCTGCTCACCAAGGTGTTCCGCACCCTGCGCGACCGCGGCACCAGCCCCCACCAGGTCGCCCAGGAACTGCTCCTGGACAGCGCCGAGCTGAACGCCCTGCTGTTCGGGCTCGTCGTGACGGCCCTGCCGGGCGCGGAGCGGACCAGCCCGCCCCGCGGCAAGCTGACGCTGGTCTAGCGCTGCCCCCTCCGCTGCTTGCCCCACAGCGGCAGGATGGGCGGCAGGTCGCTCAGCACCGGCTTCGGCGGCTTCGGGGCCACGTCGCCGTCGTCGTCCCACCCGCGCCCGTACTGGTCGGGCAGCTCGCCCCACCCCCAGTAGGGCGTCGGCCCGTCCGGCACGTAAGCGAGCAGGTCCAGCGGATCCACGCGTTCCGCGCCGACGGTGCACAGGTGTGCCCACTCGTCGCCGAAGTCGAAGACGTAGGCGAACTGGTCGCCCGACTTCAGCTTGCCGAGTTTGGTCTTGCCGCTGTCCATCGTGCCTTCGGGCTCGTCCCCGTCCCAGTGGTTCAGCGCGCTGATGCACGCCCCGCCGAACAGGGTGAACATGTGCATGTGGGCCAGGTCCCACCGGGCGAACGCGATGTCGATCGCCCGAGCCAGCTCGCCGAACGAGTGCGACCTGCTCACGACGAAATCACGGCCCGGACGAGGCCAGAACAGCTGTCCACGGCCTTCGACCAGTTCCACGCGTATCGACAACCAGGTGCGCGCCACGGCGACAAGATAGTGGATCTCGAACGGGTGGTCCTCCAACACCGAAGAGTTGACTACACCCCGGTCGCGCCGTCGACGTGTTTCCGCAGGGCGTGACCGCCATCGAGAAGCCCAACGCGAAGTCGGCCACGGCCGGTGTGGTAGCTCTGCGGGTATGAACTCCCTCGAAGACCTGCGGGACGCGTTGCGCCGGTTCGCGGCGGCCCGTGACTGGGACAATTACCACACGCCGAAGAACCTGGTGATGGCCTTGTCCGGAGAGGTCGGCGAGCTGACCGACCTGTTCCAGTGGTTGACGCCCGACGAGGCGGCACGGGCCATGTCGGACCCTGAGCTGGCCTGGAACGTCCGCGACGAGCTGGCCGACGTCATGCACTACCTGGTCCGTCTGGCCGACAAACTCGACGTCGACCTGGTGGAAGCGGCGTTCGCCAAGATCGACCGCAACGAGAAGAGGTTCCCCACTGGAGACCTTCGCCCGGTCGAGTGACATGCTCTGTCACTCACACGGACCGGATCAGGGGGAAATTTGTGAACCCGCAGGCGATGAACAGATTGCACATGCACCAGAAGGTCACCCTCATGGTGAACCGCTACGAGATCTTCTCCGACGACGGCAACGGCGAGCCGGGGGCCGTCATCGCATTCGTCGAGCAGAAGCGCATGGCCTTCAAGGAACAGGTCACCATCTACACCGACTCGTCGAAGTCGACGGTGCTGGCGGCCTTCCGCGCTCGCAAGGTCATCGACCTGGCGAGCGGGTACGACGTGACCGACGGCAACAACCAGCCGATCGGCTTCTTCCGCAAGGACTTCGCCAAGTCGCTGGTGAACTCCACGTGGCACCTGGACCAGCCCGGTGCACCCACCGCGACCGGCAAGGAGCGCAGCCAGGGCGTGGCGGTGTTCCGCAGGCTGTGGGGCTTCATCCCGTTCCTCAACAACTTCCCGTTCCCGATGCGCTACCACTTCGACTTCGCCCGTGGCGGGGCTCCGGTGTTCAGCGTGGACAAGAAGACCTGGCTGCGGGACCACTACCTCCTGGACATCCAGGACCAGTACGTCGACCGACGGGTCGTCATCGCGCAGGCAGTCGCCGTGGACGCGTTGCAGGCGCGTTGACCTAGAGGTAGGTGAGCAGCAGCAGGACCAGTGCCACCAGCAGCACGATCCCGAAGAACGCTGCCGTCCACGTGGGCGGGGCAGGTGCTCTCCCCCGAGCGTGCCTGCCCCGCTTTCTCTTGCGCATCCCGTGTTTCCGCACACCGCGCCACCGCACCGGGACCTCCAGGTCGACGTTCATGGTGATCACGTTAGGCAGCGCGACCGGTGGTGATGTCCGAGATCACCCGCTCGCAGCAGACTCGTTGCCCGGTCGGCCGCTCAGGCTGCTTCGGTCGTGACGGAGCGCCACTCCTAGGCTGTCGAGGTGGCAGTCGTCGTAGTGGGAGCGGGAATCGCGGGCCTCGCCTGCGCCAGGTCGTTGACCGAGGCGGGGGTGGCGGTGCGCGTGCTCGAACGCGGCCGCGCCTGCGGCGGCCGGTTGGCGACGAAGCGCTACGACGGCAGGCGGACCGACATCGGTGCCGCCTACTTCACCGCGCAGGACGACGACTTCGCCGCGCTGGCCGCGTCGTGGCAGGACCGGGGCCTGGTCCGCGAGTGGACCGACACCCTGTCCGTGCTCGACCCGGACGGCGGCCACCAGACCACCGGCCCGATGCGCTGGGCGGCTCCGCACGGCCTGCGGTCATTGGCGGAAGACCTCGCCGACGGCTTGGACGTGACCACCGGTCACACCGTCGAGTGGATCGAACCTGGTCTTCGCGTTGATGGGGTCGACGCGAAAGCTGTTGTCCTGGCCATGCCCGGCCCACAAGCGCTACGCATCCTGCACCCCGACCTGGGCAACGCTCGCGCCTCGGCCGAAGACCAGCACTGGCTGCCATCCCTGGCGGTCACCCTCGTCTTCCCGCAGCGGGAATGGTCCGACTTCCACGGCGCGTTCGTCAACGACCACCCGATCCTGCAAACCGTCTTCGACGACGGCGACCGCCGCGGCGACAACGCACCGGTACTGGTCGCCCACACCACCGCGGAGTTCACCGAGCACTACGTCGCAGACCCCTCGGCGGCCGCCCACGAGGTTGAAACCGCCGTCCGCACCGTCCTCGGCCTGAACACGCAGGCGACCGCAACGCACGTGCACCGCTGGACCTACGCACGCCCCACCCAGCCCGGCAGGGCCCCGTTCTACCTGGACGAGCACGGCATCGGCATCGCGGGCGACGCCTGGGGCAGTCCCCGAGTCGAAACCGCGTGGCTGTCCGGCACCGCCCTTGGCCGTGCACTCGCCGCTCAGCTGGCCTGAGTGTGGGTTTCGGGGTGTCCGAGTGAGGGACACACGGTGTCCGAACGGTCGACTCGCGGAGAAACCGAAACTGTCGGACCCCTCCGCTAGGTTGTGAATCGGGGGGTCCTCACCAACAGGGGACCCCTG
>JBDSAJ010000840.1:0-8130 GCA_039922235.1 Umezawaea sp.
GCTGTGAGCCGTGGCCCGCGGATGGCTTCGAACGGCCCACGCCGGCCGCGACAACGTGACCCTCCCGGCCGACGCCCCGGCCCCGGCGGGCTGGTCGGCGACGTCGGGCTGTGCCGCCAGACCGGTGACGACCGACCGCAGGTCGCCTGCCAGCCCGGTGCCCAGTGCTTTCAGCACGGCTTCCTTTCGCGTCCAGGAGCGCGTCAGCACGTCACGCCGGGCGGTCGGCGGCACGTCCCGCCACTGCTGCCGTTCAAGTCCGCCGAGGACGGTCGCGGCGAGGCTGTCGGAGGCGTCCCCGCTGTCCGGGCGGGACACCGGGTCCAGTCGCTCGATGTCCACCCCGACCGGACCGGCGGCCGTGAGCGCGACCGCCGCCAGCGCGCCCGAATGGGTGAGGTTGACGTGCGGCGGCATCGGCAGCCCCCATGCCGTGAGCACCGGTTTGCCGTTGGGGTCGCGGGCCAACTCGGGCAGCGGCAGGGCTCCGCCGCAGGCCGCGGCCGTGATGATGCGCAGCGCGGCCTGGGCGTTCGTGGCGTGGCGGCGGTGGGGTTGGAGCAGGAGGGCGAGCCGTCGTCGTTCCACGTCCGGGAGCAGGGTGAACGCGTGTCGCGCGGCCCGCTCGTCGGTCACGTCGACCAGCCACACGGCGACCTCGGCGGGCCTGACGACGTTGACCATACGATTCATCATACGTAGACTTCATCAAGCGGGGAACTCGCCAAATGGGGAGGCGGGTGGTCGTGACCGCACACGAGGAGGCGAACGATGCCGGCCCGGAAGCCCTTACGCGTCGGCAGTCCCCACCGCGGGCGTGGCCGGTGGGAGCGGCTCGGTGAGGTAGCGCTGGACGGTCCGGCCGTAGATCCGGATCAGGTCCTGGTGGCTGGCGCCTGCGAGTGCCGGGTCGGCAACGAGGTACCGGCTGATCGCCAGCGCGAGGACCTGCGAGGCCACCAACGACGCACGCAGTTCGTGCTGGTCGGGGCTGACCGCTTTGGCGATGGTGCCGAAGAACGGGCCGATGAACGCGTCGCGGGTCAGGTCCGCGATCTCCACGCTGTTCAACGACGCGGACAGCCGGACCAGCGACTTCGGGGTGGCTTCGGCCTCCCACGTCTCCAGCATGAAGGCCATGATCCGCCTGCCGACCCCGCCGGGCGTGCCCAGCAGCAGGTCCGCGGCCAACTCGTGCGGATCGATGCGGACCCGAACGGCGTGCAGCAGCAGCTTGTCCTTGGAACCGAAGTAGTGCCGCACGAGGCTCGGGTCGACTCCCGCGCGCCGCGCGATGCTCCGCACGCTCGCGCCGTAGTAGCCGCGGTCGAAGATCTCCTGCTGGGCTACCTCGATCAGCAGTTCTCGCGTCGAGGACACGGGCTGCTCGGCCGGGGCACTGGTTTCCATCGCACTACCTCTAACTGCTCACGCGGCCACGTTCCCCAGTCCGCGACGACCGCCTCGTGCGTTCCTCGGTCGGGGAAGACACTACCGAACTCACCCGGCGTCGGCGCGAGCCCCACTCGGATGACAAGACAGGAGAAGCCGTGGAATTCAGCTGGGACTCCGCGCAGAGCGCGAGGTACGACAGCACGCTCGCCGCGGTCCGGGACCTCTTGGGCGCGGACACCCGTGCCGCCGGGGACGTCCCGCTGCACAAGCGGTGGGCCGTGCTGGGCGACCTCGGGCTGTTGGGCCTGTGCGTGCCACCTCGCTACGGCGGGGGCGGGCTGGGCGCGCTGGACACCGCACGGCAGGTGGAGGCCTTCGGCAGGGGATGCCCGGACACCGGCCTGGTGTTCGCGGCGAGCGCGCAGCTGTTCGCGTGCACCGTGCCGATCCTCGAGTTCGCCACCGACGCGGTCAAGGAACGGCTGCTGCCGGGGCTGTGCGCCGGGCAGTTGGTCGCGGGCAACGCCATGACCGAGGCCGAGTCCGGGTCGGACGTGTCGCGGTTGAGCGTGACGGCCCGCGCCGTCGACGGCGGGTACGTGCTGGACGGCGAGAAGACGTTCGTCAGCAACGGCCCGGTCGCCGACCTGTACGTCACCTACGCGACGACCGACCCCGACGCCGGGCACTTGGGCGTGACCGGGTTCGTGGTGGAGTGGGACACGCCGGGGGTGACCGCGAGCGCGCCGTTCGAGAAGATGGGCCTGCAGTCGTGCCCGGCCGGGACGGTCCGCTTCGACGCGTGCTTCGTGCCCGACGACCAGGTGCTGGGGTTCCCCGGCGGCGGTGGCGCGATCTTCCAGCACTCGATGGGCTGGGAGCGCGCCTGCCTGTTCGCCGGGTACGTCGGCCTGCTGGACCGGCTGGTGGACCTGTGCGTCGAGCACGCCACCACCCGCCGCCAGTTCGGGCAGCGGATCAGCGGGTTCCAGGCCGTGGCGAACCGGATCGTCGAGATGAAGCTGCGGTTGGAGAGCGCCCGGCTGCTGCTCTACCGGGCCTGCTGGGAGATGGACCAGGGCCGCCCGTCCGCGATGAGCATCGGCCTGTCGAAGCTGGCCGTCTCCGAGGGCGCGGTGGCGTCCGCGCTGGACGCGGTGCAGGTCTTCGGCGGTCGTGGCTACCTGCGCGAGAACGGGATCGAGGCGTTCCTGCGCGACACCGTGCCGAGCACGATCTTCTCCGGCACGTCCGACATCCAGCGGCTGCTGGTCGCGAAGGAGCTGGGGCTGTGAGGCTGCACGCACTCGTCTCCGACGCCGCGAGGCGCGCACCCGACGCCCTCGCCGTCAGCGCCGCCGACGGCGAGCTGACCTACGGCGACCTCGACGCACTGGCCGACCGGTACGCCGCCGCGCTGACCGCCCGCGGCGTCCGGCCCGGCGACCGGGTCGTCCTGTGGGGCGGCAAGAGCGCCCTCGCCGTTGGACTGATGCAGGGCGCGCTGCGCTGCGGCGCCGTGTACGCGCCCGTGACCTCGGCGAACCCGGCCGACCGGGTGGCACGCATCGCCGCTGACAGCGGTGCCGCACTGGTGGTCGCCGACGACGCGGACGTCGCGGAACTGGGCGGCGTGACCGTGGTCGTGCTGTCGGACCTGCGCGCGGAGTCGCCGGACGCCGCCGTGCCCGAGCCGTTCGACAGCGGACCGGACGACCTCGCCTACATCCTCTACACGTCGGGGTCCACCGGCAGCCCCAAGGGCGTGTGCCTTAGCCACCGCAACGCGTTGTCCTTTGTGGACTGGGCGGCGGACCTGCTGTACCTGGAGCCGGGCGACCGGCTCGCCAACCACGCGCCGTTCAACTTCGACCTGTCCGTGTTCGACCTCTACGGCGCGTTCCGCGCGGGCGCTTCCGTGCACCTCGTCGCGCCGGAGATGGCGTACGCGCCCGCGCAGCTGGTCGAGTTCGTCCACCACAACCGCATCTCCGTCTGGTACTCGGTGCCGTCCGCGTTGGCGCTGATGATGCGGGAGGGCGGTCTCCTCGACGGTGATCCGCCGTCCGCCTTGCGCGCGTGCGTGTTCGCCGGTGAGCCGTTCGCCATCACGCACGTGCAGGCACTGCGCAAGAGCTGGCCCGCCGTGCGGCTGCTCAACTGGTACGGACCCACCGAGACCAACGTCTGCACCTCCTACGAGGTAACGGATGCCGACCTGCGCCGCACCGGCCCGCTGCCCATCGGACGCGCCGCGAGCGGCGACACGATCACCCTCGACGAGGACGGTGAGATCGTCGTCACCGGACCCACGGTGATGCTCGGCTACTGGGCCGCGCCCCGGCACACCGGCCCCTACCGCACCGGCGACCTAGGCCGGCTCGGCGACGACGGCGAACTCGAGTACGTCGGCCGCATCGACCACATGGTGAAGGTGCGCGGGCACCGCATCGAGCTCGGCGAGATCGAGTCGGCGCTCGTCACCCACCCGGACGTGGCCGACGTCGCCGTGCTCGTCGTGGGGGAGGGGCTCGAAGCGCGGCTGGACGCCGTGGTGGTCGCCGACGGGGCACGACGGCCCAGGCCGCTGGAGCTGAAGCGGCACTGCGCGAGCAGCCTGCCCACCTACATGCTCTTCGACGTCCTGCACGTGGTGGACGCGATGCCCTTGACAGCCAACGGGAAGACCAACCGCGCCGCACTCGCGGCCGCGATCGAACGGGGAGCACTGTGACGGACATGATGGACGAGGTGGTGCAGGGCATCACCCTTGCCGACTTCCGGGGCATCATGGGGTCGTTCGCCAGCGGTATCAGCGTGGTGACGACCCTGGACGACGACGAGCCGCAAGGGTTGACCTGCTCGGCCGTGTGCAGCGTGTCGGCCGACCCGCCGCTGCTGCTGTCGTGCGTGCGCGCGCCGAGCCGGACGCTCGACACGCTGCGCAAGCGGGGCCGGTTCGCGGTGAACTTCCTCGACTCCCAGGCCCGTGCGGTGTCCGAGCTGTTCGCGAGCCGCGCCGAGGACAAGTTCGACGGAGTCGGCTGGCGGCCGGGTGACGCGGCGGGCATGCCGATCCTCGACAGCACCCTCGCGCACGCCGAGTGCGACGTGCACGAGGTGATCAACGCGGGCGACCACGTGATCGTGCTGGGCCGCATCATCGGCGGCGGCATCGACCCGACCAAGTTCCCGCTCGGCTACTGGCGGGGCAGCTACGTCCGGATGTTCCGGATGAGTTCGTCGGCCAGGGACTGACGACCGCACGGGAAAGGGCGTGGCCACGGTGGCCACGCCCTTTCCCGCTGCCCGCGGGGGACGGGCAAGTGCCTGCCGCGGACGGGTGTTCGCGGCAGAGTGGTCAGAGGGGATTTTCGAGTGCCTGCCCGACGTTCGGGCGCCTCGGCCGGCGTGCCGGCGGTTGCCCTGGTGGCGGACGGCTCCACGACCTCGTCGACCAAGTCGGGTTCCAGTGCCCGGTCGGCACCGCCCGCGACCCGCTGCTGCTCGGCCACGGGCGAGGCGTGCACGGGCGAGGCCCACCACGATGTTGGGTGCCCAGCGCGGCTGGAACTCCATGAACGTCGGTTCGTCGGCGTCAGGGGGCTGGCGACGTTTGTGCGTGCCTGCGGCGGACGCCGTGAAATCCTCGGTCGGATACTCCGAGTTGTTCGGTGGGGTTTCTCGCGTGTCGGGACTCGGCTGCGGGTTCCGGCGTGTCGGGGTTCGGTGGCTGCGGGTTCCAGCGTGGTGTGGCCGATGTGACTTGGGGACCCCTCATTTGACCCTTTATCGGGCTTGAAAGGCAGGCTTGGAAGAGCCTGCCCGATCGACAATTTTAAGGGTCAAATCCCCAAGTAAAATCGGCCACGTTCCGTGGCACCCGTCTCGCTTTTCGTGGTCATGCGGCCAGCTGGCCTGCATGTTTGCGTTCGCTCGTGAGGTTTGAAGATTATGCATCACTTTCTTCACCGAATCGTGTCATCGAGTCGATCTTGTGCTTTCGGTAGAATTCCAGGTATGAGTGACAGTGAGATTCTTGAGCTTGAAGAAATCGCGTTGGAATGCCACCGGGGTATCAATTCCCTGCACGCCCGGCTGTTGGGGGCGCTGGCCGGTATCGCCGCGCGGTCCGACGGGCGATATCGGTCGGAGTCGGTGGCGTTGCTGTTGACGTGGACGCCGACCTGGGCCGCCGATCAAGTCGCGTTGGCCGAGGGGGTGGTGGAACGACTGCCCGCCTCGCTGGCGGCGATGGGGCGTGGGGAGATCGACCTGTACAAGGTGCGGACCGTGCACGAGCTGACCATGAACCTGGCCCCGGACCTGGCCCGGGAGGTGGAGGAGCGGGTGTTGGAGAAAGCGGCCGGGCAGACCGGCGCACAGATGCGGCAACGCACCCGGCGGATCGTGCAGCGGGTCGACCCCGCCGGAGCACGCGACCGGGCGGCCGAGCCGAAAACCCTGCGGTGCGCGGGGTTCCAGTCCGAGGACGACGGGATGGCGAAGGTGTACGCCGTCGTCCCGGCCGACAAAGCCGTGGCGATCGCGCTGCGGGTGGACAAGATCGCCCGCCAGTCCAAGACCCCCGACGACCCGCGCACGATGGATCAGCGCCGGGCCGACGTGGTCTGCGATCTGCTGTTGGGCAAGCCGAGCAATGTTCGGGTCTCGTTGCAGCTGACCGTGCCGGTGTCGATGCTGATGGGCTTGGACGATCAGCCCGGCGAGTTGGCCGGGTTCGGGCCGATCGATGCCGCCACCGCCCGTGAACTTGCGGGTGATGCGACCTGGCGGCGGCTGCTCACCGACGAGCGCGGCACCCTGCTGGAGGTCGGCCGCCGCACCTACCGGCCACCGGCGGCGCTGCGCGACTTCGTCCAGGCCCGCGACAAGACGTGTGTGTTCCCCGGCTGTGCGGTGCCCGCGCACCGCGCCGATCTCGACCACACCACCGCATTCCCGGACGGTCCGACCGAAGCGGCCAATCTGGGAGTGATGTGCCGGGCACATCACCGCCTGAAAAGCCATGATCCCCGCTGGACGGTGGCCCAGCCGACTCCGGGAACGTTCGTCTGGACCAGCCCCAGCACACGGGTTTATGTCCGGGAGCCGGTCGCGGCCTGATGCGCCGAACGCATCGTCTGGACCGTCCCCGGACTGATCGGACGGGTAACGCCACGACGCACCACGACCCCACCACCGCGCACGCTGACACTGCTCGGAATCCCGGCCTGACCGGAAACAACGATTTTGCCGGAACCCTGGTCGGCGTCGTGGTCGAGGACACCGTGCACCAGAGGACACCGTGCACCAGCGGGTGGATGTCGTACGCGCGGTGGGGTGACTCGGGCAGCAGGGTGTTCAGCGCGGGCACCGGGCCGGCCGTGGCGAGGTCCACCGCGCCCTGGTCGCCCATCACCCCGGCCGGCCGCCGCACCGCGGCCGGCGCTTTGTCCTTGGGCGCGGTGACGACGTGCGCCACACCCGACTTGCGGTCGTGCGCCTCAGGACCGCCCAATCGGACGCACGGGTCATCGTGGCGAACACGCGGCCCACGCCGTGCAACGACTCGACGCCGTCGGCGAGCCGCGCACCGCCCACGAGCGTCGCGTCCGTGTGGAACGCGACGACCGGCTTGCCCTTGACCAACCCGTACCCCGCGCGCATCCCACTGAGGTCGTCCTCGTGCAGCGAGACCAGCAGTTCGCCCGAGTCGGGCCAGGGAGCGCGCGGGTCCAGGTCCGGTCCCGGCCGCGGATCGGTGGGGACCGTGGTGGCGGTCAGATCAGAAACTGGCTTTGGCGGTGGGGGCGCGCAGCGAGCCGAGGAACGGCCGCCACAGGTGGTGCGGGTCGTCCTCCACCGCGGTGATCACCTCGCGCATGGCGGTGAGCGCCTTGGGCTCCTCACCGTCGTACACGTCCCCTTGGAGCATCTTCAGCACGTCGAGCCGGTACCGCGGGTCCTGCACGAACGCGGTGAACAGGATGTTGAGCCGGTAGTAGATGGAGATGAACTCGTACCAGTGGTTCACCGCGCGGCGCAGCTTCGTCTCGTAGTTGGCGAACCTCGCCTTGCCGAAGTCGCCTGCGCGGTGGGCGGCGATGATGTCCGCCGCGGCGATCCGGGCGCTGTTGAGCGCGACGCTCACCCCGCTGGAGAAGATCGGGTCGACGAACCGCGCGGCGTCACCGATCAGGATGAAGTTGTCGCCCGCGATCTGCTTCATGCCGTAGCTGTAGTCGCCCTCGACCTTGAGCGGCTTGACCTGCTTGGCCTTCTTCAGCGCGGCGTGCAGGTCGGGGCGGCTGGCGATGGTCTCCCAGAAGAACTCCTCACGCGTGCCCTCGGCTTGCTGGAAGCGCGTCTTCTGGGTGACCACGCCGATCGACGTGATGGTGTCGGTGATCGGGATCTGCCACACCCACGTGTCGGTGATGGGCAGGAAGTGGATGAAGATGAAGTCCGACTGGGTCGGGTTGGGGTTCAGCGCGTCGCGGTCGAAGTCGTCGAACCAGGTGTGGATGGCGTACTGGTTGAACACCGGGTCGTTGACCTTCACCTTGAGCTGGTTGCCCAGCATGGTGCGCCGTCCGCTGGCGTCGACCACCATCCGCACCGGCACCGCGACGTCACGGCCGCCGATCTTGGCGTGCACGACGGGCAGTTCGCCGTCGAAGTCGACCTTGCCGACGCGGACGCCCTGGTACACGGTGGCGCCGAGGCCCTCGG
>JBDSAJ010000841.1:0-17611 GCA_039922235.1 Umezawaea sp.
AGACCATCTGGCACGTGATCATCCCGAGCCTCACCCGCACGATCCAGTTCGTCTTCGTCACCACGATGATCGGCATGCTCACCTCGATGTTCGGCCTGCTCTACGTGATGACCAGCGGCGGACCGGAGGGATCGACCTACCTGCCCGAGTACTACATCTGGATCCAGCAGGGGCAGATGAACCGGCCCGCGCTCGCCTCCGCGGCCTCGACGGTGCTGTTCCTCGTCATGCTGGTGGTCGGGCTGGCCCAGATCGGCATCCTCCGGCGTTCGGGCCGGGAGGACTGATGCCCTCGTCCCGCACGGCGAAGTGGGTCGTCGTGGTCCCGATGGCCCTGCTCGCGCTGGCCACGGTCTACCCGCTCGTGTTCACCGCGAACGTGGCCGTCAAGACCCGTCGCGAGTACGTCCTGGACAGGTTCGCCATCGCCGATTCGCTGCGGTGGGACAACTTCGTCTCGGCGTGGACCAGTGTCGGGGTGTCCCGCTACTTCCTGAACTCGGCGATCGTGGTGACGGGTGCGGTCGCGGTCCTCCTGCTGTTCGGGTCCATGGCCGGTTTCGCGCTCGCCCGGTTGCGGTTCCGCGGTTCGTCCGCGCTCTTCCTCGGCTTCCTCGGCGCCCTGTTCATCCCGTTCCAGGTGATCATGGTCCCGATGGTCCGCGTGATGGCCGACACCGGACTCGTGGACACCTACCACGGGCTCGTCCTCGCGTACGTGGCGCAGTTCCTGCCGTTCACCGTGTTCCTGATGACCAGCTACTACTCGACCGTGCCCGCGGAGATCGTGGACGCCGCCCGGATCGACGGCAACTCGGTGTACGGCGTCTACTGGCGGATCATCCTGCCGATGGGCAGACCCGCGCTGCTCTCGGTCGGCGTGCTCAACGCCCTGTTCTGCTGGAACGACGTGCTCATCTCGCTGCTGATGATGCCGTCGCCGGAGCACCGCACCCTCATGGTCGGGGTCACCTCCCTGCGTGGCCAGTACTCGGACGACATCCCGGTCTTCGCCTCCGGAGTGCTGATCGCGGCCATCCCCGTCCTGGTCGTCTACCTGTTCCTCCAGCGCCAGATCGCCGATGGCGTCACCGCGGGGTCCACGAAGGGCTGAGACATGCGCATCACCGGATACCGGACCCTCACGACCGTCCAGCACTGGGGTAGGCCGGTGGGCGACGCCAACGGCGTCTTCGCCGACGGGGTCGTCCGGGTGCCGATCGTCATCGTCGAAACGGACGTGGGCATCACCGGCGTAGGACTCGGTCCCCACGTGCAAGCCGAGGTGGTCTTCGCGGCGATCGAGGGCGAGGACCCGCGCGGCGTCACGGCGCTGTACGACCGGATGCTGCGGCAGACGTTCAAGGCGGGTCACGCGGGTGCGGTGTTCGGCACCATCGGCGCCTTCGACACCGCGCTGTGGGACATCAAGGCGAAGGCCGCGAGGGAACCGCTGTGGCGGCTGCTGGGCGGCCGCGACCGCCGGGTGCCCGCCTACGCCTCCGGCCTGGACATCGGTCTGGACGACGACGAACTGGTCGCGGTGTACGAGGCCTACGCCGCTCGCGGTCTGCGGGTGGCGAAGCTCAAGGGCGGCCTGGACGTCGACCGGGACGTGCACCGCCTCGCGCTGGTGCGGCAGGTGCTCGTCGACGCGGGCGGCTGGCGGCGACCGGGCCTGATGCTGGACGTGAACGAGGCGCTGACGCGCAAGCAGGCCGTCCGCCACGTCTCGGAGATCGAGCGGACGCTCGACCTCACGTGGATCGAGGAGCCCGTCCGACGCTGGGACGTCGAGGGGCACGCGGCGGTCGGCAGGGGGATCCGCGCGTCGGTCGCCAGCGGCGAGAACCTCACGGGCCTTGAGCAGTACCGCCCGCTCGTCGCCGCGGGCGCGGTCGACGTCGTGCAGGCGGCGGCGGTCTGGGGCGTGACGCACTTCCTCCGGGTCTCGGCCTTCGCGCACGCGCACGACCTGCCCGTCAGCCCCATCGGGAACACCCCCGTCGGCCTGGTGCACGCCGCCACGTCCGTGCCCAACCACCTGGTCAGCGAACTGCAGGACCTGGAGCCCCCGGTGGGGTTGTCGGTCGACCTGAAGGTGGTCGACGGCGGGTACGTCCTCGGCGACAGCCACGGGCTGGGCATCCACGTCGACGAGGAGGCGATCACCGCCTCCCAGCACCGGATCGTGGCCTTGCCGTCAGCAGGCCCCCACATCCAACCGGAACGCGCCGGACGACGCCTGCTCGCGCCGTTCGTCCCCGAGGTCGAAGCCTCCCCGTCCGCCGCCGCGGGAGGGTGATCGAGCATCACCCCGCACACCAGGAGGATCCTTGTTTTCGCTGGCACGCAAGAACTTCGCGCTCATAGCCACTTCGGTGGCGATCGCCGCGGTGGTCACGGCTCCCTCCGCATCGGCGGCCACGACGACCCTCTACGCCTCCCCCACCGGCACCGGTAGCGCCTGCTCGGCCACCGAGCCGTGCGCGCTGCCCGCCGCGCAGGCCGCGGTCCAGGCCCTCACCGGCTCGATGTCCGGCGACCTCGTGGTCCAACTGGCGGACGGGGTGTACCGGCTGGCCGAACCGCTGCGGATGACCGCGGCGGACTCCGGCACCAACGGCTACCGCGTGGTGTGGCAGGCAGCTCCGTCGGCGCACCCGGTCTTCAGCGGCGCCCGAGCCGTCACCGGCTGGTCGGTCGCCGACTCCGGCAAGAACATCTGGCGGGCGAACATCAGCGCCGGGACCGACACCCGGCAGCTGTACGTCAACGGCGTACTGGCCCCTCGCGCCCGCACCCAGGTGAACCGGTCCGACTTCACGTTCACCAGCACGGGGATGCGGTTCTCCAACTCCGCGCTGGGCTACCTGAACAACCTGGCCAACCAGAACCGGGTCGAGGTCGAGAGCGTCAACTCCTTCACCGACCGGTACTCCCCCGTCCAGGGCATCAGCGGCGGCGTCGTCACGATGCAGCAACCCGCGTGGAACAACAACACCTTCGGCTACGACACGCTCAGCAGCCCGTTCCGAGCGGGCCCGTTCTACCTGGCCAACGCCTACGAGTTCCTCGACTCGCCGGGCGAGTGGTACGTCAACCCCGCGGCGGGCGCGCTGTACTACATCCCGACGGCCGGCCAGAACATGGGCAGCACCAGCGTGGAACTGCCGGTGCTGCAGTCACTGGTCGACGTCGGCGGCACCTACGACGCCCGCGCGCACCACATGACGTTCAGCGGGATCACCTTCACCGGCACGACGTGGCTGGGCCCCAGCAGCAACCAGGGGTTCGCGGACCAGCAGACCGGCTCCTACATCGCGGGCAACTGGAACTGGCCCGCCGACCGGATCACCTCGTGCCAGAGCGGCTGCACCCAGTTCGA
Source organism: Umezawaea sp. (assembly GCA_039922235.1). Classification (GTDB taxonomy): domain Bacteria; phylum Actinomycetota; class Actinomycetes; order Mycobacteriales; family Pseudonocardiaceae; genus Umezawaea. The sequence goes on from JBDSAJ010000841.1 coordinate 3,389, forward strand.
GGCGGCGCGACCGAACTGGTTCCAGATGCCCGCCGCCGTGCAGGTCTCCGCGGCTGACAACATCACCTTCACCGACTCCCAGTTCGTCAACCTGGGGCAGACGGCCATCGGCATCGGCAACGACGCCAACGCCCACGCCAGCGGAGTCGGGCTGGGCGCCTCCAACGTGACGGTCACCCGGTCCGAGATCGCCCGCAACTCGGCGGGCGGCGTCGTGGTCGGTGGCGTGCGCGCCGACGCCCACCACCCGTCCGACCAGCGGATGGTCAACCGGGACATCACCATCAGCAACAACCGCCTGCACGACCTGGGTCTCGACTACCGGGGGATCGTGTCGGTGCTGAACACCTACGTCACCAACTCCACCGTGTCCCACAACGAGGTCTACAACCTGCCGTACACCGGCATGTCCATCGGGTACGGCTGGGGCGCCAACGACGCGGGCGGCAGCAACAACTACGCCAACCGAGGCCTGTACAACTACCAGCCGCGGTACACGACACCGACCACCGCGTCCAACACCCGCCTCATCGGCAACTACGTCCACGACGTGATGCAGCAGATGAACGACGGCGGCTGCATCTACACCCTTGGGTGGAATCCCAGTGCGGTGATCAGCGAGAACTACTGCCTGCGGACCAACGGCTACTTCGGGCTCTACTTCGACGAGGGGTCCAAGTACTACACCGCCACCAACAACGTTTTCTCCTCCACCGGGACGTGGGCGACCGCCAACTACGGGGGCGGCGAGAACATGGGCAACTGGACCCTCACCAACAACTGGTCGACGAACGGCTCGACCAACGTGACCAACGGCAACCGCGGCAACACGGTCTCCGGCAACATCACGGTCGCCAACGGCAACTGGCCAGCGGGCGCCCAGGCGGTGATGGCGAACGCCGGACCGACCGGCGGCAGCACCGGCGGGCCGCAGAACGCCATGTTCGTGGGCGGACAGTCGGGTCGCTGCGTCGACGTCGCGACCGCGACCAACGGCACCCAGGCGAGGCTCTGGGACTGCCAGGGCGGGGCGAACCAGCGGTGGAGCCTCACGTCGGCCAAGCAGCTCGTCGTGTCCGGCAAGTGCCTGGACGCCTCCGGCCAGGGAACGGCCAACGGCACCGCGGCGATCATCTGGGACTGCCACAGCGGCACCAACCAGCAGTGGAACGTCAACTCCAACGGCACCATCACCAGCGTCCAGTCCGGGCTGTGCCTCGACGCCAGCGGGAACGGGACCGCGAACGGCACGCTGCTCCACCTCTGGTCCTGCCACGGCGGCACCAACCAGCAGTGGAGCGTGCGCCAGTGACGCTTCCCAGGACCAGGGCGTCACAAACGTTTTTCAATAGCTAAATTGTTAGCGCTAACGTTAGCCCAATCCTTAGCAAGGATACGACTCGACTTGACCCTCTAAGCCCTTCAAGTGGCAATTGGGAGCGCTCCCGGTTTTTATTGGACCATTAGGACCAATATGACCGGGAGCTTTCTCGATCCACCTTGTGAACGCCAACATCCACTGCCACACTTCTGCTCGGCACACACTCTCCGGGCCCCTTCCCGCCCCACAGGGCGGGAAGGACGGCCCGCTTCACGGCGAACTCTTCCCGCTTCTTCTCCCCGGAAGGGAAGTTCCGACGGATGCCTCACCGACTAGCGAGCGACCGCCCGACCGGCGGCCAGCATGTTTCGCGCGGCGTTGACATCCCGGTCGTGGACCCCGACGCAACTGGGGCAAATCCACTCCCGGACCCCCATCGGCAACACGTCGAGCAGGTGCCCGCACCGCGAGCAGGTCTTGCTGGGGGGATCCCACTGGTCCACCACGACCACCGTGCGGCCGTACCAGTCCGCCTTGTACTGGTGTCGCAGGCACTGCTGCAACGGCACCGACGAGACCTCTGCCAGGAACCCGAACTCGTCGGTCTGCTTCCACTCGGTGAGCAACGCCGACGTGTCGCCGTAGCCGACCCGCCGCCGCTCCTGACGCCACGCGGTGGTGCGGGCCTCCAACGCCCTGTTGTACACCAGCCGGCCACAGCCGAAGGTCCGCGACAACTCCACCACCTGCTCGTCGTTGGGACAGAAGCGATAGCGGTACGCACGCTCCACCATCGCCCCCGACCATCGGGTCCAGCACTGAAGACCGAAGCTGCCCATCCACTTCGGACTCATACGTTCCTGACCCCTTCAGGGATCGACTCCTCCCCGGCCTGAAGGCCGGGGTATCCACCGATTGGAGATTCGATGAAACTGACATCGAGGTCAGTGTCACGAATGGCGATCGTGTCGACAGCCCTCGCGGCCACGCTCGGCGCGACGCTGATCGTCACCACCACCGCCAGCGCGGCGACGACCCTCGGCGCGGCCGCCGCACAGACCGGCCGTTACTTCGGCGCGGCCGTCGCGGCGGGCAAGCTCGGTGACTCGGCCTACGTGAACATCCTCAACCGGGAGTTCACCATGGTCACCGCCGAGAACGAGATGAAGTGGGACGCCACCGAACCGAACCGCGGGCAGTTCAACTACGCCAACGGCGACCGCATCCTCAACCAGGCGCTGAACAACGGCAAGCGGATGCGCGGCCACGCCCTGCTGTGGTACCAGCAGCAGCCGGGTTGGGCGCAGAGTCTCAGCGGCTCCGACCTCCGCGCCGCGGCGATCAACCACGTCACCCAGGTCGCGAGCCACTACAAGGGCAAGATCTACGCCTGGGACGTGGTCAACGAGGCGTTCGCCGACGGCAACAGCGGCGGGCGGCGCGACTCGAACCTCCAGCGCACCGGCAACGACTGGATCGAGGCGGCGTTCCGCGCCGCTCGGGCGGCCGACCCCGGCGCGAAGCTCTGCTACAACGACTACAACACCGACGGCATCAACGCGAAGTCCACCGGCATCTACAACATGGTCCGCGACTTCAAGACCCGCGGCGTGCCGATCGACTGCGTCGGGCTCCAGTCGCACCTCACCAACGGTCCGCCCGGTGACTACCAGGCCAACATCAAGCGCTTCGCCGACCTCGGGGTCGACGTCCAGATCACCGAGCTGGACATCGGCGGGGCCAGCCAGGCCAACGGCTACTCCGCGGTGACCAAGGCCTGCCTGGCCGTGGCCCGCTGCACCGGCATCACCACCTGGGGCATCCGCGACAGCGATTCCTGGCGCGGCAACGACAACCCGCTGCTGTTCGACCGCTCCGGCAACAAGAAGGCCTCCTACACCTCGGTTCTCGACGCCCTCAACGCGGGTGGGCCGACCGTCCCAGGTGGACCGACGACCACGACCACGACGACAACGACAACGACGACCACCACGCCGCCCAACCCCGGCAACGGCAACTGCACCGCGTCTGTGTCGCTGAACCCCTGGAACGGCGGCTTCGTCGCCACCGTCAAGGTCACCGCGGGCTCCTCCGCGCTGAACGGCTGGAAGGTGACCACTTCGCTGCCGTCCGGCACGACCGTCACGGGCTCCTGGAGCGCCAACCGCAGCGGTACCACCGGCACGGTCAACTGGACCAACGTCGACTACAACGGCGCGGTAGCCGCCGGGCAGTCCACCGAGTTCGGCTTCCAGGGCACCGGGAGCGGCGACGGGCTGTCCCCCACCTGCGCGGCCGCCTGACACCACTCGCCTGGAGCGGATCCGCCCCGCTCCAGGCGCTGCGGCACCACAACGATCTTCCGCCCCTGCTTGGGAGACGATGATGACCTCTTCGACGGCGAGGTTCAGGACGCGCGTCGCCGCGCTGCTCGGACTGGTGCTGGCCGCGACCGCGCTGGGCGCGGCCTCACCGGCCAGGGCCGACAACCCCATCGTGCAACACGTCTACACCGCGGACCCTGCCCCGCTGGTGCACAACGGCCGGGTGTACCTCTACACCGGGCACGACGAGGACAACTCCACCTACTTCACCATGAAGGACTGGCGCGTCTGGTCGTCGGCCGACATGGTGAACTGGACCGACCACGGCTCGCCGATGAGCATCGCCACCTTCAGCTGGGCCAGCAAGGACGCCTGGGCGGGCCAAGCCGTCGAGCGCAACGGCAAGTTCTACTGGTACGTCCCGGTGGTCAACCGGGCCACCGGCCGCATGGCCATCGGCGTGGGGGTCGCGGACAGCCCCACCGGCCCGTTCCACGACGCGATCGGCCGCCCGCTGGTGGAGAACGGCGAGATCGACCCGACCGTGATGATCGACGACAACGGTCAGGCGTACCTGTACTGGGGCAACCCCAACCTCTGGTACGTCAAGCTCAACAGCGACATGATCTCCTTCTCCGGCAGCGCCACGAAGATCCCGCTCACCACCGCGGGCTTCGGCACCCGGACCGGCGACGCCAACCGGCCGACCCTCTACGAGGAGGGGCCCTGGGTCTACAAGCGCAACGGCTTGTACTACAACGTCTTCGCGGCGAAGTGCTGCTCGGAGTTCATCGCGTACTCCACCGCCACCAGTCCGACCGGGCCGTGGACCTACCGGGGCACCGTCATGCCGACGCAGGGCGGCAGCTTCACCAACCACCCCGGCATCGTCGACTTCAAGGGCGGTTCGTACTTCTTCTACCACAACGGCGCGCTGCCCGGAGGCGGTGGCTACACCCGTTCCGTCGCCGTCGAGAAGTTCACCTACAACGCCGACGGCACCATCCCGACGATGTCCATGACCACCGGTGGCCCGCCGCCCGCCGACACGCTCAACCCCTATGCGCGCCAGGAGGCCGAGACCATCGCCTGGGGTTCGGGCATCGAGACCGAGGTCTCCTCCGAGGGCGGCATGAACGTCGGGTTCATCAACAACGGTGACTACCTCAAGGTGAAGAACGCCGCCTTCGGCGCGGGCGCGACGTCGTTCAGCACCCGCGTCTCCTCGACGGTGTCCGGCGCCGCCGTGGAGGTCCGCACCGACAGCCCGACCGGAACCGTCGTCGGCCGCTGCACCGTCCCCAACACCGGCGGGTGGCAGGCGTGGACCACGGTGTCCTGCCCCGTCAGCGGTCTCTCGGGCACCCGCGACCTGTACCTGAGGTTCACCGGCGGCAGCGGCTACCTGCTCAACATGAACTGGTGGCAGTTCGGCACCACCACCGCCACCCAGAACTGGAGGACACGATGAGGGCGAAGCTCGTTGGCCTGTTCGCCGCGGTCCTGACGCTGATCGCAGCCACGGTGCTGGTGGTGGCAGCCCAACAACCGGCGAACGCGGCGTCGTTGGCGCGGGTGACCGGTTTCGGCACCAACCCGACCAACCTGAACATGTACGCCTACGTGCCGGACGCCGTGGCGGCTCGGCCTGCCCTGCTGCTCATGGTGCACTACTGCGGCGGCTCGGCCAGTGGCGTGCACAACGGCAACGGGCGCGACTTCGTCACCGGGGCCGACCGGTACAAGTACGTGATCGTCTACCCCGAGGCCACCCGTGACGGCAAGTGCTTCGACGTGTCCACAGCGAACGCGTTGCGGCGCAACGGCGGCGGTGACTCCACCGGCATCATGTCGATGGTCTCGTACGCCCGGCAGCGCTACAACGTCGACCCTGCGCGGATCGTGGTGGCGGGTTTCTCCTCCGGGGCGATGATGACCAACGTCCTGGCAGCGCAGTACCCGGACGTGTTCAGCGCGGGCGCGGCCTACTCGGGCGTCCCGGCGGGCTGCTTCGCCACCAACAACGGTTCGCTGTGGAACAGCCAGTGCTCGGGCGGGACGCTGCTGAAGTCCCCGCAGCAGTGGGGCGACCAGGCCAGGGCGATGTACCCCGGCTACACCGGCCGCTACCCCCGGATGCAGCTGTGGCACGGGTCGACCGACACGACGCTGGCGTACCCGAACTTCGGCGAGGAGATCGACCAGTGGACCAACCTGCACGGGTTGTCCCAGACGCCGACGTCCACCGACCGCCCCCAGTCGACGTGGACGCGCACCCGCTACGGCACCGCGGTCGAGGGCATCAGCATCCAGGGCACCGGGCACACCCTGCCGATGGCGGGGATGCTCGCCTACGGCATCGCGTTCCTCGGTCTGGACCGCCCGGCCACCACCACCACAACGACCACGACCACCACAACGACGACCACGACGACGACCACGCCTCAGCCTTCCGGCGCCTGCCGCGTCTCGGCGGTCGTCAGCCCCTGGAACAGCGGGCTGACCGAGTCCATCACCCTCACCAACACGTCCGCCGTGCCCGTGTCGGGCTGGCAGCTCCAGTTCAGCCTCCCGAGCGGACAGACGATCACCTCCGGCTGGAACGCGGGCTACTCCCCCACCAGCGGCACGGTGACGGCGAAGAACGTCGACCACAACGGGCAGATCCCGGTGGGCGGGTCGGTGTCGTTCGGCTTCCAGGCCACGCACACCGGTGACAGCTCCGCCGCGGACTCGTTCACGCTCAACGGCACGCGGTGCGCCACCGCCTGATCCACCCACCAGGAGGAGAAGTGATCAGAACCAGAACCAGGATCGCGGTGGCGGCAGCGGCGCTGGCGTCCGTCGCCGCGCTGGCCGTCGTCCTGTCACCACCGGCTTCGGCGGCGAACCCCCTGCGCGACCTGGCCGCGTCCAAGGGGCGCTACTTCGGCAACTCGATGACCGCCGGGGACTTCAACGACTCGGCCTACCGGGCGCTCAACGCCCGCGAGGCGGGTGTCGTGACACCGGGCAACGAGATGAAGTGGGACGCCACCGAGCCCAATCGCGGGAGCTTCACCTTCGCCAGGGGCGACCAGGTCGTCGCGGGCGCCGTCGCGGCAGGCCAGAAGGTCCGGGGGCACACGCTGGTCTGGCACAGCCAGACCCCGGCCTGGGCGCAGAACCTGTCGGCCACCGACCTGCGCTCGGCGATGGTCAACCACATCAACACCGTGATGGGCCACTACCGGGGCAAGGTGTTCGCCTGGGACGTGGTCAACGAGGCGTTCGCCGAGAACGGGACCAGGCGGCAGTCGTTCTGGCAGCAGAAGCTCGGTGACGGCTTCATCGCCGAGGCGTTCCGCGCGGCTCGCGCCGCCGACCCGACCGCGAAGCTCTACTACAACGACTACAACACCGACGGCATCGGCGCGAAGAGCGACGGCGTCTACAACATGGTCAAGGCGTTCAAGCAGCAGGGCGTGCCCATCGACGGCGTCGGCCTGCAAGCGCACCTGATCGTCGGCCAGGTGCCGTCGACCATGCAGCAGAACATCAAGCGCCTGGCGGACCTCGGCGTGGACGTCGCGATCACCGAGCTGGACATCCGGATGAAGACGCCGCCCGACAGCGCGAAGCTCGCCCAGCAGGGCCAGGACTACGCGAAGGTCGTCGACGCCTGCCTCTCCGTGCTCCGGTGCGTCGGCATCACGACCTGGGGTCTGAGCGACAACCACTCGTGGATCCCCGGAGTGTTCCCCGGCGAGGGCGCGGCGCTGCCCTTCGACAACAACCTCCGCCCCAAACCCGCCTACAACTCCATGAGCGCCGCGTTCGCCGTCGGCAGTCCGAGCGCCACCACCACGACGACCGATCCCCCGCGGACCGGCTGCACCGCCACCTACCGGCTGACCGGGCACTGGCAGGGCGGGTTCCAGGCCGACGTGGAGGTGACCGCGGGCGCGACACCCGTCACCGGGTGGACGGTCACCTGGAGCTTCGCCGACGGCCAGTCCATCGGCTCCTCGTGGAACGTGGAACTCACCACCAGCGGTGCCTCCGTGAGCGCGAAGAACGTCTCGCACAACGGTGCCATCGGTGCGGGCTCCAGCACCACGTTCGGCTTCGTGGGCTCCTCGAACGGCACGGACTCCGTCCCGGCGCTCACCTGCACCGCGGCGTGACCCGCGCCGGTCGAACGACACCGGAGAACCGGGTCTGCTGACCCGGACCGACTCCGCCTGCTGACCGGCCCGGTGCCCCCGCCCCCCGAGCGGGGGCACCGGGCCACGTCGGGGAGCGGATGCCCGCCCACGTTCGACCCACCGGTCATGTCCCGGAGGAGCGGAGACCGCAGTGAGCGTTCCCGGACGTGGCGTCGACGTCGACGGGTCGACGACGCCACCACGACCGTGACGGGAGCGACGGCGGTCGGCAGGTGGCCGGTGCGCGCCAGGAAAATCACGTCGACCGGCGCCTCGCGATCAGGTCCAGAGCGGGGAACCGAGCGGACGGTCCGGCCCGAAGCCGGGGAGGATGAGGAAACTCCCGGTGGCGGTGGTGGTGACGAACCGCATCAGCGCGTCGCGCTCGTCCATCGTGGACTGCGTCGCGGTGAAGGTCCGGATGTCGCGTTGGAAGCTGATGAACAGCAGCCCGTCGGGTGAGCTGTAGGACCGCCGGAGCATCAGGCCGGTCCCGCTGGTCAGCGGGTGCGCCACCCGGACGTGCGCGTCCGCTGGGACGAGGTACTCGCCGTCCGAGCTCTTGGCGCTGAGGTCGATGTCGGCGTCCGGGCCACCACCCGACAGCGGTTCGGCGGTGGCGCGCCTGCGGCCGAACACCGCTTCCTGGTCGTCCACCGACAGCTGGTGGAACGCGCCGGTGTCGAGGGTGATCCGCCGGACGACGGCGATCGTGCCGCCCGCGGCCCAGCCGTCCAGCCACACCTGGTCGCGGAGGTCGTCATCGGTGTGCGGGCCGACGATGCCGTCGGTGAAGCCGAGCAGGTTCCGCGCCGCACCGGTCGCACCGGTCGGAGCGCCGCGGAATCCCTGCGCGCGCCAGCGCACCGGACCGGCCAGCGCCGCCAGGTCGGCGGCGATCAGCGACACGACCAGCGGGTCCATCGCGCAGATCTGCAGGAGCAGATCACCGTCGCGGTCGCCGGGCGCGATGTCCTCGCGGGTGAAGGCGGGAAGCTCGGTGGTTCCCGGCAGCGCCGGGTCGAGCAGGCGGACCACGCGGGGCCCCAGCCCGACGGTGACCGTCGCCGCCGCGGGCGGGAGGCCGCCGAGCGCGGTGCCGTCGCCGCTGGTGAGGGTGTGGATCCGGCGCCCGAGCGCCGCGAGCAGGCCGCGGACGTCCGACTGGGGAAGGTCGCACACGACGACGGCGCAGTGGCGCTGGGCGATCCGGGGCAGGACGATCCCGGCCTGGTGCTCGCCGTGGGCCTCGACGACGCCGTCCGGCTCGACGACGCCCTCCGGCGCCGACACGGCGGGCAGGGACGGACCGGCGACGAGACCGGCCGCGGTCGCCGTGCCCACGGCCAGCAGACGACGGCGCGACAGACCGGCGGAGGAAGGCATGGCGGCCATGATGGCCACTGGCGGGGGCCCGCGCTCGTGGAAGCCCGGAAAGAGCGAACTTCACTACCTGGAGGGGGGAACTCCGACGCCGTCACGCGCGGAGTGCGGCACCCTGGGCGCGTGCTCCGTGCTCCCCACCTCGCGTACGCCCTCCTGCTCATCGGTGCCGGCCTGTCCGGGTGTGGCGCGGCCGCGCGCAGCGGGCCCGCCACGCTGCTGGTTCCCCGAGACTACGCCGCGATCTCCGCCGCCGCCGATGCCGCGCGGCCCGGTGACCTGATCCTGGTCTCCCCCGGTCGCTACACCGAGACCGTGCGGCTCCGGACGCCAGGGGTCACGCTGCGGGGCACCGACCGCAACGACGTGGTGATCGACGGGGAGGTCCGCCGGGCCAACGGTGTCGTGGTGAGCGCGCCGGGGGTCTCGGTCGAGAACCTCACCGTGCGGGCGAACACGCTCAACGGGGTACTGGTGACCGGGATGTCCGACGGCGGGGACGGGCTGGCCAAGGGCAGCGACGGGTACAAGAGGCTGGACCCGGCGAAGTTCCCGCCCTTGCAGGGCTTCCGGGTGTCCTACGTGACCGCGGGCAACAACGGCCTGTACGGCATCTACGCCTTCGACGCCCAGCACGGCGTGATCGAGCAGAACTACGTGTCGGGCAGCGCCGACTCCGGGATCTACGTCGGCCAGTGCCGCCCGTGCGGGATCGTGGTCCGGGACAACGTCGCCGAGCACAACGCCGTCGGGTACGAGGGGACCAACGCCTCGGGCGAGATGTACGTGCTGCGCAACCGGTTCTCCGGCAACCGGGTCGGTCTGACGACCAACTCGGACTACCAGGAGGCGCTCGTCCCGCAGAGCGGCGCGACCATCGTCGGCAACCTGCTGGGCGCCAACGCCGAGCCGGAGTCACCCGCGCAGGCCGACGGCGGTTTCGGGATCGGCGTCGGGATCGCGGGCGGCACGGACAACCTGGTCGCGCGCAACCGGGTCGAGGGCAACCCCGTCGCCGGGATCCTGCTCGGCTCGTCGGTCGACCTGCCGCCACTGCGCAACCGCGTGATCGGGAACGTCCTCGCGGGCAACGGTGTCGACGTCGCACTGGTCGCGACCGCGCGGGCGCCCGCGGCCGGGAACTGCTTCCAGGACAACGTGTTCGCCGCCGTCGCCCCCGCGGGCCCAGTGGTGGCCTGCCCGGCCCCTGTCGGCCCGCAGCCGTCCGTGCCCCTGCCTCGGATGACCCCACCGAGGGGGATCCCCTTCCCGGACGTCGCGGCGCCGCCGCGCCTGCCTGGGATGCCGCGAGCCCAGCAGGCACCGCCCTCGTCGACGACGGGGTTGCCGGGGCCGGTGGACGTCGAGGCGATCAGCGTGCCCGAGCCCGATCTGCTGACCGTCCGATGAGGACCCTCGTGGCGCTGCTGGTCGCGGCGGCGCTGGCGGGGTGCTCCTCGACGCCCTCGCCGCACCCGTTGACCCAGGACCAGGCCGATCTGCTGGCGGTGATCCGGTTCAAGAACTACGACCACGGGCTGGTGTCGTTCCGCGGTCGGGTTCCCTCGGCGGCCGGGACGCTCGAACTGGCCGGGCGGATCGACTACCGGCGCGGCATCGGCTACGGGACGCTGCGAACGGAAGGCGGCTCCGGCTACGGCTCGACCGGCCTCCTGCAGTGGAACGGGCGGGAGCTGGCCTTCCTCGCGGGCGCCACGGACGCGGCAGGCTCGCCACCGGCGGGCCAGTGGCAGTTGCGCCCGGTCCAGGCGCCCGGAGGGGAACTGGACACGGCGCTCGCGCTGCTGCTCGGCCTCGGGAGCGACCGACCCGACAACGCCCAACTGCTCCGGCAGAGCAACGCGCGCTGGCTGCGCCCCGAAGCGGTGGGCGGAACCCCGGTCGACGTCTTCGAAGGACCGGGCGCTGCGGCAGGTCGCCACGACTCGGGTTCCCGCTTGCGCTACTGGGTGGCCGCGGGCGGCGACCTGTGCCGGGTCGAAGCCAGGATCGGCGCGGCCGAGTCGGACGCCTCGTTCGACCTCGTTCCCGGCGCCACGCCGTTCACGACGCTACCCCAGCTGTCCAAGTAGGACAGTTTAACGAAAGTCGCCCTGTCGTTGGGTTAAATCTCCAACGAGTGGCCCAAGACGCTCCAAACGCCACGAAACACGTCCCGGACAACTGCGTTCGGTAGCACGCTCTACCTCGGTTTCACGCGTACCGGTGAACATCGCCGTGTTGCGTTTGGGGCAAAGTCGCCAGGGGTAGCGACCCGAGAATTTTTCGTGTCGCGTACACCATTCGCCCGCCCTACGCTCCGGCCGAGTATTTCGTGTGCAAGGCACGTGACGTGAGTGGAGAGTTAATGAAGAGGTCCCTGGGTGCCGCTGTGGTGAGCATGCTGGTGTGCGCACTGGTGAGTACGGCGAGCACACGAGCGCTCGCCGAAGATCCGGTGAATCGGGCGGACGGAACCCTCACGGTGCGGGTGGTCCGGGACGTGACGGGTTCCGGCAGCTACCAGCCCGCACTCGCGATCGGCGTTGCGAACGCCCCGATCACGGTGACCGACGCGGCAGGCAAGACCACGAGCGCGACGACGACCGCCGACGGCACCGTCTCGGTCGGGCTCGACGGGCTGGCAGGCGGCAAGTACCGGGTCGACGGCCTGCCGCCCGCGGGCAGCAAGCTCCAGCCCGCCCCCGCGGGTGCGGGCCTGTCCCCCCTCACGTCCTTTGTGGACGTGGGTGACGGCAAGGACGCGTCACTCGTCCTCGGCCTGTGGAACCCGGCCGACTACTGCCAGGAGAACCCGACGCTGGTGACCGGGTGCCAGCGCAACGGCATCGCGCCGGGCGTGGACAACGCGGCTCGGTCCGTGGTGTCGGTGCCGTTCACCGCGCGCGGCACCGCGGCCTCGACCACCCAGCTGGCTTCGCAGGGCGATACCGGGACCATCTACGGCCTCGCGTACCGGAAGGCCGACAAGCGGGTCTTCTCCGGCGCGTTCGCCAAGCGCGCCGCCCTCTACGGCACAGGTGGCCAGGGCGCGGTGTACGTGACCGACACGGTCGCGAACGCCACCACGCTCTTCACCACGGTGCCGACCGCGGGCAGCACCGCCCACGCGATGGAGACCGGGGCTGACGGGGCCTTCGCCGACGTGGTCGGCAAGGAGGCGCTCGGCGACGTCGACATCAGCGAGGACGGCACGACGCTTTACGTGGTCAACCTGGCCGACCGCAAGCTGTACCTCTACGACGCCACCGCCGCGACCGCGGCCCAGCCGAAGGCTTCGTACGCGATCCCGGATCCGGGCTGCCCGGCCGCGGGCGACTGGCGTCCGGGCGCACTCGGCGTGCGCGACGGCGTGGTCTACGTCGGCGGCGTCTGCTCCGGCGAGTCGACCCAGCAGCAGGCGGACATGAAGGTCGTCGTGCGCACCTTCGACGAAGCCGCGGGGACGTTCGGCGCACCAGTCGTGACGCAGGCGCTGACCTTCAAGCGCGGCACCACGCTGTGGCAGGGGACCCCCACCGACCGCTGGCTCCCCTGGCAGGGGAAGTTCACGCAGCCTGCCCCGACCGGCGGCCTGGTGGAGAACCCGGAGCCGCTGCTGACCGACATCGGCATCGAGGCCAACGGCGATCTCGTGCTCGGCTTCCGCGACCGCTTCGGTGACCAGGGTGGCCGCTCGATGCCGCCCGCCGACGGTTCCAGCGGGCTGTTCGACACCGTCAGCGGCGGCGACCTCAACCGCGCCTGCCGCCAGGCCGACGGCACGTTCGCCTGGGAGGGCACGTCCGGGTGTGCGAACAACAACACCGGTGCCAGCAAGGACCCGAGTGAAGCGGGCGACGTCGTGGAGTACTTCCCCGGCGAGTACTACTCCAGCGACACTGATGGCGCCCCGCACCACGAGACCGCGCAGGGCGCGGTCGCGACGGTGTACAGCGCGACCCGGATGCCCGCCACCGTCATGGACCCCACGGGCCTGAACACCGGCGGCATCGGCTGGTTCGACCGGACCGACGGCACCATGGCCGCAGCCGGGAACCCGAACGGGTACCAGGTCAGCGACACCGCTTCGGAGGGTTGGGGCAAGGCCAACGGCCTGGCCGACCTGGAGGCGCTGTGCGACCAGGCACCTGTGCAGATCGGCAACCGGGTCTGGTTCGACACCGACCGCGACGGCATCCAGGACGCGGACGAGCCCGCCGTGGCGGGTGTCGTCGTGCAACTGCTGGCGTGTGACGGCACCGGCGCGCCCCTGAGTTCGGCGACGACGGACGAGAACGGCCTCTACTACTTCGGCAAGGATCAGGGACTCCTCCCCGACACCTGCTACACGCTGAAGTTCGACTACAGCGGAATCGACACGTCGAAGCTCCCAGGGGCGCCACCGCTCGCCATCCTGAAGTGGACCACGCAGAACGCGGGCGACAACCCCCAGATCAACTCCAAGGTTGACCCCGCCGGTGTCGCCAAGGTGACGACCGGCGGTCCGGGGGCCGTCGACCACTCGCGGGACGCGGGCATCTCCGCGACGCCGCAGAACAAGCTCGGCGACTACGTGTGGGTGGACGCCAACAAGAACGGCATCCAGGACACGGGCGAAACCCCGGTGCCCGGCGTGACGGTCACGCTGAAGGACGGCTCGGGCAACGTGATCGGGTCGCCGGTCAAGACCGGTACCGACGGGAAGTACCTGTTCCCGGAGCTTCCGGACGGGTCGTACCAGGTGTGCTTCGACCTGAAGACCCTGCCCGCCGAGTACGCGGACTACCAGCCGACGAAGAAGGACGCCGCCGGCCACAACGGCACCGACTCAGCCGCTGGTGCGGACGGTTGCACTGGGGTTACTACCCTCGGTCCGACCAAGCGCGACGACCTCACGCTCGACATGGGCATCGCGCCACCGGTGAACCGGCTTGATCTGCAGCGTCATGACCGGAGTGTGCAGCAGAGGGTCATCCACCTGGCACACCCTGCCGGGTCGCCGCAC
>JBDSAJ010000842.1:0-10586 GCA_039922235.1 Umezawaea sp.
GCAGGCGATTCCGGCACGCCCCGAACCCGTCGAACGCACGTGAGGTGGAGGCGCTCCCTACCCCTGTGCCCGTGACGCTCTTCGAGCCCACCGCTCCCGCGGACGCGTTGCCCACCGACGAGCTCTGCCTGGCCTGGCGGCGCAGCTTCCTCCAACTGCAGCGAGCGGCCGACGACCACACCCGTCAGCAGATCATCCGGGCGCGGCAGGCGTATCTCGACGAACTGGAACGACGGGACGGCAACGGCTTCTCCCAGTGGCTCGCGGGCGGCGCTCGCGCGGGTAGCGACCCCCGCAGGTACTTCACCGCGGAGTGAACCCCGCACCGCCGGGGCCGCTCGGCGATTCCGGAGGGACGTTCTGCTCTGACCCCGACCTCGACGGTCCGGCACCGTGGAGCCATGACGACAACCTTGCACAGGCCGGACGACGAGCTGAAGGCCGCGGTCATCGAAGAACTGCGGTGGACTCCCGAGGTGAACAGCGCCCACATCGGCGTGTCGGTCAACGATGGGGCGGTCACCCTGTCGGGCGAAGTCGACAGCTTCCCCGAGAAGCGCCTCGCGGGCAAGGTGGTCGAGCGCGTGCACGGGGTGACCGCCATCGCTCAGGAGATCACCGTGAACAGCACCTGGAACGGGGTCACCGACACCGACATCGCCCGTGGAGCCGGCGAAGCGGTCGAGCGCGCGGTCGACGTCCCGGACACGGTCAAAGTCTCCGTGCACGACCGGATCGTCACCCTCACCGGCTCCGTGCGGTGGCACTTCCAGCACGAGGCCGCGGATCGCGCCGTGCACTACCTCAAGGGCGTCAAGGCGGTCCTGAACAACGTCGTCATCGTCCCGACCGCTTCGCCGGTCGACATCAAGAAGGGCATCACGGCCGCGTTGGTGCGCAACGCCGAGGTCGAGAGCAAGCACATCACGGTCACGACCGACAACGCGGGCGTGGTCACCTTGGAGGGCTCGGTCGGATCGTGGTCCGAGCGCCGCCAGGCCGAACGCGCCGCGTGGGCGGCGCCGGGCGTCACCGGGATCGTCGACCACCTCCGCATCTCCTACTGATGACGGCCACCGAGGAGCGTCTCGGCGCGTGGAGCGGTTTCCGCGGCGAGGACTGGCAGAGCGCGATCGACGTGCGTGGGTTCATCCAGGACAACTACAGGCCCTACGAAGGTGGCTCCGGGTTCCTGAGCGGCCCGACCGAGCGGACCACCGCCCTGTGGCTCAGGGTGTCGGGGCTGTTCCCGGCGGAGCGTGAGCGCGGTGTCCTCGACGTCGACGTCCACACCCCCTCGTCGATCACGTCGCACCTGCCCGGCTACATCGACCGCGACGCGGAGATCATCGTGGGGTTGCAGACCGACGCCCCGCTCAAGCGGGCGATCATGCCCAACGGTGGGCTGCGGATGGTGGAGGCGAGTCTCGCCGCGTACGGCTACGACATGGACCCGCTGGTGCGGGACGTCTTCACCAAGTACCGCAAGACCCACAACGACGGCGTGTTCGACGCCTACACCGACCAGATCCGGCGGGCCCGGCGGGCGGGGATCATCACCGGCCTGCCCGACGCCTACGGCCGCGGGCGGATCATCGGCGACTACCGGCGGGTCGCGCTCTACGGCGTGGACCGGCTCGTGACGGCAAAGCACGCGGAACGGGCCCTGCTGGACGTGGTGCCGTCCACGGAGGCGGTGATCCGAGACCGGGAGGAACTCGCCGAGCAGGTGCGGGCGCTGGACGAGTTGCGGCAGATGGCCGCGAGCTACGGCGACGACATCTCCGGCCCGGCGACCACCGCCCGTGAAGCCGTGCAGTGGCTCTACTACGCCTACCTCGCGGCGGTGAAGGAGCAGAACGGCGCAGCCATGTCGCTGGGACGGACCTCGACCTTCCTGGACGTCTACTTCCAGCGCGACCTCGACGCCGGGCGGCTGACCGAGTCGGCGGCGCAGGAGTTGGTCGACGACCTGGTGATCAAGCTGCGGATCGTGCGGTTCCTGCGCACCCCGGCCTACGACGCGCTGTTCTCCGGTGATCCGACGTGGGTCACGGAGTGCATCGGTGGCATCGGCGAGGACGGCCGACCGCTGGTGACCCGCACGAGCTTCCGGTTCCTGCAGACGCTCTACAACCTCGGTCCCGCACCGGAACCGAACCTCACCGTCTTGTGGTCGCTCCGGCTGCCCGACGGCTTCAAGCGGTTCTGCGCCGGTGTGTCGGTGGACACCAGTGCGATCCAGTACGAGAGCGACGACCTGATCCGTCCGCGGTTCAGCGACGACACCGCGATCGCCTGCTGCGTGTCCGCGATGAAGGTCGGCAAGCAGATGCAGTTCTTCGGTGCGCGGGTCAACCTCGCCAAGGCGCTGCTGTACGCGGTCAACGGCGGCCGCGACGAGGTGACCGGCGACCAGATCGCCCCCTCCTCCCCCGCCCTCACTGGTGACTACCTGGACTACGACGAGGTCCGTACGGCGTTCGACCGGATGACCGACTGGTTGGCGAAGACCTACGTGGACACGTTGAACGTCATCCACTACATGCACGACAAGTACGCCTACGAACGCGTCGAGATGGCGCTGCACGACCACCCGGTGCAGCGGCTGCTCGGGTGCGGTATCGCGGGCCTGTCGGTCGTGGCCGACAGCCTCTCCGCGATCAAGCACGCTCGGGTGCGCGTGATCCGCGACGCGACCGGCCTCGCCGTCGACTACGTCGTGGAGGGCGACTTCCCCCGCTATGGCAACAACGACGACCGCGCCGACGACATCGCGGTCGAGTTGGTCGAGGACTTCATGACCAAGGTGCGCCGCTACCCCGCCTACCGCGACGCGGCGCACACCCAGTCCGTGCTGACCATCACCTCCAACGTCGTCTACGGCAAGCACACCGGCAACACCCCGGAGGGCCGACGTGCGGGCACGCCGTTCGCACCGGGCGCGAACCCGATGAACGGCCAGGACCGGCACGGGCTCGCCGCAGCGGTGCTGTCGGTGGCGAAACTGCCCTACGACCAGGCGCTGGACGGGATCTCGCTGACAGCGAGCATCACCCCCGGCGGCCTCGGCCGCACCGCGGACGAGCGGGTCACGAACCTGGTCGGGATTCTCGACGCCTACGTCGACGCGGGCGGCTACCACCTCAACGCCAACGTGCTCGACCGCGCGACGCTGGTGGACGCCATGGAGCATCCGGAGAAGTACCCCCAGCTGACCATCCGGGTTTCCGGCTACGCGGTGAACTTCGTGCGCCTGACGCCCGAGCAGCAGCGCGACGTGATCAGCCGGACCTTCCACGAGTCGCTGTGACCACCGGCGCGATCCACTCCTGGGACACGGCGACCGCGGTGGACGGGCCGGGAACCCGGTTCGTGGTGTTCACCAGCGGGTGCCCGTTGCGTTGCCTGTACTGCCAGAACCCGGAGACCTGGCACGAACGCGACGGGCGCCGCGTGTCCGTGGAGGAGCTGATCGCCGAGATCACGAAGTACCGGCGGTTCATCGAGGTCGCGGGTGGCGGGGTGACCATCAGCGGCGGGGAACCACTGCTGCAGCACGAGTTCGTCGCCGAACTGCTGCACCGCGTCAAGGAACTCGGCATGCACACGGCACTGGACACCTCGGGATTCCTCGGGGACAAGGCGACCGACGCGCTGCTGGCCGACACGGACCTGGTGCTGCTCGACATCAAGTCCTGGGACCCGGCGACCTACCTCCGGGTGACCAGCGAGGAGATCACCCCGACGCTGAAGTTCGCCCGACGGCTGTCGGGCCTGGGCAAGCCGATGTGGATCCGGTTCGTCCTGGTACCGGGACTGACCGACGACTGGGACAACGTCGAGGGCGTAGCGGAGTTCGTCGCCACGCTGGACTCGGTCGAGTGCGTGGACGTGCTGCCCTTCCACAAGCTCGGCGCCCCGAAGTACGCCGGGCTGGGCATACCGTTCCCACTCGCCGACGCTCCGACACCCGACGCGGCCCTGGTGGACCGGGTGCGCGGGCAGTTCCTCCGCCACGGCCTGCGCGCCTGACCGGCGGGATCCGCCGATCAGGCATCCTGCTCAGGTGACGTGGTACCGCGCCGCGTGCTCGGCGGCGATCCGAGCGCCCCACTGCCGGGCCCGATCGATTTCACCGTCACGCAGCGGACCGCGCATTCCCGTGACAGCGAAGCTCTCCGGGCGAGCCGCGACGTGGAAGCCGAGGCGTCGAAGTTTGCTCAGCGCGCGGCGAGCCGCGGAGCCCGACAGCAGTGCCGCCTTCATCCGGGTGTCGAACGCGGCGACCTGGGCGGTCGGATGTCGGTTGTCCAGCCCGTCCAGCCACTCACGCAAGCCGATCCCCGTGGACACGACCATGCCGTCGGCTTGGTCCACGGCCGACTCGCGGGTGCTCGGCCTGCTCAGCCCGAACGCGTGGGTAGGAGCGCCGACCACCAGCAGGTCGACGTCGTCGAGCAACAGCGGCAGGGCCGCACCGACCTCCACGACGTCGACCGCCGCGGAGGTGGATAGGCCTTCGGCGACCGCCTGGGCGATCTGCTGGGTGTTGCCGAACATCGACTCGTAGACCACGAGTGCACGTGTCATCGCGGTTTCCCTTCTCCACTGTCGTCCACGCCCGGCGTTCGGGCGCGGTCCACACTCGCCGCGATCTGCTTCAGCAGTGGTACCTGTCAGTCCACTCAGGTCCGACCACGGCCCATGCGCGTTCCCAGCGCCGCGAGGTCATCCTCTTGTCCAGGCGCTTGGCGGCCGCGTAGAACCCGGCCATCAGGCACACGAGCGATGACCAGAACAAGAAGGCCACGCCGACGGCCGTGATCGCGGCGCCCTCGGCGGTCAGCGGATGCGTGGTGATCAACCCGCTGTCGTCCATCCAGATCGCGACGGGACTGCCCGCTTTCACGTTGGCCGCGGCCGGCACCAAGCCCTGGCGTGGGTCGCCGTCGGGAGCGGTCCACGAAGCGGAGACGTAGTGGGGCTGGGCGCCTGCCGCGGTTGCGGGCGGTACGTCCTGCAGCAGCGTGGCGGTGGACGCGTGACGGGTGCGCAACTGCTCGACCGACGCCGCCGAATTGGTTCGGTACGTCTCGGAGCCGAGGAACGCGGCTACCGGGACGCCGAGCAGCGCGACCGCCATGGCGACGACGAGCACAACACGTTCGACACGATCATCCGCATCCGCTTGCTGGCCGCGGAACACTCGCCGCACCAGCCGTACGAACGGTGCGGACACTGGGACGTTCATCGTCGCCCTTTCGCCATGCCGACGTCACGCCGCAAACGTTTGGCGGTCTGTGGTCACAGCAGCGGTCCGGGGGTCGTGGGCACTCGGGTTCCTGGCAGCCGCTCGGGAATCGGTTCCACCAGGTCGTTGATCACCACGACCGGACAGGACGCGTGGTGCACGCAGTAGGCGCTCACCGAGCCCAGCAACGCGGTCATGACCGCTCCCAATCCCCTGCGGCCCACCACGAGCAACGACGCGTGCTCGGACGCCGACGTCAACGCCAGCTTGGCTTCCTCGGTGGCCACGACGGTGCGGATCTCGACCTCGGTCGTGATCTCGGCGACCGCCTTGTCGAGCACCTGCTGCCGGGCGGCACGCAACTCCTCGGGCAGCATCCCGATCATCATGTCGATCGGCACCACACCGACAGCCATGCCGAAGTCCCGGTGCTGTCCGGTGATCGCCTCGACGGCACAGCCGCGCCGCTCCGCCTCGTCGACCGCCCACGCCAATGCGGCCCGGCTGGCGGGTGATCCGTCCACGCCGACCACGATCGGCCGCGATTCCAGGTCTTCCACGATCCGCTCCCTTGGGCTTTCGTTGTCGAGCTCGCCCGCGCTCAGGGCCTTCTAGGTCGTCGGGCGAACGACGGCCAGCGGGCACGGAGTGTGGTACACCAGCGCCTGGCTGGTTGATCCCAACAGCATTCCGCCGAATCCACCGTGACCTCGGCTGCCGACCACGAGCAGTTGCGCCGTCTCCGCCAGCCGCAGCAGCGCACGCACCGGGCGGTCTCGCAGCACGAGCCGATCGACGTGGACGTCCGGGAACTTCTCCTGCCACCCGGCGAGCCGTTCCGCGAGCAGCCGCTGTTCCGCTTCCTCGACCTGCGCCCAATCGATCGCCAGCCGCACTCCGCTGTAGGGGCTGTCCACGATGAAGTCCGTCCACGTCATGACCGCGGTGAGCACGACACCGCGGATCGAGGCGGCTTCGAAGGCGAACCGGATCGCCGCCTCGCTCGCGGGTGACCCGTCCACGCCGACGACCACCGGCCCGTCTTCCGCGGGCTTGCCTCGCACCACCACAACCGGGCAACGACCATGTGCGGACAGACCCACCGCAGTCGACCCGACCAGCAGACCGGTGAAACCACCGAGACCTTGCGAGCCGAGCACGACCATCCGGGCGTTGTCGGATTCCTCCACCAGCGCGGGAACCACGGCACCGGTCACCATCGCGGTCTCGACCTCGACGCCCGGCGCGGCGGCTCCCGCGGCCGACTGCGCCGCGGCGAGCACCGCGCGCCCCTGTTCCTCGAACGCCTCGCGCACCTCGTCCTTGGTGAGGAAGAAGTCGGGGTAGGCACCAGCGGGCACCACGTAGGCGTGCACCAAGCGCAGCGGCACCCGATGCCGCACGCACTCGCGCACCGCCCAGCCGACCGCGGCGATCGAGGACTCCGAGCCGTCGACACCGACAACGACCGGCGTAGCGGTTCCAGTCATGACACGGCCTTACCGGTGAGGATCCGCACGTCGGCGACACCCACCACTCCACCGGCAAGAGCGACGACGACCTGTTCGGACTCCGGGTCGACGAACTCGGCGCCAATGCTCACCACACCATCGCGCACCGATACCGACCAATCCACGACTCCGCGGTAGATCTCCAGCTTGCGCCGCACATCGGCCGCGATGGACGTGTCGGACCTGGCCAACCCGCGCACCACATCACGACGGGTCACCACCCCGACCACCGTCGAGCCGTCGATGATCGGAACGCACCGCACGTGGTCGTCGATCATGACCCGCGCGATCAGCGCGACCGAGGAGCCCGCGCCCATGCCGAAGGCGGGTGAGGTCATCACCTGCTCGACGGGCGAGTCGAGGCCTTCTGGCGTAGTCGAGTATTCACCGCGCAGCAGATCCATCTCGGTGACGATGCCGATCATGTGCTGGTCGGCGTCGACCACGGGCAGCGCGGTGAACCCGTGGGTCGAGAGCAGACCGGCCACTTCCCGGATCGACACGTCGGGTGTCACCGTCACCGCCGGGCTGGACATGATGTCGTGGGCGCGCATGGTTCTCCTCCTCGTAGCTGGTCCGCCGCCCGGATGTGTCCGGTCGAACGGTGATGACGTCGGGTCCTCATCGGCGAGGACAACCCTGGTTCCCGCGCCACTGCCTCCATTCGCGTCCCGCCTACGCGGTCGTAGCGGCGGAACGGCTGTCGGCGCGCGCCACCAGCACGGGGCACGGGGCGTGGTGCAGCAACGCGTGGCTGGTCGACCCGAGCAGCAGCCCGGCGAAACCTCCGCGACCACGGGGGCCGACGACGAGCAGGCGGGCGGTGTCGGAGTAGTCGGCGAGGCGCTTGGCCACGTGGCCTTCGGCGACCACGCGTTCCACGTGCACGTCCGGGTACTTCTCCTGCCACCCGGCAAGGCGCTCGGCCAGCAACCGGTGGTGATTCGAGGTCAGTGCGAGCCGGTCGGCCTCGCCGAGCGGGAGTCCGAGTCCGCTGATCCGTGGATGCCAGACGTGCACCGCGATCAGGTCGGCACTATCGAGGGCGGCCCGGTCGAAGGCCAACTCGATCGCGGGTTCGCTCGCGGCGGTGCCGTCCACACCGACCACGACCGGACCACGCAGCGGCACGGTGCCGCGGACGACCGTGACGGGGCAGTGTCCGTGCGTGCTGACCGTCAGCGCGGTCGAACCCGCCAGCAATTCCGCGAAGCCTCCCGCGCCGCGAGAACCGACCACGACCTCGTAGGCCGAGGCCGACTCGCGGACGAGGACGGTCGCCGGATCCCCGGTCTCCAGCGTCAGGTCGAGTTCCACGCCGGGCGCGGCGTCACGTGCGGTGTCGGCCGCTTCGTGCAGGCGGTGCCACCCGTCGCTGCGCATCCCGTCGCGTAGCCGCTCCGTGTCCTCCAGGCCGTCGGACGGCAGCACGAGCTGCGCGTGCACCACTCGCAGTGGCCGGTGGCGGCGCAGGGCCTCGGCGGCGGCCAGGCCTACCGCGTCGTGCGCGGACGTCGAACCGTCGACACCGACGACGATCGGCGCGGTGCGCTTCGTGGGAACAGTCATTTCCGGCTCCCTCTCCTGTGCCCGTCGGACGAGCCCGCGGTCGGGGTGTCCGTTCTCCTGGTTCCAGGCTTCCGCCCGGAGGACCCCGCCGGCAGTGCGGTTGGTCCTCGGTGGCCGGTGACGTTCGACTCAGACGAGCGGAATGCCGTTGCGGTACACCGCGCGGATGCCCAGACCGTCGTCCAGGACCACGACGTCCGCCCGGTCGCCGGGCCGCAGCAGTCCGAGATCGGCGTCGGGGAAGAACCGAGCCGGGGTGCGGGTCGCGGCGTTGACCGCCGCGTCCAGCGGCACCCCTGAGTCGCAGGCGTGCCGGATCGCTTCGACCAGGGTGCTCGTGGTCCCGACCAGGGTGCCGTCCTGCTTGCGGGCGACGCCGTCGACCACGTCGAACTCGACCGCGCCGAGGCTGAAGTGCCCGTCCCTGCACCCTCCGGCGGCCAGCGCGTCGGTGACCAGCACGACCCGGTCCGGACCGGCGCGGAACGCGAGCCACACGGCTTCCGGCGAGAGGTGGCTGGGGTCGGCGATCAAGCCCAGTGCGACGTCGTCGCGGGTGAGGGCGGCACCGGCGATGCCGGGGTCGCGGTGGGTGAACGGGCGCATGGCGTCGAACAGGTGGGTGACCATGGTCGCGCCGCGGTCGAACGCGGCGTGCGCCTCGGCGGCGGTCGCGTTGCTGTGCCCGCAGGAGACGATGACCCCCGCGCTCAGGCAGAGGTCGACCAGGGCGAGCGCACCGGGTAGTTCCGGGGCGAGCGTGACCTGGGTGACCAGACCTGCCGCCAGCAGCCTGCCCAGAAGGTCGACATCCGGTGTCCGGAGCAGGTCGACCGGATGGGTTCCGCGCTTCTCCGCGGACAGGAACGGGCCTTCGAGATGGGCACCGAGGACGCGTGACCCCACGGCGGTCGAGCGGGCTTTGTCGGCCGTGGCGATGGCCGAGGCCGTCTGGTCGGGGGCACTGGTGATCAACGTCGGCTGGTGGGCGAGCACACCCGTGAGCGCCATCGCCTCGGCCGCTTCGCGGTGGCCTTCGACGTCCGCGGTCAGGAAGTCCACGCCGGCGAACCCGTTGACCTGCAGGTCGACGAATCCCGGTACGGCGATCCCCCGACCTGGCCCTGGTAGGCCGATCTCCGCAACCCGTCCGCTGTCGGGGTCCACCTCGACGTCACCTGCTCGGTGGACACCGTCGACCAGCGCGCCCGCTACCCCGAGCCTCACGACGCTCCTCCGGACGGGACGAAGGCATCGGCGGTGACCGTGGTGCCGGCGGCACCGAACAGAACGGCGGTGGCTTCGGCCGGAAAACTGGCTGCCGCCGGTAGCCCGGTGGTTTCGACGAACCCGCGCCGGGATTCGATCGGCGTCGACTTGGCCATCAGTCCTACTTCCTTCCGGTCTTCGTCTCCTCTCCACGATGACCGAACGCCCAGGTCCGGGTGAGGGCAGGAAGTCCTCGTGCGACAACGACTTTCGCCACCGAACAGAGACGCGGACAGAGTCGCTCCGGGACCATCCGCAGGAACCGCAACGGCATCGGTGCCCGCTGACACAAACCGGGAGGGCCGAGGCTCGGCTGTGTGTCCGGTCGTGGTCGTTCCACACACCACGACCGGTGGCTCATCGGACCTGGAGCGCTGCCCACAGGTGACCGGACACGCCGTCGGGCGGGCGGGTTGGGCGGTGGACCGGAGTAGCCGTCATCCCCAGGGCTCGTGCTCTGAGTCGTACCGCCTGCGTCGCGGCCCCCGCCAGCAGGACGTCCTGCCTGCTCTCCAAGGTCGTGATCACGAGCAGCGCCGCGGACCCGCTCGGCAGGCCGAGGGTCGCCAACGAAGTGTCGTCTTCCACCGGAAGCAGTCGAACGCCTGCCCAGTGGTTCGACATGACCAGCGCGAGCAGGTCGATCCGACCGGGCGCGGCGGCCACCTCGATCGCTTCGTAGTCGCCCACCTCGGCCGCGGTGGGGACTTGCCGGTCATCGGCGGTCAGCACCGCGAGCAGGTCGGGTCGGTCGACGTCATGGGGGAACTCCACCCCGACGTGCCACCCGAAGGTGCGCAAGGCCGTGTGCACGTTGTGCAGCGCCGCTCCGCAGGACAGCAGGCGGTCGAAGCCGAGGCGGTCGTGCAGCGAGTGGTGCGGCAGTTCGTACAGCGACACCGCGTTGCCGTGCGGTTCGAGCACCCAGGAGTGACCCGCCCCGTGCACCGGGGCACGACGAGCCGCCCTGACCATCAACACGA
>JBDSAJ010000843.1:0-3968 GCA_039922235.1 Umezawaea sp.
TACACGGTGGTGGATGTCGAGTCCGCGGATCGGACGCATGGTGCGGTGGTGTCGAGCGCGTCGTTGGGTTTCGTGCCGGTGGCGATGGCGACGTTGAACTTCAACACGATCCTGGTGACCTCGCCGGCTGGTCAGTTGTACCGGGTCGATGTGATCACCAACAGTGATTCGTTGACGTTCAGCCAGCCCACGCCGTTGGGTGGTGGTTGGACGCACCGGCTGCTCGCTTATGACGGTTTTGGTCATCTGTACGGGATCGCGGGTTCGGCGCTGCGCCGTTACACGATCACCGCCACGAAGCCGGCCGCGGCGAACATCACCGACAACACGCTGATCCAGGATTCCGGTTTCACGCTCAAGACCCTGACCGCGACCGGTCGTGACTGGTTGCTCGGCACGACGAGCACTGGTTCGTTGCTTTCCTACAAGATCAGTGGTCCGGAGAACTGGGCACGCCACGAGCTCCGCGCCTCGACCTGGCAGACCTTCGACATGATGCTTTCCCCTGGAGGGGGCGTCTACCTGGGGCACAAGCCGGACGGGTCGGTGACGCGCTACATCGACGCCGACCCTTACGACGGCAACGCCGATGACATGAACGGCGCGAAGGCCGTCGATGCCGGGGGCTGGACCCAGGTCCTGCTCTCCGCCCAACCCAACACCATCAGCTGAACGCCGCGACCATGCCCGCCGGTTCCGAGACCGGCGGGCATGGTGCGACCGGGGTCCGCCAACGAGCGGTGCAACGGTCTGCGCGGAGCAGGCGATCCGATCGGTGTTCTCGTTGGCGCCTTCCGCAGGTGCTCATGCTTGAGGACTCCGCTCGGGCGGAGTCGCAGGTGGCCGGATCACGGACCGACGAACGCGGCCCATGATTGCCGGGAGTGTTCGCGCCATGGGCGGCGCAGGCATCAGATCCGTTGGCGCGTGAGCACTTCCGGGTTCCGGCAGTGCCAACATCGCTCTGACCGTCCACACAGCGGTTCCGCCGTACTGCCACACGACCGATGGCGGGGTGTAAGGGTTCTGCCTGGGCTCGCACGGTGCGCGGTAGGCGAACGCGTCCGCCTCGGGAAAGAGCTGGATCACGTCGACGTACCCGCTGTACCAATACGTGGAGGCCATGGCCAACGGCTGAGTGCGGTTGGGCACGTAGAGGTGTGTCCACCCTCTTCGGGTCAACTCGCCGATCCACTGGTCCAAGTCGCGTGAACCCATCTTCACGGCATTCACGTCAGATTCCTTCACTGGCCTATGGAGTCCGTTCTCGATGGGCACGACAGCAGGCACTGGCACGTGATCGACACTCCCGTTGTCCCATCGGTCGCTTCGACATCGACCTGTGCTCTGGACCACATCCGGACAGCTTGCACGTCCCGCCGCTCATGATCCTCGGGAGAACTACGTATCCGTGTACGGATCTACGTAGAGTTGCGCTCGACGGAGAGAGACAGGAGACGGATCGTGGTGGTCTCGGGCATGCCCCACCCGATGGGCGGACTGCCTGCCGAGCTGACGAGCTTCATCGGCCGCCGACAGGTGCTGGCCGAGGCACGGCGCATGCTCCCGACCACGCGGTTGCTGACCTTGACCGGCGTGGGCGGCGTGGGCAAGACCCGGCTGTCACTCCGGATCGCCGACCAGCATCGCCGCACGTTCCCGGACGGCGTCCTCCAAGTCGAACTCGACGCCCTGCGCGACCCCGACCTGCTCGCGCAGAGCGTGGCGGCCAGGTTCGGGCTGCGTGACGCGTCGGCCGAGCCCGCGGCGCGACTCGCCGAGTACTTGGAGGGCAAGCGGCTCCTGCTGGTGCTCGACAACTGCGAGCACCTGGTGGACGCGTGCGCGACGCTGGTGGGCGAGCTGCTCGCGGCTGTGCCGGAGCTGCGCGTGCTGGCCACCAGCAGGCACGTACTGGGCATATCGGGAGAGCGGACCCTGTTGGTCCCGCCGCTCGCGGTGTCGGACAGGGCGGACGACCCGAACGGCTGCGAAGCCGTCGACCTCTTCACCGATCGCGCGACCGCGGTGTCGCAGGACTTCGCCGTCGACGAGCACAACCGGGAGCTGGTCGTCCGCATCTGCCGTCGACTGGACGGCATTCCGCTGGCCATCGAACTGGCCGCCGTATGGGTGCGCACCCTGTCGCTCACCGAGATCCACGACCGGCTGGACAACTGCTTCCAACTCCTCACCAGAGGTAGCCGCATCGCCACGTCACGGCAGCAGACGCTGGCTGGGGCGATCGACTGGAGCCACGACCTGTGCTTACCCGAGGAGCGGTTGCTGTGGGCACGGCTGTCGGTCTTCTCGGATGGATTCGACCTGCAGGCGGCCGAGGACGTCGGCTCCGGTGGGACCATCGCCGGGGCGACCGTGCTCGGCCTCGTCGCGGGCCTGGTGGACAAGTCGATCCTGATCCGCGAGCCGGATGCGCACGGTTTGGCCGCGCGGTTCCGGATGCTGGAGACCATCCGCCAGTACGGACAGGCGCGCCTCGGGGCCTCGGGCCAGGAGGATGCCGTCCGAGCCAGTCACCTGGAGCATTACGTTCGGCTGGCGCGGCGGTACCGGGCCGAGTGCTTCGGCCCGCACCAACTCGACTGGATCAAGCGGATGCTGCGTGAGCACGCGAACCTGCGGACCGCGGTGGAGTTCGGCCTCACCACGGACGGGCACGCCAGGGCCGCGACGGACATCGCGTCGGACCTGTGGAACTTCTGGTTCTCGGGTGGCTTCCTGAGGGAAGGTCACCGCTGGCTGATGCGAGCGCTCGCCGGAGACCCCGAACCGAGTCGATCACGGGCCGAGGCACTGTGGACATGTGCCTTCATCGCGGTCCACCTCGGCGAGGCCGACTCGGCCCGGCAGTTGCTCGCCGAGTGCGACGCCCTGTCCGAGCAGCTCGACGACGATCCGCTGCGCGCCCACCACGCCGAGTGCGCGGGCCTCGCCGCGCTGCACCGCGGCGAGGTGGCCGAGGCCTGTGCGCAACTCGCGGCCGCCGTCGTCGGACACCGGGCCATCGGAGACCTGCTGGGTCAGGCGGACTCCCTGATCCTGCTGGCCGCCGCGACCTTGTTCAGCGGCGACCCCCATGGCGCCGATGCCGCGGCGGAAAGCCTGGAACTGTGCGAGACCCACCACGCCACGTGGACCAAGTGCTACGCGCTGTGGGCCGTCGCGATCCACAAGTGGCGTGGTAAGGACTACCGCGCGGGCGTCGAACTGGTCCAGGACGCCATCCGGTTGCAGCGGGCGGTCCGGGACTGGACCGGACTGGCCTACCTGCTCGAGGTGCTGGCCTGGTGCACCTCGGGAACCGGTCAGGGGGAGCGGACGGCGCACCTGCTCGGCTCCGCCACCGCGGTGTGGCAGCTCAGCGGAGCGAAGGCGAACGAGGCTCCGCCCTACCGCGCCCTCGACGAGCAGGCCGCGCAGCAGTCCCGCGACGTGCTCGGCACCACGGCGTTCGAGACCGCCTTCGAGGCGGGGAAGGCGTTCAGCCTCGACCAGGTGATCGTGTACGCGTTGGAGGAGAAAGCTCCTCGGCGGACACCCGCGGCCCAAGAACGCGAGAAGGGTCCCACGTTGACCCGCAGGGAACACGAGATCTCCTTGTTGGTCGCGGCGGGACTGACCAACAAGGAGATCTCGGTCCGGTTGGTGATCGCGCAGCGGACGGCCGAAACCCATGTCGAGAACATCCTGACCAAGTTCGGGTTCAGCTCACGGGCGCAGATAGCCGCGTGGGTAGCCGAACGCCGGAGCCGCTGAACCGTCCCGATTCGGTGGCGATGTGCCCCGGGTTTTGCCCGCGCCCCCTGTGGCGACCACTCGCAGGCAGCTCACGGTCGCTCTCGCGCACACCTCTGGTGAGCTGACCTGCCGCCCCGACCTCTGGGCGCCCTTGATCCACAGCGGCCCATGAGCGATCTATCCGCCGTTACACCGCAGGCCATCAAGAC
>JBDSAJ010000844.1:0-3365 GCA_039922235.1 Umezawaea sp.
AGTTGGTCGTCGATCTCCCACGGTCTGCGTTGAGCCGTCGTGTACCTCCAGTCCCAGGTAGCACAGGCGTAACACAGACCAGTCGATCTTCATTCCCGACCAACCACACTCTGTTAGGAGTTCTAAGGGGAAATCAGCAGCTGCCGCCAGCCAGGATGGTCACCTTGTTGGGCATCCCGTGGTTGACCAATTTGTTGTCCTTCGTGTTCGCGGGCGCGACGACGCACGCGTAGACGAGCTCGCCGCTCTCCTTCACGAACTCGAGCTCGATGGCGCGCTTCTGGTTGCAGTGGTTGTTGTAGTACACCGTGGTGGTGACGTTGCCGTCGCCCCACGAGATGTTGATCTTATTGCCGCTCGGCGACGAGCACTTCGCCGACTTGCGGTGAACCGCCGTGGCCGACACGTCGTCGGAGCCCGCGGTCTGCGCCGAGGCGACGGCCGGAGCACCCAGCGCGCCGACCACGAGACCGGTGCCGACGACTGCCATGGCGAGCTTGCTGAACTTCACGTAGTACCCCTCGATAGGCGTCAAGTCAGGTCCCACCTGGCCGTCGCCGCCGGTGAGGGCGTCGTCGACCTCCGTGGCGGGGCCGTGGCGACCACGTTGGTCCACTGATCGGGAGCGAACCTAGGATGAACCTTGAATCCGCTGATTGGAGTACGAGGTCTTGCCCCCGGAGTTCGGTCTTGCCATGGAGTTCGGCCTTGCCCTGCAGTTCGGCCTGCTCGGTGACGTCGAGGTCCGCGCTGGTGGTGCGGTGGTCGAGATCGGCCACGTCCGGCAGCGCTGCGTGCTCGTGGCCCTGCTGGCGGAAGCGGGCAGACCGGTGCCCGTCGACCTGCTGGTGGACCGCGTCTGGGGTGAACGACCTCCGCAGCGGACGCGCAACACGCTCTACAGCTACCTGTCGAAGCTGCGCGGTGTGCTCGGCGTCGACATCGAGCGGCGGCCGGGCGGTTACCTGCTGGCGGTCGACCCCGATTCCGTCGACCTGCACCGCTTCCGGCGCCTCGTGCGGGACGCTCGGGGAACGGCGGACGACGAGCACGCGGTCGCCCTGTTCGACGAGGCGCTCGCGCTCTGGCGCGGGCAGGCGCTGACCGGGTTGGAGTCGCCGTGGTTGGACGCGCTGCGCGAGAGCCTGCACGCTGAGCGCGTAGCTGCCGAGCTGGACCGCAACGACGTCGCGCTGCGCTGCGGACGGCACGCGGCCGTCCTGCCCGACCTGCGCGCGGCGGTCGCGGAGCACCCGCTCGACGAGCGGCTGGCGGCGCAGTTGATGCTCGCGCTGCACCGGAGCGGCAACTCCGCGGAGGCGCTGCGGCACTACGAGCACGTGCGCGGGCACCTCGCCGAGGAGCTGGGCGCGGATCCCGGCGCACCGCTGCGCGACCTGCACCAGGGCATCCTCACGGCGGATCCGTGCCTGCTGGTCGCACCCGTCCGAGCGGTGCCGCGGCAGTTGCCCGCGCCGCAGCGGTGGTTCACCGGACGCTCCGACGAACTCGCCGCCCTGACCGCCGCCGAGCCCTCGGGCACCGTGCTGATCACCGCGATCGGCGGCATCGGGGGCATCGGCAAGACCGCGCTGGCCGTGCAGTGGGCGCATCAGCACCTCCAGGACTTCCCGGACGGCCAGCTCTACGTGAACCTGCGCGGGTTCGACCCGACGGGCGACCCCGTTGCGCCGACGGTGGCCGTGCGGGGTTTCCTCGAAGCGCTGGGCGAGGACCCGGCGGCCATCCCGGCGAGCCTGGACGCGCAGACCGGCCGGTACCGCGGCCTCATGGCGGGCAAGCGGGTGCTCGTGGTGCTGGACAACGCCCGCGACACCGAGCAGGTGAGCCCGCTGCTGCCGGGCAGCCCGTCGTGCGCGGTGCTGGTGACCAGCCGCCTGCGGCTGCCGGGCCTGCTCACCGCGCACGGCGCGAGAGCGCTCTCCCTCGACGTGCTCGGCGACCGCGAGGCGCGCGAGCTGCTGGCCTCCCGGCTGGGCGCCGCGCGTGTCGCCGCCGAGCCCGACGTGGTGACCGCGCTGGTCGGCTGGAGCGGCGGCCTTCCGCTGGCGCTGGGCATCATCGCGGCCCGTGCGGCGCTGGACCCGGACTTCCCGCTGGCGGTGCTGGCCGACGAGCTGCGCGAGCGCGCCGACCGGCTGGACGCACTGGACGCGGGCGAGGTCGGCGTCAACCTGCGCGCGGTGTTCTCCTGGTCCGTCGCCGCGCTGAACCCCGACGC
The DNA here is from genome assembly GCA_039922235.1 of Umezawaea sp. GTDB lineage: Bacteria > Actinomycetota > Actinomycetes > Mycobacteriales > Pseudonocardiaceae > Umezawaea. The sequence goes on from JBDSAJ010000844.1 coordinate 2,243, forward strand.
CGCCAGGGTGTTCACCCTGCTGGGCCTGTCACCGGGGGCCGACATCAGCCTGCCCGCGGTCGCGTCCCTCACCGCCCTGTCGACGGCGCGGGCGCGACTCCTGCTGCGGGAGCTGGAGAACGCCCACCTGGTCGGGCAGCACGTCCCCGGCCGGTACCGGATGCACGACCTGGTCGCCCTGCACGCGGCCGACCTCGCCGCGCGGTCCGGTGACGAGGAGGCGCTGCGCAGGCTGGTCGGGTTCCACGTCGGCACCGCGCGGGCGGCCGCGCTGGCGCTGGAGCCGCACAAGCCCCTGCCGGAAGCGGACGTCACCGATGGCTGCCACCCGCTGGCGTTCGCGGACGGCCCGGCGGCCATGCGCTGGTTCGACACCGAGCACGAGGGCCTGCTGGCCGTGCAGCGACTCGCCGCGGACCGCGGCCTGCACGAGACCGCGTGGCTGCTGGCCAGGACGATGAACAACTACCACCTGCGGCGTGGGCGCACTGCGGACGACGTGACGACGTGGCAGGTGGGGTTGGACGCCGCTGCCCAACTCGGCGACGTGGTCAAGCAGGCGACCGCGCACGCCTGCCTCGGCGCCAACCACATCGAGCTGTCGAACTCCGCGCTGGGGCACGAGCACCTGCGCCGCTGCCTGGAACTCCACGAGGGCGGCGACGACCACGCCGCCCGCGCGAGCGCGCACCGGGCGATCGCGTGGGCGCTGGAGTTCGAGGACGATTTCGAGGGCGCGCTGACCCATTCGCTCAGCGCGCTGGAGGGCTTCCGCAAGGGCGACTCCGAGATCCGCGTCGCCGAGTCGCTCAACGAGGTCGGCTGGCGCTACGCGTGCCTCGGCAAGTACGCGGAGGCCGAGGAGTACTGCGACGAGAGCATGGCGCTGAACAGGCGACTGGGGCACCGGGAGGGTGAAGCCGCGACCCTGGACAGCCTCGCCCACATCGCTCACCACGACGGCAGGCACACCGACGCGATCGCCCACTACCACGACGCCATCGCCCTGTACCGGGACCTGGACAACAGCTACGAGGAGGCCAGCGTGCTGCACCACCTCGGCGACGTGCACGCCGCGCTGGGCGAGCACGCCGACGCCCGCGGCCTGTGGGGTCAGGCGTTG
>JBDSAJ010000845.1:0-3213 GCA_039922235.1 Umezawaea sp.
AGTTGGTCGTCGATCTCCCACGGTCTGCGTTGAGCCGTCGTGTACCTCCAGTCCCAGGTAGCACAGGCGTAACACAGACCAGTCGATCTTCATTCCCGACCAACCACACTCTGTTAGGAGTTCTAAGCCACCCCGAGCTGCATTGGCTGAAGACCTTGTGAACATGAACGGAAGTGGGGCTCGGTGAGCTTGGGTTCCGGTGCTGTACGAGTAGATGGAGGAATGTCTGGACCTCCGGAGTCGCCTTGCGGGAGGAGGCTTCAAACCACCTACCGGGGCCTTGGCTAAAGACCGTGGTCTTGAACGGTGTAGGAAAAGGCGCGGCTGAGATCGTGTCAGGTGTGGGCCGGAAAGATGAGCGATGGGTCGAAACGATCCTCTGCCGACTGAAGCGTCGAAAGCTAATCAGATGACATCGAAACCAGGGTCTGGTCTTTGCTCTGGGATGAGCCGGGGGGTTACCCGTCTACTGCCCAGGTGGTCTCCGGCATATAGGCAGCATGAGCCCGGACCAGGCTCTCATCCGAACTCACCGCCGCGGGCTGTCGCCGCTCCCACGCCACGTGCCCGTCGAGGAACTCCAGCACCTCCCGCCCCCGCGAATCCACGCCGAGCAATCGCGGTGCGCCCGCCCACCCGTCCAACTGCTCCAACAACCGGTGCGCGAACTCACCGGACCGCGGCCGCCGAACGGTGTCGCCGACCCGGACGACCTCGTTCACGAACCCGCCGGGCAACCGCTGTTCCAGCACCTAGGCCGTCACCGCCAACCCGAACGGCAGCACGGCCGCCGCTCCGGCCTTGCGCACCGCTCGCGCCGCGACCGTCATCGTCCACCCGGTGTCGATCCGGTCGTCGATCAACAACACTGGACCGTCCACATCGGACAGGTCTGGCGCCTGGACCCCGTTCCACAGCCCGGCGAGCCGCTGTGCGCTGTTCGCCCGGTGAGTAGCCTCACCCACCCACACCTGACCCAGCAACGGCAACCGCCCGATTTCCGAGATGCGCGCCCCGAAGCTGCCCACCAGCGTCGGACGACTCCGCGACCCGACCGTCACCACACCCACCGGTCGTTCGGCCCAGCCCCACGCGCTCAACACCTTCACGCACGCCTGGAACACGTCGTCCGGGATCACCTGGTCCTCGGCCGCGAACAGCGTGCGCAACCTGTTGCCCCAGCCGATGTCGGTGAGCCTTCCCAGTGCCCGCCCCGATTCCGCGGCCTCTCCCGCCGCGATCTTGCCCGACAGCGACACGCCGATCGCCGCCATCCCGGTCGGCCACAGCTTGCGCGGCGCCACGTCCACGCCGGGCCGCAGCAGCCGTTCGCGCGCGACCGTGGCCGCACCCGACGACACCTCGGCGGAGGGCCGCTCACCGGTGCAGTTGTCACACCGTCCACACGGGCTCGCGTGTGGATCGTCCAGTTGCCGCAACAGGAACTCCATGCGGCAGCCCGTGGTGCCGAGGTAGTCGAGCACCGCCTGCTGCTCGATCGCCCGCGCCTCGCCGATGCGGTCGTACCGCTCCGCGTCGTACGACCACGGCTGCCCGGTCGACTCCCAGCCGCCTCGAACCCGTTTCACCGCGCCGTCGACGTCGAGCACCTTCAGCACGACCTCGAGCCGGTTCCGCGACAGTTCGACCACCGGCTCCAGCGCCGCCGTCGACTGCACCCGCCCGGCGTTGGCCAGCGCGTCGAGCACCTGCCGGACGATCCGCTCCGGCGGGAACGCCAGCGACGCGAAGTACGCCCAGATGTCCTTGTCCTCCGGGCCGGGCAGCAGCAGGACCTCGGCCCGCTCCACACCACGGCCCGCACGGCCGATCTGCTGGTAGTAGGCGATGGGGGATGGCGGCGCACCCAGGTGCACGACGAACCCCAGGTCCGGTTTGTCGAACCCCATGCCCAGCGCGGACGTCGCCACCAGCGCCTTCACCCGGTTCGCGAGCAAGTCCTCCTCCGCCCGCTGCCGTTCGGCCGGATCGGTCCGCCCCGAGTACGCGGCCACCTCGTACCCGCGCTCCCGCAGGAACGCCGCCACGTCGTCCGCCGCCGCGACGGTCAGCGTGTAGATGATCCCCGACCCCGGCAGCGTCGCGAGGTGCTCGCCGAGCCAGCCGAGCCTCGCCTCGGCTGTCGGCAGCCGCAACGCCGACAGCCGCAGGCTCTCCCGGTCGAGCGGCCCGCGCAGCACCAGCGCGTCCGACCCCGACCCCAGCCCCAACTGCTCCGCCACGTCCCGCACCACGCGGTTGTTCGCCGTCGCCGTCGTCGCCAGCACCGGCACCCCCGGCGGCAGTTCGGTCAGCAACGTCCGCAGCCGCCGGTAGTCCGGCCGGAAGTCGTGCCCCCAGTCCGAGATGCAGTGCGCCTCGTCCACCACCAGCAACCCGGCCGACGCGGTCAGCGACGGCAGCACCGTGTCCCGGAAGTCCGGGTTGTTCAACCGCTCCGGCGACACCAGCAGCACGTCGACCTCACCCGACGTGACCGCTTCCTGCACCCGTTCCCACTCGTCCGTGTTCGCCGAGTTGATCGTCGCAGCCCGCACGCCGGCCCGTGCCGCCGCGTCGACCTGGTTCCGCATCAGCGCCAGCAGCGGCGACACGATCACCGTCGGCCCCTCGCCCAACTCCCGCAGCAGAGCCGTCGCGATGAAGTACACCGCCGACTTGCCCCACCCCGTGCGCTGCACCACCAGCGCTCTCCGCCGCTGCGCCACCAAGGCGTGGATAGCGGTCCACTGGTCGTCGCGCAGCACCGCGTCCGGACCGGCGAGGGCCCTCAGTCGCTCGTCGGCCATCTCCCGGAGGGCGAGTTCGTCCATGTGCACAACCATTGCACGGGATACCGACAGAAACTGATTTCAGGATCCGGGATACCCATACGCGATCAACGTCCGATTGGTCCTAAGCTGGAGCGCGTGACCGCTGAACTGCGCGAAGAGGTGCACGCCGCCGCCCGTCGAGCCCGTGTGGCGTCCGAGGAACTCGTGCTCGCGACCCGCGAGCGCAAGGATGCGGCGTTGCGCGAGATGGCCGCCGCCCTGCGTGAACGGTCCGGGGAGATCGTCAAGGCGAACACCGCCGACCTGGAAGCCGGTCGAGCGGCGGGCCTGCCCGAGAACATGCTCGACCGCCTGACCTTGAACGAGCAGCGGATCGGCGGCGTCGCCGACGGCCTGCTGACGGTCGCGGGCCTGGCCG
>JBDSAJ010000846.1:0-4583 GCA_039922235.1 Umezawaea sp.
CACGCCGTGGTCGACGACCAGGTGCCGGGCGATCACGCCGCCGAGACCGCCGGTGCCGCCGGTGATCAGGACGGTGCCCGCCGCGTCCCAGGCGAACTCCCGCGGCGCTCGCACCCTCACCAGCCGAGCCGCGAGGACCACTCCGTCGCGGATGGCGACCTGCGGCTCGTCGACGGCCAGCGCCTGCCGAACCACGTCCGGTGCCGCCGTGTCGGCGTCCAGCAGGACGAACCGGTCGGGGTTCTCCGCCTGCGCCGAGCGCACCAGGCCCCAGACCGCCGCGGCGGCGAGGTCGTCCCCGGCCACCGCGCCTCGGGTCAGGAACACCAGGCGGGACCGGGCGAACCTGTCCTCCGCCAGCCACGACCGCAGCACGGCGAGTACCTCGGCGGTCAACGAGTGCACGGACCGGACCACCTCATCGGTGGCGTCGGTACCGACCGACAGCACCACGACGTCCGGCACCGGCACGTCGCTCGACACGAGCGCCGCCAACGCGGTCGCGTCGAGCACTTCGGGATCGGTGCCGGTCACCTCCGCGGGCGCGGCGACCGGAGTCCACTCCAGACCGAACAGCGCGTCGCGCACGTCGAGTTCGCGGTTCGGGAGCGCGCGCAGCACCAGCGACTCGACCGACACGACCGGCGTTCCCTGCGCGTCCGCGACCGCGATGGACAGCGCGTCGTCACCGATCGGGGACAGCCGCACCCGGACCGACGTCGCACCGGTCGCGTGCAGCGACACGCCTTCCCAGGAGAACGGCACGCGCCCCTGCGCCCGGCCGCCGAGGTCGACGAACCCGGCCGCGTGCAGCACGGCGTCCAGCAGCGCCGGGTGCAGGCCGAAGGCCTCGACGTCGAGGTCATCGGGCACTTCGACCTCGGCGTAGACGTCGTCGGCCAGCCGCCACGCGGCGCGCAGCCCGCGGAACGCCCGCCCGTACTGGAAACCGTCGTCGGCGAACCTGTCGTACACCCCGTCGAGCCCGATCGGTTCCGCGCCCGGCGGCGGCCACGCCTCCGCCTCGAACGCGAGGTGCCGTTCACCGACCGCGAGCACGCCGATGGCGTTGGACGCCCACGGCTGGTCGTCATCGTCGTCGGGCCGGGAGTACACCTGCACGGTCCGGCTGCCGGACTGGTCCGGCTTGCCGATCCACAGCTGCACCTGGACGCCGCCGCGGGCGGGCAGGACGAGTGGCGCGGTCAGCGTCAGCTCCTCCACCCGGTCGCAGCCGACCTCCTCGCCCGCCCGGACGGCGAGTTCGAGGAACGCCGTGCCCGGCAGCAGCACCGCGTCCCGGATGGCGTGGTCGCCCAGCCACGCGTGCGAGTCCAGCGACAGGCGCCCGGTCAGCAGCGCGCCGTCGGAGTCCGCCAGCGAGACGACGGCGGAGAGCAGCGGGTGGTGGGCCGCGCTCAACCCCGCGGACCGCGGGTCGCCCGCCTGCCCGTACGCGCCCTTCGGCCAGAAGCGCTTGCGCTGGAAGGCGTACGTCGGCAGGTCGACCTGCCGTGCCCCGGTGCCGTCGAAGTAGGCGTCCCACCGCACCGGGACGCCCCGCACGTGCAGGTCCGCGATGGCGGCGGTGGCGGTCTCGGCCTCCGCGCGGTCCGGGCGCAGGGCCGTGAGGGTGACGGCGTCGTCCAGGCAGGCGCCGGTCATCGCGGAGAGGGAGCCGTCGGGTCCCAGTTCCAGGAACGCGGTGACACCGTGGGAGTGCAGCCAGCGGACGCCGTCGGCGAAGCGCACCGCCCGGCGCACGTGGTCCACCCAGTAGTCGGCCGAGGTCACCTGCTGGACGGTCGCCAGCTCGCCGGTCAGGTTCGAGACGAGCGGGATCAGCGGCTCCGCCGGGGACAGCCCGGCCACCACCGAGCGGAACTCGTCGAGCATCGGCTCCATCAGTGCGGAGTGGAACGCGTGGGACACCCGCAGCCGCTTGGTCTTGCGGCCCTCGCCCTCGAAGCGGGCCGCGATGTCGAGCACCGCCTGCTCGTCGCCCGCGATCACGACGGACGACGGACCGTTCACGGCCGCGATCGACACCCCGTCGACCAGCAGCGCCGTCACCTCGTCCTCGGAAGCCCGCACCGAGACCATGGCCCCACCCGCGGGCAGGCGCTGCATCAGCCTGCCGCGCGCCGCGACCAGCGCGGCGGCGTCCGCCAGGGAGAACACACCCGCGACGTGCGCCGCGGCGACCTCGCCGATCGAGTGCCCGGCGAGGAAGTCCGGCCGGACTCCCCACGACTCGAACAGCCGGTAGAGCGCCACCTCCAGCGCGAACAGCGCGGGCTGGGCGTGCTCCGTGCGATCCAGGTCCTCTGTGGACGAACCCCACAGCACCTCGCGCACCGGGCGGTCGAGGTGCCGGTCCAGTTCGGCCGACACCTCGTCCAGCGCCGCGGCGAAGACGGGGAAGCGGTCGGCCAGTTCCCGGCCCATGCCCGGTCGTTGCGATCCCTGGCCGGTGAACAGAAAAGCGAGTTTTCCCTTGTCCCGCGCCACGGATTGGACCACGCCGGCCGAGGGGTCGCCCGCGGCGAGCGCGAGCAGGCCTTCCCGGATGCCGTCGGTGTCGGAGCCGATCACCACGGCCCGGTGGTCGAACGCCGACCGGGTGGTGGCGAGCGAGAAGGCGCTGTCGATCAGGCTCGACGTGCCGTCCGCGGCGGCCAGGAGCGCGGCCTGCGCCCGGAGTGCCTCGGCGGACTTCCCGGACACCAGCACCGGCACGACGGCGAGCGACGGGGAGTCGGGGTGCTCCTCCTGCTCGACCGGCGGCGCCTGTTCGAGGATGGCGTGCGCGTTGGTGCCGCTGATCCCGAAGGAGGAGACCGCGGCCCGGCGCGGTCGTCCGGTCTCCGGCCACGCGACGTTCTCGGTGATCAGCCGGACCGCGCCCGCCGACCAGTCCACGTGCGACGACGGGGCGTCCACGTGCAGGGTCTTCGGCAGCACGCCGTGCCGCATCGCCATGATCATCTTGATCATGGCCGCGACACCGGCCGCCGCCTGGGTGTGGCTGAGGTTGGACTTGACCGAGCCCAGCAGCAGGGGGCGGTCCTCGTCGCGGTTGCGGCCGTAGGTAGCCAGGAGTGCCTGCGCCTCGACGGGATCGCCGAGCGTCGTGGCCGTGCCGTGCCCGTCGACGGCGTCGACCTCGTCGGCGGACAGCCGCGCGTTGATCAGCGCCTGCTCGATCACCCGCTGCTGCGACGGCCCGTTCGGCGCGGTGAGACCGTTGGACGCGCCGTCCTGGTTGACGGCCGAGCCGCGCACGACGGCCAGCACCTCGTGCCCGTTGCGCCGGGCGTCCGACAGCCGCTCCAGCACCAGCACGCCGACGCCTTCCGCCCAGCCGGTGCCGGTCGCGGAGTCGGCGAACGACCGGCACAGGCCGTCGGACGCCAGCCCGCCCTGGCGGCCCATCTCCACGAAGGTCGACGGCCCCGACATGACGGTCACGCCGCCCGCGAGCGCGAGCGAGCACTCGCCCGTGCGCAACGAGTGGGAGGCCAGGTGCACGGCCACGAGCGAGGACGAGCAGGCCGTGTCGAGGGTGACCGCGGGACCGACGACCCCGAAGGTGTAGGACAACCGTCCGGACAGGACGCTGTTCGTCGTGCCGGTCAGCGAGAAGCCCGCCACGTCGTCGGCGGGCCCCACCTGGTAGTCCTGGCCCATCGCGCCCATGAAGACACCGGTCTGGCTGCCCTTGATCGAGGCCGGGACGATGCCCGCCCGCTCCAGCGCCTCCCAGGACGCCTCCAGCAGGACGCGTTGCTGGGGGTCCATGGCCAGCGCCTCGCGCGGGGAGATGCCGAAGAAGTCCGCGTCGAAGTCGGTGGCGTCGTGCAGGAATCCGCCGGACATCGCGGTCGCGCCCAGCGCTTCGAGGTTCCAGCCGCGGTCGGCGGGCAGGTCCGAGATGCCGTGCGCGCCGCTCTCGACCAGTCGCCACAGGTCTTCCGGACTCGACACACCACCGGGGTAGCGGCAGCTCATGCCGATGACGGCGATGGGCTCCCGCTCCGCCGCCTCGACGTCGTGCAGCTGCTGCCGCGTGCGCCGCAGATCGGCGGTCGCGCGCTTGAGGTAATCCCGGAGCTTCTGTTCGTTGTCCATCTCAGCTCAACCCATCTCGACGGCAAGTCGGCCGGACACGAATCACGCGGGACACCTCACGCTCGCCGTGTGCGAACGAGTCCGGGGCCACCTGGCTGCGACCGCGGACTCGGCGGTGTGGCGGCCCGTGTTCGCGGACCGCCATGCCCGAGGAGTCTTGCCGGGGCCCGACTGGGAAGTCCCTAGTCTTCCCAGCCGCTGCACGGCTCGGGATGCGGTGGGCGGCCGGAAACTAGTGATTCACCGGCGTTCGGTGCGGTCGACTGGGGTACGGGCTGGCCGACCTGATCCGGAGATGCCGTGTGCTGACCAGATTCCTGAGAACCCACCTGCGGCCCTACCGCCCGGTGATCGCGCTGCTGTTGGCGCTGCAGGTGGTCCAGACACTGGCCACGCTGCTGCTCCCCGCGCTCAACGCGGCGATCATCGACAAGGGTGTCCTCAAGGGCGAC
>JBDSAJ010000847.1:0-4326 GCA_039922235.1 Umezawaea sp.
ACCGCGGTGTTCGGCCCAGAACGCGGCGAACACGGCCGGGGCGACGCCGGGTGCCAGCGCCTGGCCGATGCGGCGCACCGACTCGCCCTTGAGCCACCCGCCTGCGCGCAGCGCGGCGAGCGTGCCGGCGAGCGCGGGCAGGTCGTCCGCGCCCCGCGCCAGCGTCGGCAGCGAGGTCGTGCCGTTGGGCACCACGGACGTGGCGAGCTTGGTGAGCGTGGTCAGCGCGCCCGCCTCCACGAACACCCGGCCGCCGTCGGCGTGCACGCGGCGCAGGCCGTCGGCGAACGCCACCGGCTGCACCAGGTGACCGGCGAGCAGGTCGGCCAGCACGTCGCCGTCGCTGTAGTAGCGGCACAGGATCGGGGAGTAGACCCGCAGGTCCATGGGGTGTTGGGGCAGTCCGCGGACGCGGTCGGCGAACCGCGAGACCGCCGGGCGCAGCACCGGCGAGTGGAACGCGAACGGCGAGTCGAGCCGCACGGACCCGATGCCGAGGTGGCGGGCGACGACCTGGAGCGTGTCCATCCCGCCCGACGTGCCGCTGACCACGACCTGGCGGTCGTCGTTCTCCGCGGCGACCGCCACGAGGGGGTCGCCGACGAGGTCCACGAGCAGCTGCGCGCGCGTGCGCGGCGTGCTGAGCGCAACCAGGTACCCGTCCGACGCGAGCGACTCGACGGCCAGCACCCGGTGGGCGACGATCCGAGCGCCGTCCTCGACGGTGTAGGCGCCCGCGGCGACCAGCGCGGCGATCTCGCCGAGGCTGTGGCCCATGAGGACGTCCGGCCGCAGGCCCTCCGCGGCCAGCACGAGGTGCGCGGCGACGTCGCTGCCGTAGATGGCGAGCTGCGAGACCCAGGCGTCGTCGCGGAGCAGGTCCACGACGTCGACCGGACGGGGGCCGAGCACGACGGGCGAGAGGGGACGGCCGAACAACTCCTCGGCGACCCGGTCGATCACGGCGAAGACCTGTGCGACCTCGGGATGGTCCCGGTGTACTGCGTGGAGCAGCTCACCATCGAAAGCACCCTGCCCAGGGAAGAGCAGGACCACTTTTCCGTCAGCCATCGTCCTCCGCCCTTCGGATCGAGCACCACCCGGAACACCGGGCTCATTGCGCATTGCACGGCGAAAGCCGAACAGGCAGGCGCCGAAATCGTAGCAGCGCCGGTTGAATTCTCAAGCCCCTGCCCGACCCCTATCGCAAATGCGCAAATCAATACTCCCACCTGGTGAGCGGACCTCTCGAGGTGGTGGTATTGCCGCTTAAGTTCGTAACAATGTTACGGTAAGAAAGATTTATACTTTACGAAAGCCGGACGGTTCCGAGCGGCCGAATGCGACCCGGATCACCTCCGACGAAACAACACCACTGATCCCTTTGGAGCAAGCGGACGGCAGACGGACTGGCACACCACACGTTCCCGGTCGCGTGAATGGGAACGCCCCCGACTCCGCGCACGAAGGGCGGCGAGCGAGGTCGACCCGTCCGCACACCAGTGGGCGCGCCTCCTGGACCTCCTTCACCCTGCCCGGACCTGGATGCCTACGCCCACCGCCCGTTCGAGGCGCCCGGATCGCCGCACGGGCGACGCCATCGCCCTGCGGCCGACGCGGACAAGGGCGCGGATCCGGGTCACAAATCCACGCAAAACAATTGACACCCCCGTGAAATGCACGGGATAGTGATGGTCAACAGCTTCCTGGAGGACCACATGACGGACATGCAGGGACGGGGTACGGGTCGCCCCACTGACGCATCGTACTTCGGCCGCCGTCCGTTGGTGGCCGGGTGCCAACACCCCAGCCGGCTCTCAAACGCGGCTCTGACCAGCGAAGGCTCTGCCTGCTGACGGCTTGACCGCCGTCACGCGGAGCCGCCGTTCGCCAAGTGCGAATCGAGCGGCTTTTTTTACGATTACTCGCGGAAACACATTCCGCTAATTCGTCGACCTCTTTTTCCGGAGGGTTGGCCGAGCGGCTCAAGGCACCGCCTTGCTAAGGCGGAATCGGTAACAACCGAACGCGGGTTCGAATCCCGCACCCTCCTCCGAGCCCCGGTGCCGCGCGTGATGACGCGCGGCGCCGGGTCCGGGAAGCTGAAGGAACAGGTCACCCGCGTCAGGAAGTCCCATCCCGGTCGGAGCCGGAGTCCGCATCGGAGGCGGCGGCGATCAGCCGCCAGTTGGCGGCTTCGGTGCGGTAGGCGCTGCCGACCATCAGCAAGATCAGTCCGACGAGCAGTCCGCCCCACCCGAGGAAGATGCTGGCCACGAACGCCGGATCCAACGGCGTGCCCTCCTCGTGCACCTCGCCCGCCTGGCCGAAGAAGTACGGCAACTCGATCACCGCGACGAGCAGCAGCGCGGACGCTCACGGGTGCGGGTATTCGCCCACGACCCACCCAGCAGTTGTGTACCCCCTCGCCCCCGCTTGGGCGAACCCGAGGGCGGGACAGTACAACGATCATGGCAGGCACGTCGACGTCTCAACTGGCCCTGCGCCGAAATCTGGGCCGATCGCCGAGACGGGTGAAGTGCGTCCGCACGAACGGTGACGCGCGCGACGGCCGGGCGGCACGCCAAGGCAATCCGCAGGTCACGTAATGGTCTGGACCAACATCGCCGGTACGCTTGTCGCATGGACAACGGCGTGCGGGCCAGGGTGGTCGAGCCCGTTCCCGTCGAGCTCGCGCAGCACCTGCTGGTGTACAAGTTCGCGATCGACGAGCTGATGACGAAGCTGCGCATCTTGAGCGAGGAGTTCGACTTCGTCCACCAGCACGACCCCATCGAGCACATCACCAACCGGATCAAGCGGCCCGAGGCCATCGTCGAGAAGCTCCGCCGCAAGGGCCTGGAGCCCGAGCCGTCGCTGATCGCCGAGCACCTGCACGACGTCGCGGGCATCCGCGTGGTGTGCCCGTTCGTCTCGGACGTCTACCGGGTCGAGGCCATGCTGCGCCGCCAGCACGACGTGGAGATCCTGCGGTCCAAGGACTACATCGCGACCCCGAAGCCGAACGGGTACCGCAGCCTCCACCTGATCGTGCGGATCCCGGTGTTCCTGTCCGATCGGGTGGAACACGTGAAGGTCGAGGTGCAGCTGCGCACCATCGCGATGGACTTCTGGGCCACCCTGGAGCACAAGCTGTTCTACAAGTTCGACGACCAAGCGCCCGCGGACTTCCTCGAGGAGCTGACCAGCACCGCGCTGATCGCCGCGCAGCTCGACCACCGGATGGAATCGCTGCACCAGCGCGTGCACGGCGACGGCTGACCTTCCGCGCGGGAGGTCACAGCGCCGCCGCATGGCGGGCGCGCAGGTCGATGAGCGACAGCAGCGGACCGGTCAGGGCCGTGGTCACCAGCGCCATGACCACGAGCGCCAGGAACAGGCTCGCCGACAGCAGTCCAGCGCTGTACCCCGCTTGCAGCACCACGATCTCGGTGAGGCCGCGGGTGTTCATCAGCACGCCGATGGTGACCGCGTCGCGCCTGGTCTCGCCGCCCAGCCGGGCGCCGAGGTAGCCGCCGCCGACCTTGCCGAGGATCGCGAGCGCGGTGGCCAGCACCGCCGCGAACCACGGCAGCGTGGACGACGGCGTCGCGAACAGACCCATGCCCGCGACCACGAAGAACACCGGCACGAACAGGCGTCCCAGCGACGCGACCGGTCGGGTGACCTCGTCCCAGCGGTGCGCGTCCTCGCCGCTCGGCAGGGCGAGCCCGACGACGAACGCGCCGAAAACCGCCGTCAGCCCCCAGTGCTCCATCTCGATCGCCACCACCAGCGCGGTGACGGCGACGACCACCGACAGCGGCTTCGGGAACCGCGCCGCCACGGCGGCAGCGGCGGTGCCGCGCAACAGGATCCGGCCGACCGCCGCGAGCGCCACACCGACGGCGAGCACGACGACCGACCTGAGCACGCCGCCCCAGCCGCCGGACGCGGTGCCCAGCGCCACGACGAGCAGCAGCCACGCGATGGAGTCGGTGAACACGGCGGCGGCCATCGACAGCCTGCCGTTGCGGCCCGCCGCCATGCCCCGGTCTTCCAGGATTCGGGCCAGCACCGGGACCGCGGTCACGCCGAGCGCGACGGCGATCATGAGCACGAGCGAGGGGGTGGGCGCGGTGCCGCGCAGCACCTCGTCGCCGGACCACAGCACCCAGCCCGCGAGGAGCAGGCCGGTGCCGAGTGCGGGGATGAACGACCCGAACGTGACCCAGCCGAGGGAGCGGAATCCCAATCCCCCGCCACCGCGCCGCAGTTCGTGGGCCACGCCCACGAGGAACAGCACCAGGCCGATCTTGCCGATGT
>JBDSAJ010000848.1:0-4385 GCA_039922235.1 Umezawaea sp.
CGAGGTGGCCAGGTCGGTGAACGCGGTCCGCAGCACGGCGTCCGCCTCCGCGCCGGCCGACGCCGGGTTGACCGACCCGTAGCGGCGTCGACCGCCAGGACCGGTGACCACCGTGCCGGTGCCCCCGGCATCGATTGTCCACAGTGGACTCACGGCCGCTCCCTCGTCAGCGCCTCCCGCACCTCGGCGGACGTGACGTCCTCCACGATCGCCGTGGTGCCCAGCTCCACCGGCAGCACGAACCGCAGGCTGCCGTCGCGGATCTGGCGGATCTTCCCCAGCGCCTCCAGCACGTCGTCCACGTCGACCTCGACGCCGAGGTCCGCCAGCGACACCGGCAGCCCCAACCGTCTGATCAGCGCGATCACCCGGTCCGCGGTCGCCGGGTCGACGACCCCGCGCGCACGGGCGATGTCGACGGCGACCGCCATGCCGAACGCGACCGCCTCGCCGTGCAGCACCGGGCCGTAGTCCGTCACGGTCTCCACGGCGTGGCCGGTGGTGTGCCCGAAGTTCAGCGGCCTGCGCAGGTCCGCCTCGTACGGGTCGCGGCCGACCAGTTCGGTCTTGATCGCACTGGCTGAGTGCACCAGCACGTCGACCGCGGGCGACCGGCACTCGACCAGGTCCTCGACGTGGTCCTCGATGTGCTCGAACAGGGCGGGCGAGGCGATCACCGCCTTCTTCACCACCTCGGCGAGCCCGGCCCTCGCCTGCCTGCGGTCCAGCGTCCGCAGGTACTCCAGGCAGGAGATGACCGCGCGCGGCTGGTAGAACGCGCCGACCAGGTTCTTCGCCTGGCTGTGGTCGACCGCGACCTTGCCGCCGATGCCCGCGTCGACCTGCGCCAGCAGCGTGGTCGGCATGTTCACGTACGGCACCCCGCGCATGTAAGCGCTTGCCACCCAACCGACGGTGTCCACGATGACGCCACCACCCAGTGCGATCACCACATCGCGTCGGGCGAAACCGACCTGTGCCAACCAGTCCATCAGCTCGAACGCCGTGGTGGCGGTCTTGCTCTTCTCCCCGCTGGGCACCGAGGTCGTGCCGAGCAGCTGGTCCTGTTCGCGCAGCGCGTCCACGATCGGGCCCGCGTGCAGCTCGGCGACGACGTGGTCGGTGATCACGACGGCTCGTCGGCCGTCGAGTTCGGCCAGCAGCGCGGTGATCGCGGAGTCGACGTCGGGAACCACGTCGATCCGGTACTGGTCCTGGCGGGTCACGTCGACGCGCACGGTGGAAGGGCCGTCTGGCAACGGAATCCGGTCTGTCACCAAGTAGTCGCGACTGTCCATCTGTCTCCTTTCGGGTATCACCCGACAGGCGCCGATTGGCAGCTCGTCCGTCTCGGGGTTACGTTGGGTTCACATCACTGAAACCCAACGTAACCCAATCAGGGAGGGGAGACAGTGTTGGCTAGTTCGCCGCCAACCCGTCCGAACACCAGTGGGTTGATCTTCGCCGCCACGAGTTGGGGACTGTTCTGGGGCGGATGGGCGGGGCTGCTGCCCGAGGTCAAGGACCAGATCGGCGCGACCAACGCGGAGTTCGGACTGGCGCTGTTCGGCATCCCGTTCGGGGCGCTGCCCGCCATGGTCATCACCGGAAAACTCGTGTCTCGATTGCGCGAAAGGGCACTGCCGCTTGTACTTTCGGCCTTCGCGGTGGCGTGCGCGCTGCCCGGCTGGACGTACTCGCCGATGGCTTTCGCGGTCGCCCTCGTCCTGGTCGGCGCGACGTCCGGCGCCATCGAGGTCGCGCTCAACGCGACCACCGCCGCGCACGAGGCGCGGGACGGTGCCAGGCTGTTCAACAAGGTGCACGCCGCGACCCCGCTGGCGATGGTCGTCGCCGCGCCGTCGGTCGGCCTCGCGCGGCAGGCAGGCGCGTCCTCGCGGGAGGTGCTGCTGGTCATCGCCGCGTTCGTGCTGGTGAGCGCATTCCTCGCCATCGACCGGTCCGGTTGGCGTTCACCGTCCACTTCGGACTCTCCCGGTCGGGCGCGGTCGGTGACCCCGCTGCTGATCGCGTTCGGCCTGGTCTCGGCGGTCGTGCTGTTCATGGAGAACGCCGTCGAGCAGTGGGGTGCCCTCCACCTGGAACAGGACCTCGGCGCGGGTCCGCTGCTCGGCAGCACCGCACCCGCCGCGTACATGATCGGCCTGGCGGGCGGGCGGATGCTCGTCCAGTGGCGGGGGGAACGCTTCTCCGGCTTCACGGTGGTGGTGTTCGGCAGCGTCCTCGGCGCGGTCGGCCTGGTGCTGGCCGTGATCACCGGGCCCGTCGGGCTGCCCGCCGGGTTCGCGCTGGCCGGGTTCGCGCTGGCGGGCATCGGGCTCGCGCCCGCGGTGCCGACGCTGATGGGCATGGCGGGCAGGGCGACCGACGACGAGCACCGGCCAGCGGCGATCACCACCGTCACCACGATCTCCTACCTCGGCTTCCTCGGCAGCCCGCCGCTGGTAGGCCTGATGGCCGCGGGCTGGGGCCTGCCGACCGCGTTCGCCGTGGTCGCGGCGGGTGGCGTGCTGGTCGCGGTGGCCGCCGCGCTGCTGCGCCTCCCGGAACCGGAAGGAGTCGCCAGGTGAGGGCGCTGGTCGTCGGCAGCGGGTTCCTCGGAGCCGCGATCGGCGCTCGGCTGCGGGCGCTCGACGTGGAGCCGGTGGTCGCGTCGCGGCGCCCGCCGAACACGGCCTCCGCGCGCGGCCTGCCGTGGCGGGAGCTGGACGTGCGCGATCCCGCGGCCTGCCGCGAAGTCGTGCGCGACGCGGACGCGCTGGTCGTCGTGCACGGCCCGTCGGACATCACCTGGTGCGAGCGGAACCCGGCCGAGACCGAGGCCGCGCACGCCGGGGGAGCGGCCACCATCGCGGCCGCCGCGGACGGCCGTCCGGTGCTGCTGATCTCGACCGACAACGTGTTCGACGGCACCCGTCCCAGCAGTGCCGAAACCGATCCCGTGTCGCCTGCGAACGCCTACGGGAAGGCGAAGCTGGTGGCCGAGCGGACGCTGCTCGACACCGGGTCCGCGCTGGCACTGCGGGTGAGCCTGGTCTACGGCTGGGACCCCGACGGCATCCGGCCGAACTTCTTCACCACGTGCGTCCGCGCGCTGGGCGACGGCAGCGGCGTGGACGTGCCCGACGACCACTGGAACACCCCGGTGCTGGTCGACGACGTGGCCGCGTGGACCGCCGCGCTGCTGCTCGCGGGCCGCACCGGGCTGCTGCACCTCGGCGGCCCGGAACGGCTGACCAGGTACGCGTGGGCCCGGAGGATCGCGTCCGCGATCGGCGCCGACCCGGCCCTGGTGCGAGCCCAGCCACGGGCCGACGGGCACTACGCGAGCCGCCCGGTCAACGCCTGCCTGCACAGCACCAGGGCGCACGAACTACCTGAGCTGGCCGCTGTCGCGGCCAGGGGGGTGGACGCGGGAGCGCTGGCCCTGTCGACGATGGAGGACCGATGAGCAAGCACCTGTTCCTGGCCAGCAAACGAGCTGTCGTCACCTACGCACCCGACCCGGACACCGGTCTGCTCAAGGCCTGGCTCGCTCCCGGCGGCACCGGCAACGTGGTCGCCGAGCAGGCGGGCTACCTGGACGTGTCGTGGATCGTCAGCGCCGACACCGACGACGACCACCTGGCCTCCGAGCAGAACCCCGACGGCATCGTCACCGAACTCCCGTCCGGCCGCGAGATCACCGTCCACCCGCTGCGGCACGACCGCGACACCTTCCGCGTGGTGCAGGACTTCCTGACCGCCGAGCTGATGTGGGCGGGCAACAACTACGGCTGGGACAGGTGGACGACGCCGACCTTCGGCGAGGAGACCCGCCAGGCCTGGCAGGCGTTCGACGAGTTCACCGGGGACTACGCGCGCGAGCTGCTGGCCAGGTCCGCCCACGTGGCCGACCCGGTGTACCTCGTGCACGACTACCAGTTGGTCCGCGTGCCCGCGCGGATCAGGGCGGAACGGCCGGACGCGCCGATCCTGCACTTCGTGCACATCCCGTGGCCCTCGGCGGACTACTGGCGCATCCTGCCCAAGCCGATGCGCACCGGGATCGTCGAGGGGATGCTGGCCTCCGACGTGATCGGGTTCTTCGCCGACCGCTGGTCCCGCAACTTCCTGGCCTGTGTGGAAGACCTGTTCCCGGACGCCGTCGTGGACCGCGAGGCGAGCACGGTCACGTGGCGCGGCCGGACGTGCCAGGTGCGCACGCAGGTGCTCGGCTACAGCCCGGAAACGCTGCACCGCAGGCGGTCCACGCTGCCCGACGGCATCGAGGAGTGGGCGGGCGAGCACCGGCTGGTCGTCCACTCCGGACGGACCGACCCGATCAAGAACGGCTGGCGCGCGGTGCGGGCGTTCGTCAAGGC
>JBDSAJ010000849.1:0-4978 GCA_039922235.1 Umezawaea sp.
ACCACGGCGCGCTGGAGTTCGGCGATGGCCACCTCGGGCGGCAGGAACTTCAGGCCGCGGCGGATCAGGTCGTCCGACACCGCGTCGTGCGTGGCCATCCCGACCTCGCCCCACGGCCCCCAGGCCACGGACGTCGCCACCAGGCCGCGGCCCCGCCGCTGCTGGGCCAGCGCGTCGAGGAACGCGTTGGCCGCGCAGTAGGCGCTCTGGCCGCCACTCCCCCACACCCCGGCGATCGACCCGAACAGCACGAACAGGTCCAGCTCGCGGTCACCGAGCAGCGCGTCGAGGTTGACCGCGCCCGCCACCTTCGCCGACATGACCTCGGCGAACTCGTCCGGCCCCATCAGCTCCAGCGGCGTCGACTGGCCGATGCCCGCGGTGTGCACGACACCGCTCAGCGGGCGCTCCTCGGGGATGCCCGCGAGGAGCGCGGCCAGTTCGTCGCGGTCGGCGACGTCGCAGGCGACGATCTCGGCCTGTGCGCCGAGTTCCGCCAGTTCCGCGCTCAGCTCGGCCGCGCCGGGCGCGGCCGGGCCGCGGCGGCTGGTCAGCACCAGGTGCCGCGCGCCGCTGCGGGCGAGCCAGCGGGCCACCGAGGCTCCCAGTCCGCCGGTGCCGCCGGTCACCAGCACGGTGTCCCGCGCGGTGAACCCGCCTACCGGGGCGTCCACCGAGCGGCGGACCAGCCTGCGGCCGACCAGCCCGGACGCGCGGACCGCGACCTGGTCCTCGCCGTCCAGTCCGGCGAGCACGGTCAGCAGCCGCGGGTCGAACCCGTCCTCGACGTCGACCAGTCCCGCCCAGCGGCGGGGGTACTCCAGTGCCGCGCTCCGCCCGAAGCCCCACACCGCTGCTTGCGCCGGGGACCGCACGGGCTCGGCGGCGTCAACGCCGACCGCACCGCGGGTGATTGTCCACAGTGGAACGTCGAGTACGCGCACCAGCGCGGTGGTGAGGGCGAGGCCGTTGGTGACCACGGGGTGCGCGGCGGACGGGGACTCGTCCAGCGCCACCAGCGACACCGCGCCCACGAACTCCCCGATGTCCGCCAAGCGCTCGGCGAGCTCGGCCGGGTCGGCGCACGACGGGTCCAGGTGGACGTGGTGCGCGGTGGCGCCGTGGGCCGCCAACTCGTCGCACAGCCGACCGGCGAGGGCGTCGTCGCCCGCGGTGAGCACCAGCCAGGCCCCGTCGAAGACCGGTGTCGTCCGCGTCCGCAGCGGCGTCCACCGGACCTGGTAGCGCCAGGTGTCCAGCAGTGACTTCCGCTGGTTGTCCTGCCGCCAGGACGACAGCGCGGGCAGCAGGGTGTCGAGCGAGGACTGCTGCTGCTCGCCGAGGCGCAGCAGCGAGGCGAGTTCGGCCGCGTCGCCGCGCTCGATCGCCGCCCACAGCCTCTCGTCGGACGGGTCCGCGGTGGTGGCGGGTGCCTCGGCGGACACCGGCCAGTAGTGGACGTGCTGGAAGGCGTAGGTGGGCAGGTCGACCCGGCGCACGTCGTCGCCCGCGAAGTAGGCGGACCAGTCCACCGCGACACCGGCCGTGTGCAGGCGCGCCAGCGTCGCCACGGTGGACGCCAACTCGCCGCGGTCCTTGCGCAGCACCGGGATCGCGTCCTCGACCAGTGCCGACAGCGCGCCGTCCGGGCCGATCTCCAGGAACGCGGTGACGCCCGCGTCCCGCAGGCTGTTGACGGCGTCGTCGAAGCGGACCGCGTCCCGCACGTGCCGCACCCAGTACTCCGGCGAGGTCACGTCCCCGGACGTGACGACCGGGATCTTCGGGGTGTGGAAGGCCAGTCCTCCCACCACGGCGCGGAACTCGTCGAGCACCGGGTCCATCAGCGGCGAGTGGAACGCGTGCGACACCTTGAGCCGCTTTGACTTCCAGCGTTCGGCGAGGTCGAGCACGGCGTCCTCGTCACCGGCGATGACCACCGACGAGGGGCCGTTCACCGCCGCGATCGACACGCCGGGCGGCAGCAGCGGCAGCACCTCGGCCTCGGCGGCCTGGAGCGCGACCATCGCGCCGCCGGGCGGCAGTGCCTGCATAAGCGCCGCACGCGCCGACACCAGCGTGCACGCGTCCTCCAGCGACAGGACGCCCGCGGCGTGGGCCGCAGCGATCTCGCCGATGGAGTGGCCTGCCAGGGAGTGCACCTTCACGCCCCACGACCGGACGAGTGCGAACAGCGCGACCTCGACCGCGAACAGGGCGGGCTGGGCGAAACCGGTCCGGTCGAGCACGGACTGGTCTTCGCCCCACATGACTTCCCGCACGGCGGGGTCCAGCAGTGCCAGCACGGCGTCCAGCCGCTCGGCGAACACCGGGAAGCGGGCGTGCAGCTCCCGGCCCATGCCCACGCGCTGCGAACCCTGACCGGCGAACAGGAGCGCCAACCGGCCGGAGCCGGCTTCGCCGTCGACGGCCCCCGCGTCCGATCGCCCGGAGGCCAGCGCGTCGAGCGACCGCAGCGCGGCGGACCGCTCGCCCACCACCACCGCCGCGCGCTGGTCGAACGCGGACCTGGTGGTGGCCAGGGAGAACGCGATGTCGGCCACGTCGACATCGGGATGTGAGTCCACATAGGACCTAAGCCGGGCGGCCTGAGCCTGCACGGCGGCGCGCGACTTGCCGGACAGCACCCACGGCACGAGCCCGGTCGCCCGGTCGCCCGGTCGGACGGCGCTCGACGGGGGCTGTTCGATGATCACGTGCGCGTTGGTGCCGCTGATGCCGAAGGAGGACACGCCCGCTCGCCGCGGTCCCGTCCCGCGCGGCCACGCGACCTGCTCGGTCAGCAGGTCGACCGCGCCCGAGGTCCAGTCGACGTGCGACGACGGCGCGTCCACGTGCAGGGTCTTCGGCAGCACGCCGTGCCGCATCGCCATGATCATCTTGATCACGCCCGCGACACCAGCCGCCGCCTGGGTGTGGCCGATGTTCGACTTGACGGAACCCAGCAGCAGCGGGTGTTCCCGGTCCTGGCCGTAGGTCGCCAGGAGGGCCTGCGCCTCGATCGGGTCGCCCAGCGTGGTGCCCGTGCCGTGCGCCTCCACCACGTCCACATCGGCCGCGGCCAGCCCGGCGACCGCCAGTGCCTGGCGGATCACCCGCTGCTGCGCCGGACCGTTGGGCGCCATCAGCCCGTTGGAGGCGCCGTCCTGGTTGACCGCGCTGCCGCGCACCACCGCGAGGACCTGGTGGCCGTTGCGCCGCGCGTCCGAGAGCCGCTCCAGCACGACGACGCCGACGCCCTCGGACCAGCTCACGCCGTCCGCCGCGTCGGCGAACGCCTTCGACCGCCCGTCGGGCGCCAGACCGCGCTGGCGGGAGAACTCGATGAGGGCGACCGGGGTGGACATGACGGTCACGCCGCCCGCGAGGGCGAGCGAGCACTCCCCCGCGCGCAGGGCCTGCATCGCCCAGTGCATCGCCACCAGCGACGACGAGCACGCGGTGTCGACGGTGACGGCCGGACCTTCCAGCCCGAGCGTGTAGGACACCCGACCGGACACGATGCTCGGTGACGTCCCGCTGCCCTGCATGCCCTCGAAGTCGCCGCCCAGCCGGGCGCCGTAGTCGCTGTACATCACCCCGGCGAACACGCCGGTCTGGCTGCCGCGCAACGACACCGGGTCGATCCCGGCGTTCTCGACGGCCTCCCAGGTGGTCTCCAGCAGCAGCCGCTGCTGCGAGTCGGTGGCGAGCGCTTCGCGGGGGGACATCCCGAAGAAGCCGGGGTCGAACTCGCCCGCGTCGTGCAGGAAGCCGCCCGACCGCGTGTACGAGGTGCCGGGGTGGTCGGGATCGGGGTGGTAGAGCCGTTCCAGGTCCCAGCCGCGGTTCACCGGGAACCCCGAGATCGCGTCCCCGCCCTCGGCGACCAGGCGCCACAGGTCCTCGGGCGAACCGATCCCGCCCGGATACCGGCAGCCCATGCCCACGATCACGATCGGGTCGTCCGACGACGCCTGAACCGCGGCCGTCCGCACCGGCGTCGCGGCGTCCGAGTCGAGCAGCTCACCGAGCAGGTGGCCCGCGAGCGCGTCCGGGGTCGGGTAGTCGAAGACCATGGTGGCGGGCAGCCGGAGGCCGGTCGCGGTGGTCAGCCGGTTCCGCAGCTCGACGGCGGTCAGCGAGTCGAAGCCGAGGTCCTGGAACTGCCGGGTCGGCTCGATCCGGCTCCCGTCGGCGTGCCCGAGCACGACGGCCACCTGGCTGCGGATGAGATCGAGGAGGACGTCCCGGCGTTCGTCCTCGCCCAGCCCGGCCAGCGAGCGGGTGAGGGTGTCGGCGGTCTGCGACCCGACGGCGGACCGGCGCGACCGGGTGCGGATGAGACCGCGCAGCAGTGCGGGAACCCCGCCCTGTGCACGCAACGACGGCAGGTCGAGGCGAATCGGCAGCACGACGGGCTGGTCGCAGGCCAGCGCGGCGTCGAACAGCTCCACTCCACGCTCGGGTGTCAGCGGCGGCAGGCCCGAGCGCGCCATGCGCTCGGCGTCGGCCTCGGTGTTGGTCTCCCTTTGGGAAAGCATCCCCGTCCCGGCCCAAGCGCCCCAGGCCATCGACACGGCGGGCAGCCCCGCCGCGCGCCGATGCCGGGCCAGCGCGTCCAGGAAGGCATTGCCTGCGGCGTAGTTGCCCTGGCCGGCGGTGCCGAACGTGCCCGCGGCCGAGGAGAACAGCACGAACGCGGACAGGTCCGAGGTCAGCTCGTGGAGGTTCCAGGCGGCGTCGACCTTGGGTCGCAGCACCGCGGCCAGCCGCTCCGGGGTGAGCGACCCGATGACACCGTCGTCCAGCACCCCGGCGGTGTGCACCACCGCGGTCACCTCGTGCCGCGCCAGCAGGTCGGCGAGCGCGTCCCGATCACTCACGTCGCAGGCGGCCACGCGCACCTGTGCGCCGTGCCCGGTCAGCTCGGCGACCAGGTCGTCCCCGCCGCCGCGGCGGCTGACCAGCAGCAGGT
>JBDSAJ010000850.1:0-8286 GCA_039922235.1 Umezawaea sp.
TTCACCCTATCATTTGGGATAGGATCACTGGTAGCAATCACACTGACCGCAACCGACGGTTGGCCGAACCACACGATCGCAAATTCGGTCGGCGGCCTCTTGTTCTACACCGTGCCGTTCACAGGACTGATCTGGTTCACAGTAGTTGATCTGCGCCGACTTCGCAGGACGAAAAAGATGTGACCGCATTGTGCGATCAAGGGATCGCCGCACGATGAAAGCAGTGCGGGGCACCTCCGACGATCCGAGGTGCCCCGCACGTAGAGCGAATCTAGGCCTTGTCGTCGTTCGGCGGCAGGTTCACGTCCTTGGCGGACTTCGCCGCCGGTTCGTCCGCGGGAGGCTCCTCCTCGGAAGGCTCCCCAGGCAGCATCGCGTCCAAAGCCGCCCCGATGATCCGCCGGAACGCCCGACGGGGCCGGTCCCGTTCCAGGACCGCCACTTCGAGCTTCCCGCGGTCCAGCAAGTCCGGCTTGCCGTTGCCGGTGGACGTGGACCCGGCCGACAAACCGCGAACCGCCACCCCGACGGCATCCGCCAACGACAACCCGTCGCTGAACAGGTCCTTCAGGGCGGTGGTGGTGGCTTCGGCCTGCCCACCCATGACGACGTACTGCGGCTCGTCGACGATCGAGCCGTCGTAGGTGAGCCGGTACATCGTGTCCTGCTCGGGCAGGTGCCCGACCTCCGCGACGCAGATCTCCACCTCAAGAGGCTTGATCTGCTCGGTGAAGATCGACCCGAGCGTCTGGGCGTAGACGTTGGCGAGCGAACGGCCGGTGACGTCGCGCGGGTCGTTCTGGTACCCGCGGATGTCGGCGAACCGGATGCCCGCCTGCCGGAGGTTCTCGAACTCGCTGTACCGGCCGACGGCCGCGAAGCCGATGCGGTCGTAGATCTCGGAGACCTTGTGCAGCGTGCTCGACGGGTTCTCGGCGACGAAGAGGATTCCGTCGGCGTACCTGAGCACGACGACGCTGCGGCCCCTGGCAATACCCTTCCTGGCGTACTCCGAGCGGTCGCGCAGGATCTGCTCGGGGGAGGCGTACAACGGCATCGTCACGGGCGCGGCTCCTGACCTCGGCGGATGGTGGTGAACACGGCTAGACCCGGCGGCCTTCGACGACGGCCTCGGCTACCACGGCCGTCTGCTCGTCGGACAACTGGACGGCACCCTCGGCCGCGGTGATCGTGACGATCACCGGGTAGATGCGCCGCACGGTGTCCGGACCGCCGGTGGCCGTGTCGTCGTCCGCCGCGTCGTACAGCGACTCGACGGCGGCACGGGCGGCACCGTCCGCGTCCGCGTTCGGGTCGTAGAGCTTCTTCAGCGCCGACTTGGCGAACAGCGAGCCGGAGCCGACGGCCTGGTAGCCCTGGTTCTCCTCGTAGCGCCCACCGGTGACGTCGTAGGACACGATCCGGCCCGCGCGGTCGGGGTCGGGAGCCTCGGTGTCGAACCCGGCGAACAGGGGCACGACGGCGAGACCTGCCATCGCGGCGTCCAGGTTGCCCCTGATCATCGCGGACAGGCGGTTGGCCTTGCCGTCGAGGGAGAGCGAGACGCCCTCGATCTTCTCGTAGTGGCGGAGGTCGACCGCGAACAGGCGCACGATCTCGATCGCGATGCCCGCGGTGCCCGCGATGCCGACGGCGGAGTAGTCGTCGGTGACGAACACCTTCTTCATGTCGCGCTGGGCGATCACGTTGCCCATCGTCGCCCGCCGGTCGCCGGCGATCAGCACACCACCCTTGAAGGTGACGGCGACGATCGTGGTCCCGTGCGGGGCCTGGACGTGGCTGCCCTCGGGGAACTTCCGCCCGGAAGGCAGCAACTCGGGCGCCTGAGCGCGCAGGAAGTCGGTGAACGACGATGACCCCGGCGTGAAGTACGCCGGGGGCAGCGACGCGGACGGGTACCGCCCGGACGAGCTGTTTTCCATGTGTGGCTTCGTCTCCTGTCCCCGAGTCGGCTGGTAGGCGGTCGGTACCGCCTACTCGCCGCCCTTTTGCACGTAGGCCCGCACGAAGTCCTCGGCGTTCTCTTCCAGAACGTCGTCGATCTCGTCCAGGATCGCGTCGACGTCTTCGCCGAGCTTCTCGCGTCGTTCCTGACCGGCGGCGGCCGCGCCGTCGCCGCCGTCGTCTCCGTCACCGCCGCCTTGGCGCTGAACCTGTTCCTGTGCCATCTCAGCCTCCCGCGTCGACCCGAGTGAAGGGGTCATCGCCAACATTACCCAGCAGCACCGACAATTAGTGCCTGCCACACGGGTTGATGATCAGCCCCGAGTGAGGGCGTCCACCAGTTGCTCGGCCGTCTCCGCTGCCTCCAGGAGGGCTCCGACGTGGGCTTTCGTCCCTCGGAGGGGTTCCAGGGTGGGAATCCGGACGAGTGATTCCCGACCGAGGTCGAAGATCACCGAATCCCACGATGCGGCGGCGACGGACTGCGGGTACCGCTCCAGGCACCGGCCGCGGAAGTACGCGCGGGTGTCCTCGGGCGGCGACTTGATGGCCGCGAGCACCTCGTCCTCGCTGACCAGGCGCTTCATCGAGCCGCGCGCGACCAGCCGGTTGTAGAGGCCCTTGTCCAGCCGCACGTCGGAGTACTGGAGGTCGACGAGCTTGAGCCGGGGCGCTCCCCAGGTCAGGTTGTCGCGGGACCGGTAGCCCTCCAGCAGCCGCAGCTTCGCGACCCAGTCGAGCCGGTCCGCGCACTCCTGCGGGTCGCGGGACAGGGCGTCGAGCACCTCGCCCCAGATCCGCAGCACGTCGCGGTCGGCGGCGTGGTCGCCCGCGCCGTCCTCCTCGACGAACTTCACCGCGCGCTCGTGGTACGCGTACTGGATCTCCAGGCCGGTCAGCTTGCGGCCGCCGGTCAGCTCGACCTTGACCTTGAGGGTCGGGTCGTGGCTGATCTGGTGCACCGCGCGGACCGGGTCGAGCAGCCGCAGGTCGTCGAAGCGCCTGCCCGCCTCGATCATGTCCAGCACGACCGAGGTGGTGCCGACCTTGAGGAACGTGGAGTACTCGGCCAGGTTCGCGTCGCCGATGATGCAGTGCAGCCTGCGGTACTTGTCCGCGTCGGCGTGCGGCTCGTCGCGGGTGTTGATGATGCCGCGCTTGAGCGTCGTCTCCAGGCCGACCTCGACCTCGATGTAGTCCGACCGCTGCGAGAGCTGGAAGCCCTCCTCGTCGCCGGTCGGCCCGATGCCGACCCGGCCGGAACCGGTGATGACCTGCCGCGACGCGAAGAACGGGGTGAGCCCGGCGATGACCGCGGTGAACGGCGTGCTGCGGGCCATCAGGTAGTTCTCGTGGGTGCCGTAGCTGGCGCCCTTGCCGTCGACGTTGTTCTTGTAGAGCTGGAGCCGGGGCTGGCCGGGGACGCTGGCGGCCTTGATCGCCGCCTGCTCCATGATCCGCTCGCCCGCCTTGTCCCAGATCACCGCGTCGCGCGCGTTCGTGACCTCGGGTGCGGAGTACTCGGGGTGCGCGTGGTCGACGTAGAGCCGGGCGCCGTTGGTGAGGATGACGTTGGCCGCGCCGAGGTCCTCGACGTCGGTGTCGATCGGGTGGTTGCCCGGCACCCCGAGGTCGAACCCGCGCGCGTCGCGCAGCGGTGATTCCACCTCGTAGTCCCACCGGGCCCGCCGGGCGCGCGGGATGTCGGCAGCCGCCGCGTAGGCCAGCACCACTTGTGTCGAGGTCAGCACCGGGTTCGCCGTCGCATCCCCCGGCACCGAGATGCCGTACTCGACTTCGGTTCCCATGATCCGCCTCATGGGCCCAGCCTACGGCGTCCGCCCCTGCTCGGGGCTATCCGGCGTTCCCAATAGTCTGCGTCCGCCACAGACTGGAGGACGCGCGTTGAGCCACGTCGAAGTGCCGCTGCTCGTCGTCGGAGGCGGTATCGGCGGGCTCGCCACCGCCCTGTCCGCTGCCCGGCGCGGCCTGCCCGCGCACGTCGTCGAGCAGGCCGCGGAGTTCGGCGAGATCGGCGCGGGTCTGCAGCTCGGCCCCAACGCCTGCCGGGCGCTGGACGCGTTGGGGGTGCTGGACGACGTCCTACCGCTGGCCGTCCGACCGGGTGCCGGGGTGCTCCGGGACGCGGTGAGCGGCCGTGAGCTGACCAGGCTGGACCTCGGTCCGGCCTTCCGCGACCGGTTCGGCTACCCCTACCTCGTGATGCACCGCGGTGACCTGCTGGACGTACTGGTGGAGCACTGCGAGGCCAGTGACCTGATCGCGCTGGAGCCCGGCCGGACCGTCGTCTCGTCCGACGTGCGGGCCGACGGCGCGGACGTGGTGTGCGCCGACGGCACGACCTACCGGGCAGGCACCCTGCTCGCCGCCGACGGACTCCGGTCGGGGCTGCGGCGGCACTTGAGCGACGACGAGCCGGTGTGCAGCGGGTACGCCGCCTACCGGGGCACCGCGCCGCGCGACGAGGACGAGTCGGACGACGTGGTGCTGTGGATCGGGCCTGGCCTGCACCTGGTGCGCTACCCGGTCCGGGCGGGCGCGCTGGTCAACCAGGTCGCGGTGTTCCGCAGTCCCCGCTTCCGCGCGGGCGAGGCCGAGTGGGGTGGCGCGGACGAGCTGGCCGCCGCGTTCGCCGGGACCTGCGCACCGGTGCGGGAGGCCGTGGCGCTGGTGGGGCGGGACCGGTTCTGGGTGATGCACGACCGCGAGCCGCTGGAGACCTGGGTGACCGGGCGGCTGGCCCTGCTCGGCGACGCCGCCCACCCGATGCTCCAGTACCTCGGGCAGGGCGCCTGCCAGGCGTTGGAGGACGCGGTCGCACTGGGTCGGACCCTGCCCGACCTGGAGGCCTACCAGCGGGCCCGGCTGCCCAAGGCCGTGCGCTGCCAGACGTCGGCGCGGCCGTGGGGCGACCTGTGGCACACGGCCGATCCGCTGCTGGTGGCCGTGCGCGACCGGATGTTCGCCCTGCGGGCCGACGACGACTACACCGAGCTGGACTGGCTGTACGCGTAGCGGTCGCCCTCCGGTCAGCTGAAACAGCGGACGGCCGTCGAGGTCCACGTGAACCTCGACGGCCGTCCAGCGAACGTCACCCCGACGCGAGGCCCGCCGCGGGCCGGATCTTCAACGCGCCGCGGGCCGGGCCGAAGGCCGAGAGCACGGCGAGCACCACCACGGTGAGGCCGCCCGCCGCCAGCGAGCCCCAGTCCGCGCTGGGGAACGTCGTCACCCCGGCGGACATGATCGTCAGCTGTGCGTAGAGCAGTCCGACCAGGCCGCCGCCCAGCACGCCGACCAGTGACAGCAGCACCGCTTCGGCCACGATCCCGTGCTGCAGCCCGCTCTTCGTGACACCGAGGGCCCTCCGCAGCGCCAGTTCCTTGCGCCGTTCCTGCACCGAGATGGTGAGCGTGGTGCCGATGCCGGTGACCGCCACGGCCACGGACAGGCCCAGCAGCACCATCAGCATCACGATCGCCAGGTCGAGGTAGCGCTGGTCCTGCGCCGCCTCGCCGACCGCGGTCTCCGCCTCGACCGTCGGCGCGTTCGCCAGGCCTGCCCGCACGGCCTGCTGGTAGGCGTCCGCGTCGGCGCCCGGCTTGAGCGCCACGACCACGCTGGAGGCGGGGCCGATGGTCGGGTCGGCCACCACGATCCCCGCGTAGCCGATGTAGCTGCCGGGGATGGTGCCCACGACGGTGAACGTGCGCGATCCGCCCGCGAGGCCTTCCAGCGTCACCTGCTGCCCGACCGAGGTGTCCCACTCCCGCAGGCTCCAGTCGGGAACCAGAGCGGTGCCCTCACGGATGTCCGCGATCCCCGTGGCACCGCCGTTCTCACCGTTCAGCCACGCCGCGAGCTGCTTCGGATCGGCGCCGACGGCCGTGTACTCGGTCCCGTCCGCCCGCTTGCCCTCGGCGCGGTGCAGGACGGCCTGTCCGGCCACCTCCGGCCGGTCGGTCACCCGCTCCACGTCACCCGGCAGGGGCCGTTCGCCGACGTCCGACACGACCACGTCCGCCTTGGGGCTGTTGGAGAGCGTCGACTCCATTTCGCGGGCCGTGCCGACGGTGACCGCGAAGAACGTGACCATCGCGGCGGCCAGCACGAGCGGCATCGCGACCGACGAGGACCGCTGCGGTTCACGGCGCACCTCGGCCGCGGCGAGCTTCCAGTGCGGGCCGCCGACCCTCGCGGCGAGCCCGCCGAACACCATGCTGAGCCCTGGGACGATGACCGGCCCGAGCGCCCCGAAGAGCCCGAGGACACCGAAGATCGCGGAGAACAGGACCAGGAACATCGCCGCGACCGTGGCCTTCATGGCGAGCGCCCCCAGCGCCATCCCCGCGGCCGCCACGACCAGGACGATCCCGAACACCATCCGGCGACGCGCCACCGACTTGTCCGGCGTCGCGCCCTCGGACGTGCGCAGCGCGGCCAGCGGCGACACCCGCGACGCGGCCAGCGACGGCCAGAAGGCGGCGAACACGCTGAGGAACCCGGCCACCGACGCGCCGAGCAGCACGTAACCGGACCTGGGCAGCAGTGAGGGGTTCAGCGCGACCGTGCCGAACAGCCCCGAGATCCCGGTGGCGTCGAACACCTTGGACAGCGCCATCGCGACGGGTCCGCCGACGATCGCGCCGACGGCACCGGCCACCGCTCCGGTGAACAGCGCTTCGACCAGGTTCGCCACCACGAGCCGCTTGCGGTTCGCGCCGAGGCAGCGCAGCAGCGCGGTCTGGCGCTGGCGCTGGAGGTACACGGCGCGGAACGTGGCCGCGGCGACGAACGACGCCGTGGCGAGCGCGAGGATCGCGAACAGGATCAGGATCGCGGCCAGCGACCCGCCGTCACCGCTGGAGCCGTCCACCCGCTTCTCGTCGAGCACTTCGGACACCTGCAGCCCGGAACCCGCGGCCGCCGCGACGGCCGCCTGGTCGCCGCCGACGACCTGGAACTCCGCCACCGTCGGCTTCTGGTCGAGTTTGAGCGCCAACCCCTCCCCGACCACGATGGCGGGTTCGTCGGCCACCGCACCGCGCTTGGTGATCCCCCGGACCACCACGTCGAGCGGCTTCCCCTGTGCGTCGGCGACCCGCACCGTCGATCCCAGCGTCAGACCGTGCTTCGCCGCGGTGACCCGGTCGACCGCGATCTCGCCGTCGGAAGCGGGCGAACGCCCTTCCCCGATCGGGACGCGCCGCAGCCCGTCGCGGTCCACCTCCACGTCACCGGCCGCGCGCCGGACGGCCGCGCGGCCGTTGTCCAGCAGCAGATCGGCCTGGATCCGCCGCACCGGCACCACCCGCTCGACACCGGGCACCGCCGCGATCCGGTCCGCCGCGACCTGGTCGAGCACCGGACGGCTGTCGAGGTCGAGCGTCGGGTCGTGGGCCACGCCGACCTGGAGCGTCACCGCCGACGGCACGACCGGCGCGCCCGCCTCCGCGGAGTCGACGATCGCGTCGGTCAGCACCAGCGAGGCGGTCAGGCACGCCACCCCGACGACCAGGGCGACACCGGGCAGCAGCGCGCGGCCGGGGCGGTGGCGGAACTCGGCGAGGCCGAGTCCGATCGTTGTGGGCAAAGCTCCTCCTCGTGACGGTGTGCGTCACGACGGTAGGAATCGGGGACGTCGCCGGGCGTCGGCCCGTGGTAGCAATGACGTGTACGACCACGGGAGGACAGCGGGTGACACCGGCACAGGAACTGGTCGCGGTCTTCGACGACGACGGCCGCCCGCTGCCCGGCGTGCCGCGCGGGCGGATGCGCTCGGACGGGCTGTGGCACGCGTGCGCCACGATCCTGGTCCGCTCCCCCGACGGCCGCCGCGTCTACGTGCACCAGCGCACCGACACCAAGGACGTCTACCCGGGCCTCTACGACTGCTGGGCGGGCGGCGTGCTCGCCGACGGCGAGGATCCCGACACGGGCGCGGAACGGGAACTGGCCGAGGAGTTGGGTGTCCGCGGGAACGAACTGACCCGCTCGTTCGTCTCCCGGTTCGAGGACCCGCCGATCCGCTACATCGCCCACGTCTACGAAACCCGCACCGACGGCCCGTTCGTCCACCAGCCGGAAGAGGTCGCCGCGGGCTGGTGGATGGACCTGGACGAGTTGCGCGCCAGGATCGACGACCCGAGTTGGCCCGTGGTGCCGGACGGCAGGGCCCTGTTCCGCCAGTGGCTCGCCAAGCAGGAGGACTGACCGTTGGGAATGCTCTTCGCGCTGTCCATCCCCGGCTTGGCGTGCCTGCTGTTCCTCCTCGCCGTCGGCGAGCGGGCGCTCCGCTGG
>JBDSAJ010000851.1:0-5552 GCA_039922235.1 Umezawaea sp.
ACTGTTCGGGGTGGGGACGCTCACTACTACAGACATGCCACCATCGTGCCGTGGCTCACGACCAAAAGCGTCACTGAACTGGGTGACACGCCGAGCCTCATCGCTTCCGGGCTTGGTCATCGCTGACCATGCCGGGGGGTGGTCGCCGTGGCCACCAACCCCAAGCCCCTCAGCCCCCGCGAACGCGAGCGCATCGCCGAGCTCCACGCCCAGGGCGCCAGCCGCAACGACATCGCCAAGGCGCTGAAGCGGTCCCCCGCGACCATCACGAAGGCCTGCGCCCAGCTCGGCCTCTCGTTCGACCGGTCCAAGACCAAGGCCGCCACCGCGGCGAAGGTGCTCGACGCCAAGGCCCGCCGCGCCCAGCTGATGCTCGACATCCTGGAGGACGCCGCACGGCTCCGTGAGCAGCTCTGGGCGCCGACGACGATTTTTTCCTTTGGTGGCAAGGACAACACCTACGCAGAGCGCCAGGTGCCGCTCCCGCCAGTGAAGGACCAGCGGGACATCGTCAACGCGGTCAGCACGGCCATCAACGCCAGCCTCCGCCTGGACGACCACGACCGCGGCTCCGACGTCGACGAGGCCAAGTCGATGATCGACGAGCTGTTCGAAGGCCTCTCGGCCGCCTGGGACCAGTACCACCAGGACCAGCCGGAGCAGCCCTCCGGAGGCACCGCGTGATCATCCTTCGCGACCACATCGACCTCCGGAAACTGCCGCTCAGCTACCGGCAGATCGACTACGCGGTCAACTCCGACGCGTTCGTCAACCTCTCCGAGGGCAGCGTCCGCTCCGGCAAGACTGCCTCCGGCCTGCTCCGCTGGTTGAAGTTCGTCAACAGCGCGCCGAAAAAAGGCGACCTGGTTGTGTGCGCCAAGACCTACGACACGGCCACGCGCAACATCTTCAACCCGTTGCGCGAGCACCCGCTGTTCGGCCGCGCGGTCGCCAAGAGCACCAGCTACACCCGCGGCGCACCCACCGCGCAGATCCTCGGCCGCACCGTCGAGGTCGTGACGTTCAACGACGAACGCGCCGAGGGCCGCCTCCGCGGCATGACCGCCGCTGGCGGCTACGTCGACGAGTGGTCCCTCATGCCCCGGTCGTTCAACGACCAGCTGATCGCCCGCTGCTCCGTCGACGGCGCCCAGCTGTTCGGCAACACCAACCCCGACAACCCGCGGCACTGGCTCAAGAAGGACTACATCAACGAGGCCCGACCGGGCGGGCGCGTCGACGGGGACTGGAAGATCTGGAAGTTCCTCCTCGACGACAACCCCTCGCTGTCCGAGAAGATCAAGGACAGGTATCGCCGCCAGTTCGTCGGCCTCTGGTACAAGCGGATGATCCTCGGGCAGTGGGTCGCCGCCGAGGGCGCGGTCTACGAGACGTGGGACCCCGCCCGCCACGTCGTCACGTCCAAGCAGATGCCCGCGATCGTCCGGTGGCTCTCGTTGGGCGTGGACTACGGCACCACCAACCCGTTCGCCGCGCTCATGCTCGGCCTCGGCGCGGACGGCCGCCTCTACCTCACCAACGAATGGCGCTGGGACTCCCGCAAGCAGCAGCGGTCCCTCACCGACGCCCAGTACTCGCAGCGGCTCCGCGCGTGGCTCGTCGACATCGGCATCGTGCCGGAGTGGACGGTCGTCGACCCGAGCGCGGCCAGCTTCATCGCGCAGCTCCACAACGACGGCGTCACCCCGTACCGGGCCGACAACAGCGTGATCGACGGCATCCGCCTCATCGCGTCCCTGCTGGCCGCCGGGCTGCTGCTGGTGCACGAGTCCTGCGAAGGCTGGATCGAAGAAGCACCCGGCTACACCTGGGACCAGAAAGCCGCCGACGAGGGCCGCGACGAGGTCATCAAGCTCGGCGACCACTCGCTCGACGCAGGCCGGTACGCGATCAAGACCACCCAAGCCCTGTGGCAGGGCAACCTACTCGACCTGGAGGCAGCAGCATGACCCCGCAGACGCCGAGCGTCGGCCGCATCGTCCACTACGTCAGTCACGGCACGCCGGTGCGACCGGACGGCTCGCAGGCGTACACCTCCGAGTGCCGCGCCGCGATCGTCACCGCCGTGCACGATGCCCAGGAAGCTTCCGAGCCCAACGCGTGGAAGCTCACCGACAGGTCTGGGGCGCCTCTCGTCTCGGCGGAGCTCGTCACCGTGGATCTCTGTGTGCTCAACCCTGCCGGCTTGTTCTTCAAGGAGCACGTCGTCCAGCACGAGGGCGACACCGGCCACGACCACGCGGGCGTGGAGATCCCCGCGAAGTCCTACAGCGGCGGCACCTGGCACTGGCCGGAGCGGGTCTGATGCCGCAGCGACGTAGGTACGCCACCCGCGACGAGCTCGCCGAGCTGCTCGTGCCCTACCTCGGCGCCATCGAGGAGCGCCACCCCGATGGCGAATGGAAGCACGTCGACTACGCCCGCGCGCTGCTCGACGCCCTCGGCGAGATGGGCGCCCCCGTCGGCGCCCTGGTGCAGGTGACCGTGGATGAGCCCAACCCCGCGGACGTGTTCCGCACGATCAAGGTCGAGTAGAGGGGGTAAGCCGTGCCGCTCCCCCCGAAGAACACCGTCTGGCCGCCCAAGGAACTGGAGCTGGTCACCGGCACGCTCGACGTCTGGTCCGCCTGGTACGGCGGCAGCGGTGACGACCTCGCCCGCATCTACGGCGGCGCGCACGACTACGGCCAGTACCCCGCCAATCGGCCCTCGCAGTACCGCGGCGGCGTCGTCGGCTGGGCCGCTCGCACGTTCTGGGGCACCCCGACCCCGCAGGGCGAGAAGCGCGCCAAGCTGCACGCCCCGTTGGCCGGGGACATCGCCACGAAGTCGTCCAAGCTGCTGTTCGCCGAGTCGCCCGCGTTCGTCATCCCGAGTTCGGTCAAGGCCGCCGCGGGTACGGGCACACGTTCCGGCTCGACAGCCACACAGGACCGGCTCAACGACCTCGTCGACGAGACCTTCCAAGCGACCCTGCTGGAGGGCGGCGAGGTCTGCTCCGGGCTCGGCGGCGTCTACATGCGCGTCGTGTGGGACAGGGCCATCGAGTCCAAGCCGTGGCTCGACACCATCCACGCCGACGCCGCGGTTCCCGAGTGGACGTACGGCAAGCTCAAGGCCGTCACCTTCTGGCGTGTGCTCTACAACGACGGCCAGAAGGTGTGGCGGCACCTCGAGCGGCACGAGCCGGGGTACGTGCTGCACGGGCTCTACGAGGGAAGCCAGGACAACCTCGGCACGGTCCGCCCCCTGACCGCACATCCCGACACCAAGGACCTGGCCGACGTCGTCGACACCGGCGTGCCGGACCGGCTCACCGCGGTCTACGTGCCGAACATCAAGCCCGCCAAGGTGTGGCGCAACATCCCCGCGGGCGCGCACCTCGGCCGCTCGGACTACGCAGGCCAGGAGCCGTACCTCGACCAGCTCGACGAGACCATGTCCGCGTGGATGCGGGACGTCCGGCTCGCCAAGGGCCGCGCGTTCATCCCCGAGGTCTACCTGGACTCACAGGGCCCCGGCAAAGGCGCCACGTTCGACGCCGAGCGGGAGATCTACTCGACGCTGAAGATGCTCCCGGACGCCTCCGCGGGCGCGCAGATCACGTTGCACCAGTTCGAAATCCGGTGGGAAGCACACCAGCGGACCGCGCTGGAGCTCACCACCGGCGTCGTCCGCGGGGCCGGATACTCGCTGGGCACGTTCGGCCTGGCGGGCACCGTGGCGGTCACCGCGACCGAGGTCGTCTCCCAGGACCGCGACAGCTTCCTGACCCGCGAGCACAAGATCCTGTACTGGCGGTCGGCGCTGGCCTACATCGTCGAGGTGCTCCAGGCGGTCGACGTCGCCCAGTTCAAGACCGCGGGCGTCACCCCCGAGCGGCCACAAATCGAGTGGCCCGACGGCGTGGCCACCGACCCGGAGGCGCTCGCGCGGACGCTCCAGCTGCTCCAGGCCGCCGAAGCGGTCAGCATCCAAACCAAGGTGGAGATGCTGCACCCGGAATGGGAGCCGAAGCAGGTGGACGAGGAGGTCAAGCGCATCCGCGACGACTCCGGCGCCACCACCGCGGACCCGTTCGAGATCCGTCCACCCGGCGCGGAGGGCAAACCGCCCGGCGAGCAGGACCCGCCGGAGGACCGCCCGGCCGAGTAGCGCGGGAGGGGGCCGACCGTGCCGGTCCCCCCGGAGCAGCTCGACGACATCGCCGCCACTGTGGCCGCGATCTACCGCGAGGCCGAAACCGCCCTCGTCCGGATCATCGCCGGGCACCTGGCGGGCGACATGGACTCGGACATGCAGGCGCCCGCGTGGGCGGACAAGAAGCTCGCCGCCGTCCAGGCGCTGCGCCGATCCGCGCAGGCCGTCATCGCCGGTCTCCAGGCCGACAGCTCGACCGCCATCCGGGACGCCGCCGCGCAGGCGTACCGGGCGGGCTGGACCTCCGCGCTCGCCGAGCTGCCGAAGGAGTGGTTCCCGAAGTCCGCGCTCGCCAAGGAAGCGACCTCGGCGAGCGCCGAGCTGCCGGGGTTCGCCGCGGTCGAAGCGATGGCCGCCGCGGTGCACACCGACATCGGCATCCCGGCGCGCAACATCCTCCGCAACGTCCTCGACGCCTACCGGGCCGTCATCACCGCGGCGACCGCCCGCACCGTCACCGGTGTACAGACCCGCCGCGAGGCCTCACAAGCCGCGTGGAAGCGGTTCATGGACCGCGGCATATCCGGGTTCGTCGACCGCGCCGGCCGCCGCTGGCAGCTGTCGTCCTATGTGGAAATGGCCGTCCGGACCGTCACCCAACGAGCCGCGGTCACCGGCCAGACCGACCGGCTCGACGCGCTCGGCATCGACCTGGTCATGGTGTCCAACAACGTCCAGGAGTGCGCGCTCTGCCGCCCCTACGAGGGCCGAGTGCTACGCCGTGGCGCCGGGCCGACCGGCACCATCACCGTGCCGCACCAGCTCACCGACAAGCCGTTCACGGTGGACGTCGTCGCGACGCTGCCCAACGCGATGGTGGACGGGCTGTTCCACCCGAACTGCCCGCACTCGATCAGCGCGTATCTGCCTGGCGTGTCCAAGCTGCCCGAGCAGCCGACCGCCGATCCCGAGGGCAACAAGGCGAGGCAGCAGCAGCGGGCGCTCGAACGCAAGATCCGCGCCGCGAAGGTCAACGAGCAAGGCGCGCTCGACGAGCCGAGTCGCAAGGCCGCAGGCCGACGAGTCCGCGCCGCGCAGGCCGAGCTCCGCGACCACCTCGAGCAGCACCCGAAGCTCAAGCGCCTGCCCTACCGCGAGCAGATCGGCGCCGGGAACATCCCGCCGAAGGGCAAGAAGGACCCAGCCGGAGGCATCGGGCCCGAGGTGCAGCCCACGCTCGACGGCGGCCCTGGCAGCGCTGCGGCCAAGCCCGGCCCCGACAACGACCCCGACAACGAGGTTCCAGCCACCGATCCTGACCAGCTCTCGTTCGACGACCTGGCCACCGACACCTCCGTACCCGCGAAGGCACCAGAGCCCGACCCTGTACC
>JBDSAJ010000852.1:0-6910 GCA_039922235.1 Umezawaea sp.
CGTCGTCACGGCGTCGGGCGGCGACTACCAACTGGGCTTGGTGACGTTCAAGGACACCGTGTCGGTGGTGAACGACCTAGCACCGAACAACGCGGTCGCGGTCACGAACTACGTGACGAACACGCTCGCCGCGGGTGGCGGCAGCAGCGAGCCGGAGGCGTCGGACGAGGCCGTGAACACGGCGGTCAACCGGTTGCCCGCGGCGGGTAGACCCCAGGTGGGGAACTTCTCCGGGGTGTGGCGGTCGAACGCGACGAAGTTCGTCGTGCTCGTGACCGACGCGCGGCCGGGCGGGTTCGATGACACCTACGCGGCAGGTACGGACAACGTGAACGCGGCGGCGCGCGCGACCGAGGCGCTCGGCGCGGGCATCAAGATCTCGGCCGTCTACGTGCCCACGTCCGCCACGTACAGCCCGACGATCGTGCCGATCATGCAGAACTACGCCACGACGACCGGCGGCACGTTCGTGCAGGCGCAGGCGGACGGGACGGGGACCGCCACGGCGATCCAGCGGTTCCTGAGCGACTGCAGGCAGACCGACGTGTTCATGCACGACCAGCCGTCCGACACCGGGGTGGAGGCGAACCCGAACGGGTCGGTGTGGAACAGCCCGGACATCAAGGTGTGCCCGACGACGGCGGACTGCCCCGGCGGCCAGCCCGTGGTCGGCTCGACCAGCTACGTGCACGTCAAGCTGCACAACCCCGGCCCGTACGGCAGCGGCCCTGGGCTCGGGACGCTGAAGGTCTACTACACCGCGCAGGGCGGCGCGGCGGTGTGGAACCCGAACAACGGCGGCAACTGGACGCCGATCGGGCAGCAGAGCCTCACCGTCCCGGCGGGCGCCACGGTCGTCAAGATCCCGTGGGTGAACGTGCCGGGGCCGGGTCACTTCTGCCTGCTCGCGCGGTGGGTGTCGGCGACGGACCCGATGACGTTCGCCGAGGTGTCCAACACGGTCCTCAACGCCAAGAACAACAACAACATCGCCTGGAAGAACGTGGACTCGATCCGGGTGAAGCCCGGCCAGGTCGGCTCGGTCCCGTTCACCGTCGGCAACGGCACCGAGAAGGCGATCAAGACGGACCTCGTGCTCACCAGCCCGGCCAAGCCGTTCGTCGGCGCGGGGGCGCTGGTGATCGACCTCGGTCCGCGCCTGTTCGAGCGGTGGAAGCAGGGCGGCGGCCAGGGCGTCGGCGTCAAGCAGGTCGGTGAGACGTCGATCCAGGTGCTCGAACCGAGGGAGAGCCGCATCGCGGGTCTGCTGATCAACCCCGGTGAGCGGTTCGAGACGACGCTGGAGTTCACCGGCGAGCAGCGCGGCGAGTTCGTGCAGCACGTCGTGCAGTTCGACGAGACCGGCGACATCGGTGGCGTCGAGTTCCAGGTGGTCGTGGAGTAGGTGACCAGGGGCGGGCCTCCGGGTCCGCCCCTGTTGCCCGACCAGGTGGAATGTTGGATGCTCCGCCGATGGGACTCGTGGAGCAGGACGTGCCGACGGTGCTCGGGCGAATCCGGATCCGGGTCGGCGGCGAGGGCCCGGTGCTGGTGTTCTGGCCCAGTCTGCTCATGGACGGGACGATGTGGGCGGCACAGGCCGAGCACTTCGCGGCGACCCACCGGGTCGTGCTCGTCGACCCGCCGGGCCACGGCGGCAGCGAACCCCTGACCAGGCTGTTCGAGTTCTCCGAGTGTGCGCGCGTCGTCACGCAGGTGCTCGACCACGTCGGCGCGGGCACCGCCGACTTCGTCGGCAACTCGTGGGGCGGCATGATCGGCGCCACCTTCGCCGCCCAGTTCCCCGACCGCGTCCGCACGGCGGTGCTGATGAACTGCACGGTGTCCCCCGCGCCGCTGCGGCAGAAGGTCGAGTTCGGCCTCCTGACCCGCGCGGCCCGCCTGCTGGGCGGCATCCGCGGCCCGCTGGTGCGGCCCGTGGTGGACGCCTTCGTCGGCCCGACCACCAGGAGCCAACGCCCCCAGGTAGTCGAGGCGATCAAGGCTGCGCTGGAGCGGGTGGACATCGCTTCCGCCCGCTGGGCCGTGACGAGCGTGGTGCCCCGCAGGCCCGACCAGCGGACGCTGGCCGCAGGCATCCGCGCGAAGGTCGTGGTGGTCGCCGGGATCGAGGACGCCACGTTCCCCGTCGCCGAGACGCGGGTCATGGCCGACGCCATCCCCGGCGCGGAGTTCGTCGTGCTCGACGACACCGCCCACCTCGCCGGGCTGGAGAACCCGGACGAGGTGAACGCGCTGATCGACGACTTCATCCGATGACGAACGCCACCTGCCGCAACAGCCCCCGGTCGAGGTGCCGCTCCGCAGCGCACAACGCCTGGCGCAGCTCTCCCGGATTCGGGGCCGTGTAGGCCGTCGGCCCCTCGACCAGCAGCCACGCCCGGAGGTCCTCGATCGCCGCGGGACGGCGTTCGGCGTCCTCGGCCACCAGCCGGAGCGCCGCCAGCAGCCGGGTCCACGCGCTGTGGTCCCGGAGCAGCCGGTGTGCGGCGACGCGAACGTTCGGCGTTCCGCCCTCCAGCAGGAGCACCAACAGCCGATCCCGGTCCAACTCGCCCGAGTGAGCACGCAGGGCTGCCACCAGGGAGCGGGTCACGGCGCCCGACGGATCGGTCAGCATCTCCTCGAACACCGCCACGTCCACCGCCCGCAACCGCCGCAACGCGTTCACGGCTGCCGCTCGGACACGGGCGTGCGGGTCAGCCAGCCACGGGCGCACCAACTCGGCGTCGGTGTCGTCGCCGGTCTCCCCCAGACCCGCCAGGGCGTTCGGGTTCGGCAGCAGGGCGCGGTAGCGGTCCGCCGCGTCCGGGACCAGGCGTCGGGCGATCGACCGGACCAGCGGACTGCGGTCGGTCAAGGCGGTCACCGCGTGCTCGTGGCTCCCGAGCGCGCGCACGGCTTCCGCCCGGACGGCGGCGGCCCGGCAGGTGAGCAGCACCCGCAGGTCGTCGGCGTCCGCCACGCGCGTCGCCGCCTCCACGCACCGGCGCCGGATCGGCAGGTCGGCGTCACGCAGCGCGCCCCGCAGCAGCCCGTCGAGGTCGAGGCTCCCCCGCGTCAGCGCCACGTCGTAGGCGAAGCGCCGGACTCGCACGTCGGGCGCCCTCAACGCCGTCGCCAGCACCGCGGGCTCGGCGTCGCGCAGGGCCGCCTCCACCCGTTCGACCAACCACCCGCCGAGTTGCCGCTCCCGCAAGGCGAACGCAACCGGCGCCAACTCCACGACGGACGGACCGGCCAGCAGCGGTTCGCACGCCCTCCTCGCACGAGCGCGAACCGGCTCCACCCAGTCCGCCGACCGCAACGCCAGCACCTGCGGCGACTCACCGTGCCGCGCGATCGCCCCGACCTCGGCCTCGCGCACCCACCCGCTTCGGCCACAAGCCGACAGCACCCGTTCCAGCGGGCCAACCCCGGTGGTCGCCATCCGCCGCGCCAGCACGTCCGCCCAGGCAGGCCGGTGCCACGAGCTGTAGCGCGCCGCCTCGTCCAGCGCGAGCCAGGTGCGCGCGGACGCACCCGAGAGGAAGTCCACGGCGGGGGCCGGGTCCAGGTCGAGCAGCGCGGTCACGAGCGCGGCACCGCGCAGGTCGGAGGTGATCACGCCGCGATCCTCCCGGTGGGACCCGGCAGGCGCATCCCGTTTATCGAGGTGGCGGCGGGATCGACGCGATGCCGGGCGCTTGTTCCGGCCACACCAGCAGCACCGGGCACGGGGCGTGGTCGACGACGAAGCGGGTGGCGTGGCCGAGGCTCTTCGGGCCGAGCCGGGCGCGGTCGCCGTCGCGCGCGACGATGAGCAGGTCCGCGAACTCGGCCGCGGCGATGACCTGCTCCTCGGGCCTGCCGTGGCGGTCGGTGGTGGTCGCGGGAAGACCCAGTTCCTCGGCCGCGACGCGCAGCAGTTCGGCGGCGGCCGCGGCGGCCAACTCCTCCAGCCGGTGGCCGGGGTCGCGTTCCGGATGTCCCCGACCCATCAGGCCCGCGAACGCGCCGTGCGCCGCGCCCGGCACGTCCGGCGCGGTGACGTGCAGCAGCACCACGGTCGAGCCCGACGGCACGAGGGTCCGCGCCGCGTGCACGCAGGCCCGCCAGGTGCCCTCGACGATCCAGACGACGACGTCCACGTCAGCCTCCGATCACGGTCAGACCCGCCCAGAGTCCCAGGATGGCGAGCACGAGCGACACCGGCACGGTGAGCAGGCCGAGCTTGGTGAACTCGCCCAGGTCGGCGCTGGTGTCGTGCTGGTGCAGGATGCGACGCCACAGCAGGGTCGCCAGCGAACCGACGTAGGTCAGGTTGGGGCCGATGTTGACCCCGATGAGGACGGCCAGCACGGGGCCGGTACCGCCCGAGGCCGCCAGCGGGAGCAGCACCAGCACGGCGGGCAGGTTGTTGATCAGGTTGGCGAGCACCGCGGCGACCGCCGCGAGGCCGAGGAGCGCGAGCAGCGTGCTCCCGGTCGGGACGAGGTGGCCAACGGCGGCGGACAGGCCGTTGTCCACGACCGCGCGGACCACGATCCCCAGTGCCAGCACGAAGACCAGGAACGGGATGCTCGTCGAGCCGACCAGCGCGCCGGGTGTCGTCGTGCGGCGCACGAGCGCCCGCACGGCCAGCACGAGCGCCCCGCCGAACGCGGCCCACGCCGGGTCGATGCCGAGCGGCGAGGTGACCGCGAACCCGACCAGGGTCAGCGCCAGCACGACGAGCACGAACCGCGGGGCCCGGTGCACGGCCACCGGGACGCCGTCCGCGCCCGCCGCCAGGTCCGAGGCGAAGAACATCCGGAACACCACGTACTCCACCGCGATGGCGGCGAGCCACGGCAGGGCCATCAGGCCCGCGAACCGGGTGAACGAGATCCCGGCCGCGGTGAACGCCAGCAGGTTGGTCAGGTTCGACACCGGCAGCAACAGCGATGCCGAGTTGGCCAGGTGCGTGCACGCGTAGACGTGGGGCTTCGGCCGGGCGCCCAGCCGGGACGCGGTGGCGAACACCACGGGTGTCAGCAGCACGACCGTGGCGTCCAGGCTGAGCACCGCCGTGATCGCCGCCGCGACGCCGAACACCGCGCCCAGCAAGCGCTTCGGGCTGCCCGAGCACAGTCGGGCCATCAGCGACCCGGCCGCGTCGAACAGTCCTTCGTCCGCGCACAGCCGGGCGAGGACGAGCACCGCGGCGAGGAAGGCGACGACCGGCACCAGCCGTTCGACCTCGGCGAGCGCGTGGCCCGGCGAGATCGCCCCGGTCACCAGCACCAGCCCGGCAGCGGGCACCGCGGCCACCGCTTCGGGCCAGCCGCGCGGCCGGATGACGGCGAACGCCAGCACCGCGACCAGCAGCACCACGGACACGACGGTGTTCAGCTCGGACCTCCCCGCACTCCGGGGAATCATCCGTCACGCCACCTGGTTCGGCAGATCAGCCACCTCGGAAGGCGTCCTGGGTGGACTGACCCGCCCCGAACAGCCACACGTGGTGGAACTTCCCTGTTGTCGTCGCGGGGAGCTGACGACTTCGACGGTCAGGCCGGCTGCGGGTAGAGCGCGGTCACACCACCGGCCAGGCCTGCCTGGACCTGGCGGCTGAGGTCGTCGGCCAGGACCTCGGGCTCACCCGCCGCCACGCCGTCCAGCGCCAACTCGGCCACGACGGCCGGGTCGCTCTTGGGCGCGTCGACGTGGCTGGCCATGTCGGTGTCCATGTACCCGACGTGCAGCGCGGTGACCTGCGTCCCCTGCGCCGCCAGCTCGTTGCGCAGCGCGTTGGTGAGCGACCACGCCGCCGACTTCGCCGCCGCGTAGGCGGCGACGCCGGGCAGGTTGATCCAGGACAGCACCGAGAGCACGTTCAGCACCGCGCTGCTGTCGTGCTCGGCGAGCTGCGGCGCGAACGCCCTGGTGACCAGGAGCGTGCCGTAGTAGTGGGTGTCCATCTCCAGCCGGATGTCCTCCAGCGAGCCGTCGAGCACCGACGCGCCGGTGGACGAGCCCGCGTTGTTGACCAGGATCGAGACGCCGGTGGCGGTGCGCGCCGCGGCGGCGACCGACTCGGGGTCGGTCACGTCCAGCGCGATCGGGATGGCGCCGGGGAGGTCGACGGAAGCGGGGTTGCGGGCACCCGCGTACACCGTCGCGCCCCTCTTGAGGAGCTGCTCGGCGAAGTGCCTCCCCAACCCGCGGTTGGCGCCGGTGACGAGTGCGGTGCGGCCTGCGAGGTCCATGACGTTCTCCAGTCTGAGTTGGTTTTTCCAACTTAGCATGTGAATAGGAAAACGCAACTCAGGCGTAAGCTGGCTCTCATGGCGACTCCGAAGCTGCTGGGGTCCACCTGCTCGATCGCGCGCAGCCTGGGCGTGCTCGGCGAGCGGTGGACGTTCCTGATCCTCCGCGACGCCCTCGAGGGCTCCACCCGGTTCGCGGAGTTCCGCGACGCGCTCGGCATCGCGCCGGACGTCCTCACCGCCCGCCTCGCGACCCTGGTG
This sequence comes from Umezawaea sp., assembly GCA_039922235.1. GTDB lineage: Bacteria > Actinomycetota > Actinomycetes > Mycobacteriales > Pseudonocardiaceae > Umezawaea. The sequence goes on from JBDSAJ010000852.1 coordinate 6,513, forward strand.
GAGTACGGCGTGATGACCCGCGAGCCCTACCAGGAGCCGGGCAGCAGGCCGCGCGACGCCTACCACCTCACCGAGGCGGGCCGGGAGCTGAAGATCGCGCTCGGCGCGCTCCAGCAGTGGGGCGACCGCTACCTCCCGCGCGAGGACGGACCCACCATCGAACGCCGGGTCCGCGACAGCGACCGCCCGGCGCACATCGGCTTCGTCGACGAGCAGGGCCACGAGGTCCGCCCTGACGAGATCACGTTCCACCGCACGGCGGCCTACCCGACCTAGTAGCGTGTCGTGGCTAATTCTGTGGATATAGTCGGCGGAGTTTGGTGCGGGCATCGTCGGTGGTGAACTGCCAGTCGACTTGGCGTTGATCGGCATTGGTGGCGTGCTGCCAGGCGGCGAGT
>JBDSAJ010000853.1:0-15175 GCA_039922235.1 Umezawaea sp.
CTCGACGCGGTGGAGGACGAGCTGTTCCGGCTCGGCCGCATCGTGGCCGGGTCGCAGGACCTCGAACTCCTGCTGTCCGACCACTCGGTCGAAGCGGACCGCAAGGTCGCGCTCATCGACAGCCTGCTCGCGGGCAAGGTCGAACCCGTCACCAAGACGCTGGTCGACCAGTTGGTGCGCGAGCCCCGCGGGTCGAACGTCGTGGACGGGCTGTCGCGGCTCGCCGACCTCGCGGCCAAGCGCCGTGAACGCTCGGTGGCCCACGTCCTCTCCGCGGTCGAGCTGAGCGCGGAGCAGCAGGAGCGCCTTTCGGCGACCCTGACCAGGATCTACTCACGACCGATCGCACTGCACGTCGAGGTTGACGCCTCGCTCGCCGGTGGCCTGCTGATCAAGATCGGCGACGAGGTCATCGACGGAAGCGTGGCTGGTCGGTTGGCGGCACTCCGCCGCGACCTCGCCGGCTGACCAAAAACCGGAACCGCGGCTTCAACCAAGCCCCTTTCCCTTGAACGAAGTGAGAGCAGGAACGACATGGCGGAGCTGACGATCTCGTCGGACGAGATCCGCAGTGCGATCGAGAAGTACGTCTCGAGCTACTCCCCGGAGGTCAACCGGGAAGAGGTCGGTGTCGTCGCCGAGACCTACGACGGCATCGCCATCGTCGAAGGCCTGCCCGGCGCGATGACGAACGAGATCCTGGAATTCCCCGGCGGGGTTCTCGGAGTAGCCCTGAGCCTCGAGGTCCGCACCATCGGCGCGGTCATCCTCGGTGACTTCGACAAGATCGAAGAAGGCCAGGAGGTCAAGCGGACCGGCACGGTGCTCTCCGTGCCCGTCGGCGACGGCTTCCTCGGCCGCGTGGTGAACCCGCTCGGCGCGCCCATCGACGGTCTCGGCGACATCGTCGCCGACGACGTCCGCGCCCTGGAGCTCCAGGCAGCGTCGGTGCTGCAGCGCCAGCCGGTCGCCGAGCCGATGCAGACGGGCATCAAGGCGATCGACGCCATGACCCCCATCGGCCGCGGCCAGCGCCAGCTGATCATCGGTGACCGCAAGACCGGCAAGACCGCGGTCTGCATCGACACGATCATCAACCAGAAGAAGGCCTGGGACTCGGGCGACCCGAAGCAGCAGGTTCGCTGCGTCTACGTCGCCATCGGTCAGAAGGGCTCCACCATCGCGGGCGTCAAGGCCGCGCTGGAGGAGGCGGGCGCTCTCGAGTACACGACGATCGTCGCGGCTCCGGCGTCCGACTCCGCGGGCTTCAAGTGGCTGGCCCCGTTCGTCGGCTCGGCCATCGGCCAGCACTGGATGTACGAGGGCAAGCACGTCCTGATCGTGTTCGACGACCTGACCAAGCAGGCGGAGGCGTACCGCGCCATCTCGCTGCTGCTGCGCCGCCCGCCGGGCCGTGAGGCCTACCCCGGCGACGTCTTCTACTTGCACTCGCGCCTCCTCGAGCGGTGCGCGAAGCTGTCGGACGAGATGGGCGCGGTCTCGATGACGGGGCTCCCGATCATCGAGACCAAGGCGAACGACGTGTCGGCGTACATCCCGACCAACGTCATCTCGATCACCGACGGCCAGTGCTTCCTGGAGTCGGACCTCTTCAACGCCGGTGTGCGTCCCGCCGTCAACGTGGGTATCTCGGTTTCCCGCGTCGGTGGCTCCGCGCAGATCAAGGCCATGAAGGACGTGTCCGGTTCGCTGCGCCTCGACCTGTCGCAGTTCCGCGAGCTGGAGGCGTTCTCCGCCTTCGCCTCGGACCTCGACCCGGCGTCGCGCGCCCAGCTGGACCGCGGTGGCCGTCTGGTGGAGCTGCTCAAGCAGGGCCAGTACTCCCCGGTGCCCGTCGAGGAGCAGGTCGTCTCGATCTTCCTCGGCACCAAGGGCCACTTGGACTCGGTCCCGGTCGGCGACATCCGCCGCTTCGAGGCCGAGTACCTGGAGTACCTGCGGCGCAACGGCGGCGACATCCTCGCGGGGATCCGCGAGACCAAGAAGTTGCCCGACGACGCCAAGCAGGCCATCGTTGACTCCGTCAACGCGTTCAAGCAGCAGTTCAGCGCCACGGACGGTTCCTCGGTCGTTCCCGAGTCGCACGCCAAGGCGATGGACGCCGACAAGGTCGGACACGAGTCGGTGAAGGTCAACCGACCCGCTCCGGCGGAGAAGTGACGTAGGCCATGGCCGCACAGATTCGCGAGCTGCGCCAACGGATCCGCACGGTCAACTCGACCAAGAAGATCACGAAGGCGTACGAGCTCATCGCCACGTCGCGTCTCGCCAAGGCGCAGGCCAGGGTCGCCGCCTCGCGTCCCTACGCGGACGAGATCACTAACGTGCTCTCCGCGTTGGCCGAGGCTTCAGCGAACCTGGACCACCCGCTGCTGGTGGAACGCGAAAACCCGAAGCGCGCCGCAATCCTGGTCGTCACCAGCGACAAGGGCATGTGCGGCGGCTACAACTCCAACGTGCTCAAGGCCGCGGAGGAGCTGATCGCCCTCCTGCGTTCGCAGGGCAAGGAGCCGGTGCTCTACGCCCTCGGGCGAAAGGCCGTCGGCTACTTCAAGTTCCGCCAGCGCGACGTGGTGCAGGCGTGGACCGGCTTCTCGCAGACGCCGCTCTACGTCAACGCCGCCGAAGCGGGCGAGACCGTCGTCGAGGCGTTCTTGGCAGGCATCGAGGGTGAGGGCGGGGTGGACGAGATCCACGTCGTCTACACCGAGTTCAAGTCGATGCTGAGCCAGAGCCCGGTCGCCAAGCGGATCGCGCCGATGGACGTCGAGTACGACGCCCGTCCGTCCGGTCCGGTGGCGATCTACGACTTCGAGCCGGACGCCAAGACGCTCCTCGGCGCGTTGCTGCCGAAGTACGTCAAGACGCGGCTGTTCTCCGCTCTGCTGGAGTCGGCGGCTTCCGAGTCGGCCGCCCGGCGGACGGCGATGAAGGCCGCGACGGACAACGCCGAAGAACTGGTCAAGACGCTCAGCAGGCAGGCGAACGCGGCCCGTCAGGCCCAGATCACCCAGGAGATCAGCGAGATCGTCGGTGGCGCCTCCGCGCTTACCGGTGGCGCAGGAAGTGATGAGTGACATGAGTGCTACTGCCACCACCACCCGCACCGGCCGTGTGGTCCGGGTGATTGGTGCCGTGGTCGACGTGGAGTTCCCGCGCGGCGCGGTACCCGAGTTGTTCAACGCCCTCAACGCGGACATCACGCTTGAGGCCGTTGCCAAGACGCTGACCCTGGAAGTCGCCCAGCACCTCGGCGACAACCTGGTCCGCACGATTTCGATGCAGCCGACCGATGGCCTGGTCCGTGGCGCGCCGGTGCGCGACACGGGCAAGGCGATCTCGGTGCCGGTGGGCGACGTGGTCAAGGGCCACGTGTTCAACGCCCTCGGCGACTGCCTCGACGTGCCCGGCCTCGGCCGGGACGGCGAGCAGTGGGGCATCCACCGCAAGGCGCCCGCCTTCGACCAGCTCGAGGGCAAGACCGAGATCCTGGAAACGGGCATCAAGGTCATCGACCTGCTGACCCCGTACGTCAAGGGCGGCAAGATCGGCCTGTTCGGCGGCGCGGGCGTGGGCAAGACGGTGCTCATCCAGGAGATGATCACCCGTATCGCCCGCGAGTTCTCCGGCACGTCCGTGTTCGCGGGCGTCGGCGAGCGCACCCGTGAGGGCACCGACCTCCTCCTGGAAATGGCGGAGATGGGCGTTCTGGACGACACCGCGCTGGTGTTCGGCCAGATGGACGAGCCGCCGGGCACTCGCATGCGCGTCGCCCTGTCCGCTCTGACGATGGCGGAGTACTTCCGCGACGTCCAGGGCCAGGACGTGCTGCTGTTCATCGACAACATCTTCCGCTTCACCCAGGCGGGCTCCGAGGTCTCGACCCTCCTCGGCCGCATGCCGTCGGCCGTGGGCTACCAGCCCACCCTGGCCGACGAGATGGGTGAACTGCAGGAGCGGATCACGTCGACCCGCGGTAAGTCGATCACCTCGCTGCAGGCGATCTACGTGCCCGCGGACGACTACACCGACCCCGCCCCGGCGACCACCTTCGCCCACCTGGACGCGACGACGGAGCTTTCCCGTCCGATCTCCCAGAAGGGCATCTACCCCGCGGTGGACCCGCTGTCGTCGTCGTCTCGGATCCTCGAGCCGTCGATCGTCGGCGAGGAGCACTACCGGGTGGCCCAGGAGGTCAAGCGGATCCTGCAGAAGTACAAGGAACTGCAGGACATCATCGCGATCCTCGGCATGGACGAGCTGTCCGAGGAGGACAAGGTCCTCGTCGGTCGCGCCCGTCGCCTGGAGCGCTTCCTCGGCCAGAACTTCATCGTGGCCGAGAAGTTCACCGGTCAGCCCGGCTCGTTCGTGTCGATCAAGGACACCATCGAGGCGTTCGACCGCGTGTGCAAGGGCGAGTTCGACCACTACCCCGAGCAGGCGTTCTTCAGCTGCGGCGGTCTCGACGACGTCGAGGCCAACGCGAAGAAGCTCGCTGGCGAGTAGTTCTTCCAGCTGGACCCGAAAAGGTCACTCCCGTTCGCGGGGGTGGCCTTTTCGGTGTGTCCGGACTGGCAGTCGGGTGGTCACGTGCGGCCGACCGAGTGGGAAAGTCCCGAACCGGGAAACGAGGTCGTCGTGGTGCCGATCCTGTGGGTGTCCCACCCGGACTCCCGAGGAGAACTTGCACCATGGGCAGAAATTTTAGCCGAACGGCGGTTGTCGCGCTGCTGGTCGCGGCCGGTTTGACCACGTTGCCGAGCACGGCACCAGCGGCACCGGGCGCACCGCAGGCCCCGGTGGTGGTGTTCACCGAGGACTTCGAGAACAACCAGGGCGCGGTCCCGATCCTCTTACCGCAGTACGTCAACGCCGCTGGTCAGTCCTACGCCGCGGACCCGGCCTGGCTGGTCGCGTGCAACGGGCTCATCGCGTCGCAGCAGCAGCCCGCGGCCGACCCGACCGGCGGGCAGTGCAAATCCCGGTGGGTCAACGTGAAGCAGATGGCCGGCGCGCTCGGCCAGTGGTCCGGTGGCAGTCCCGCGACCAACCACGCGCTCAGCGCGTACACCGAAGCCGACCCCCGGCGCGAACAAGGTCCAGTTCGAGACCACGGCGCCCATCCCGCTGTCCGCGACGAACCGGTTCCTCACGTTCTCCGTCGACGCGGCCGAGCAGAACTGCTACGCCCTGCACGCCCGGCTGGCCTTCTACCTGCTCAACGGGCCGACGGCGATCCCGACGTTCACCACCCCGATCGAGACGTGCGCGCACCCCCAGCAGGTCGTCAACGGCACCTACGTGGGCACGTTCGCCAGCGACAAGCCGGTGCTGTTCAGCGGCAGCAGCCTCGGCATCCGCCTGGTGAACCTGGAGGGCAGCGGCTACGGCAACGACGCGGCCATCGACAACATCCGCGTGCTCGACGTGACCCCCCAGTTGGACGTGTCGTTCAGCCCGGCGCAGGCGGAGGTCAACACCCCCGCGACCCTCACCTACACGATCACCAACACCACCGAGCTGGCCGTGAAGGAGGGCTGGTCGTTCTTCGGGAACCTGCCGAACGGCCTGGCGGTCACCGCGTCCCCGACGACCGACTGCGGCGCGGCGACCGCGGCCCCCGGCGCCACCGCCGTGTCGGTCGAGGGCACGCTGGCGGCCGGCCAGACCTCGTGCACTGTGTCCGTACCGGTGACGGCGACCCGTGCGGGCACCTACACGACGTGCGCCGCGGACATCACCCAGCACGCGGGGCTGAACCTGCCGGGCTGCGCCTCGATCACGTTCGTGCCCCCTGCCTACCGGTTCGACGCCCACGCCCACGGCGGCAAGGTGAGTGGCCCGCTCGTCACGGTCCCGCCGCTGGCCCCGTCCGACCTGGCCTGCACCGCTACCCCCGGTGCCGACGGCGAGACCCTCGCACTGGCCACCCTGCCGGGCCTCGGCTCGCTCGGCGCGGTCACCACCAGCGCGTCGGGGAGCGTCGCCCCTGACGGTCTGCGCACGACCACCGCGTCGGCCCGCACAGCAGGTCTCAGCCTGCTGGGCGGCCTGGTCTCGGCAGACGCCGTGCAGGCCACCGCGACGGCCACCGACGACAGCGCTGGCGTGGTCACGGCGACCGGCTCGACCGCCTTCACCAACCTGAAGGTCGCGGGCCTGCCGATCGCCAACCCGGCGGTCAACCAGACCATCGTCATCCCGCTGGTGGCGTCGGTGGTCGTCAACGAGCGCGTGCCGCACCCCGGCGGCATCACCGTCAACGCGCTGCACGTCCGGCTCCTCACCGGGACCGACGTCGTGATCAGCCACGCCAGGGTCACCCTGGGCTGCTGAGGCACCCAGCCACTCGCGAGTCCCTCACTCGGACACCACGTGTCCCTCACTCCGACACCCTGAACTCCGCGTTCGGACACCCACCTGTGCTCGTCGGGTGTCCGAACGTTCCATTCGGGGTGCCTGAACGTTCGACTCGCGGTGTCCGAGTGAGGGTTTCGGGGTGTCTGAGCGGGGGACTCGCGGGGCTTGGGTTAGCGGGTAGCCCCGCGTGAGGGCGAGCGCGTCGCGCTGGGAGCGCCCAGGGCACGGGAGATGCCCCTGGCCGCCGCGCGCACGGCGGGCACCAGGCCGGCCGCGTCGACCTCGTGCGGCACGACGATCGACACCGCGGCCACCACGTTGTCGTCCGGTCCGCGGATCGGCGCGGCCACCGACACGGTGATCAGCTCGATCTGGCCGTCGCTGATCGCGTACTCGTCGCGCCGGACCCGTGCCAGCTTCTCCCGCAGCGCGGCGGGCGTGCGGATCGTCTTCGACGTGAACGTGCGCAGCGGGCTCCGCAACGCCAGTTCCTGGACCTCGGGTGGCGCGTAGGCGAGCATCGCGAGCCCGACGCCGGACGCGTGCACCGGCAACCGGCTGCCGATCCGGGTCACCACGTTGACCGCGTTGTGCGCCGAGATCCGCTCGACGTAGACCGCTTCCAACGCGTCCCGCACGGCCAGCTGCACGTTCTGGTGCGTGACCTCGTACAGGTCTTCAAGGAACGGAAGGGCGTGCTCGCGCAGTCCAAGACTGCCTGGGGAGAGGGTCGCCAGTTCGAACAGCCGCAACCCGACGTGGTAGCGGCCGTCGTCGCCACGGTCCAGCGCACCCCACTCCACCAGCTCATTCACCAGCCGGTGAGTGGTGCTCAGCGCCAGCCCCGCGCTGCGGCTCAGCTCGGAGAGGTTCGCCGACGGTCGTTGCTCGGAGAAGGAGTTCAGCAGCGTGAACAACCTCCCCGCGACGGACTTCGGTGTCGTCACCGGACAAGCATGGCCTTCCGATGAGTGGAAAGTCCACTCGCCTTGGACACGAAACCGCAGCACGATGGCCCGAGTGCGAACTCAGGTCGGAATCATCGGAGCTGGACCCGCGGGACTTCTGCTGTCCCACCTGCTGCACCTGGAAGGCATCGACTCGGTCGTGCTGGAGGCCCGCAGCCGCGCCTACGTCGAGAAGCGGGTACGGGCGGGCGTCGTCGAACAGCCAACCGCGAACCTGCTGAGGGAGGTTGGCCTGGCCAACCGGATGGACAAGGAAGGGCTACCCCACCACGGGTTCTCGCTGCGCTTCGACCGCGAGGACCACCGGATCCCGCTCACGGAGCTGACCGGTAGCACGATCACCGTGTACGGCCAGCAGGAGATCGTGAAGGACCTCATCGAGGCCAGGCTCGCGGCGGGCGGCGACATCCGGTTCGAGGTGACCGGCGTCGCCGTGCACGACCTGGAGACCGACCGGCCGCGGATCACGTTCGACGGCGGTGAGCTGGAGTGCGACGTGATCGCGGGCTGCGACGGGTTCCATGGCATCTCCCGCGGCGCCATCCCGGACAACGTGCTGCGCACGTTCGAGCACGAGTACCCGTTCGCCTGGCTCGGGCTGCTCGCGAAGGCCGAGCCGTCGCACGAGGAGCTGATCTACGCCAGCCACGAGCGCGGGTTCGCGCTGCACTCCATGCGCTCGCCGGAGGTGACCCGGCTCTACCTCCAGGTCGACCAGGACGAGCGGATCGAGGACTGGTCGGACGACCGCATCTGGGACGAGCTGCACCTGCGGCTGGAGACCGACGACGGCTTCACCCTGCGCGAGGGACCGGTGATCGAGAAGAGCATCACGTCCATGCGCGGGTTCGTCGCCGAGCCGATGCGGCACGGCAGGCTGTTCCTCGCGGGCGACGCCGCCCACATCGTGCCACCGACCGGTGCGAAGGGGATGAACCTCGCCATCGCCGACGTCCTGGTGCTCTCGCGCGCGCTGTCGGCGTTGCTGCACAAGGGGGAGACCGACCTCGTCGAGTCCTATTCGGACACCTGCCTGCGCAGGGTGTGGCGGGCACAGGGCTTCTCCAACCACATGACCACGATGCTGCACCGCGCGCCGGGCGCCGACAGCTATCAGCACCGGCTCCAGCTCTCGCAACTGCGTTACACCGCAACGTCCTCGGCCGCGGCCACGAGCCTCGCGGAGAACTACGTAGGACTGCCCTTCTGACCAAGACACGGAGGTCGCCATGTCCTCGAACCGCTGGGTGCTGCCACTGAGCTGGTCTGCGGTGTTGCTGGACGGGTACGACCTCGTGGTGCTCGGCACCGTGTTCCCGGTGCTGCTCCAGGAGAAGGTCTGGGGCCTCACACCCGCGAGCGCGTCGATCGTCTCGACGGTCGGGCTGGTGGGCATGATGCTCGGCGCCCTCGCGATCGGCACGGTCACCGACGTCATCGGCAGGCGCAAGGCCATGGTTCTGGCGGTGGCGGTCTTCTCGTTGTTCACGCTGCTGTGCGCCTTCGCCCCGTCGGTGTTCTTGTTCGGGCTGCTGAGGTTCCTCGCGGGACTCGGCCTCGGCGGGTGCCTGCCGACCGCCATCGCGCTGGTGAACGAGTTCTCGTCGAGCGGCCGCCGCGGCCGCTCGACCACGTTGATCATGACCGGCTACCACGTCGGCGCGGTCATCACGGCCCTGCTCGGCATCATCGTGATCCCGTCGCTCGGCTGGCGCGCCCTGTTCGTCATCGGCGCACTGCCCGCACTGGTGCTGGTGCCGCTGATGTGGCGCTACCTGTCCGAGCCGCGCTCCTTCGAGCCCGCGCCCGCCAAGGACGTCATCGGCTCCCTCTTCAAGCCCGGTCTCGTCCGCGCCACCCTCGCGTTCTGGGTCGCGTCGTTCATGGGCCTGCTGCTCGTCTACGGCCTCAACACCTGGCTGCCGCAGATCATGCGCGCCGCGGGCTACCCGCTCGGCGCCGCGCTGAGCCTGCTGCTGACGTTGAACGTCGGCGCCGTCATCGGCCTGCTCGTGGCCGGGCTCGTCGCCGACCGCTTCGGCGTCCGGAAGTCCACCATCACCTGGTTCGCCTTCGCCGCGGTGGCTCTGGCCCTGCTGAGCGTCAAGCTGCCCGGCATCGGCGTGTACGCCGCCGTGCTCGTCGCGGGCTGCTTCGTGTTCAGCGCCCAGGTGCTCGTGTACGCCTACGTCGGCCGCGTCTACTCCGACGCGAACCGCGCGACCGGCCTCGGCTGGACCGCCGGGATCGGCCGCATCGGCGCCATCTGCGGGCCGCTGCTCGGCGGCGCGCTGCTCACCGCGGGCGTCGCGTACCCGTGGGGCTTCTACGCCTTCGCCCTCGTGGCAGCGCTGGGCGCGGGAGCCGTGTTCGCCATCGGCTCCCGCGCCCAGGTGGATGCCTAGCGGGGAAGGGCCACCACCTGTCCCTCGCCGCCGGCCTTCGGCGTCACCTGCACCTGCGTGGTGTCGTCGGGGAGCAGGCCCCCGGAGGTGGCGAGTTCCTGCCACTGCGCCGACTCGGAGTTCCGGTAGCGGAGGTTCGCCCCGTACGCCCCGACCACCCAGCCCTTGCCGTCGGGCAGTCGCATCTTGACCGGCAACGGGGAATCGGGATCCATATCAGGACCGCGCACCACCTTGGTCGGTGTGCCCCCGTGGTTGGAGATGATCGCGTACAGCCTGGTCGTCCCCGGCTCCTCGAACACCGTCGTCCCCGGCTCCTCGAACACCTGAGCCACTTGGAGGCCGTCGCCGTTGGTGAAGGTGTCGTGGATCCGCCACATGACCGAGTCGACGATCTCCGAACTGGTGACGCCGCTCCTCACGAACTTCGCCTCACCTCTGATCGGCGACCGGACGTCCACCATGCCCGCGTCCAGGAGTGCCTGCTCCATGCCGTACCCGAACTGCGGGAGGTTGGCGGGGTCCACCCCGACCTGGACGATCTTGTCCGTCGGATCGGTCCAGGGGTAGTTCAGCGGCGAGACGTCGTGCTCGTTGATGGTCAGGAGCAGCCCATCCCGTACGAAGACGCTCGCCCTACGGGTGAACAGCACCCGCTCGGGCAGGGACACCGCGGTGGGTGAGTCGTGGTTCGCCACCAGCCGCACGCCCGACAGGTCGACGCCGTCCGGCGCTGTCCAGACGGACACACCACCGTTCGCGGACAGCCGCGTCCAGTCCCGCCGCACCTGTCCGTCGGCCTGCCGCGTCACGGTCGGTGACACGAAGGCCGGTTGCGACCCGTGGACCGTCAGGAAGGTGCGGTCACCCGGCCCGAACTGGAAGGCGGACTCGGTCGCGTCCGGGATCCTCGGCGCGGACAGACCGACGAGTTTCATGACGCCGTCGGCGGGATCGGTCGCGACGAGTGCCCGTCTGGTCATCGCCTTGCCGCTCACCACGAAGTCCTGGACGACGACGACGGCGTTGCCCGCCGGGGTGGAACCCGCCCAGTAGGCGTACGGGTCACCGGCCGGCTCTCCGTCCAAGGGCTGGCCGCCTGGCAAGGTCGTGGTGCCCTTCCAGATCTCGATCGCCTTCTCCACCAGCGCTCGGTCACCCGCCAGGTCACCCTGGGTCGCCACGGCCAGTCTCGAATCACTGAAAGGGCCGTACTGCTGCACCGCGCTCACACCCACCCCGACCACACCCATCACCGCGACCACGGCCGCCGCGACGGTCCGCCGCCTCCTGGCCAGTCGCCGCTTCCCGCCCCGCAGCACCGCTGCGGTGAAATGGGCGGGCACGTCCACGTGTTCCGCCACATCCTTCATCGCCGTGTCGAGATCGTTCACCGCGCCACCTCCACCTTCATCAGGTCCCGCATCCGAGCCAGCCCCCGTGACGTCTGGCTCTTGACCGTGCCTGTGCCGCAGCCGAGCGCCGCGGCGGTCTGGCCTTCCGTGAGGTCGTCGAAGAACCGGAGGACGAGCACCGCCCGCATCTTCGCCGGCAACTCGGCCAGCGCTCGCAGCACGGCGTCCTGGTCGACCACCGAGTCCTCGTGACCGCCGACTGACGGCGTACCCGCCTGCTCTCAGGCGGATTCCGGTTTCCTGGAGCGGCGTCGCCACCGGTTGGCCGACGCGTTGGCCAACGCGGACCGCGCATACGGTTCCGGTGGGCCCTCGATGCGCCGCCAGCGCACGAACATCTTCTCCAGCACCTCTTGGAGCAGGTCTTCCGCTGCTCCCCGGTCTCCGCCGCACAGCAGGTACGCCGTCCGGAGAAGGGGCTGCGACCTCAGCGCCACGAACTCCTCGAAGTCCTGTTCCGCCACCTTCGCAACCACCCCTCGTCCTTCTCCGCTCGCCGTCACGAACTCCATGACACCGGCCGGGCGGAAGAAGTTGCGAGTCTCCGCGGTGCGGTGTGACCAGGCCGGGGCGGCGAGGTTGTCACCCGACCGTTTAGACTGCGGTTCGACTCCAGCCGACTGAGGAGATGCGCGTGGCCGAGATGACCGTCCAGTTGGTCGCCGTTGAACGCCGTCTGTGGTCGGGAACGGCCACGTCGGTGGTCGCCCAGACGACCGAGGGCGAGATCGGCGTACTCCCGGGCCACGAGCCCATGCTCGGCCAGCTGGTCGAGGGTGGTGTGGTCCGCATCCGCACGACCGACGGTGAGCTGGTGACCGCGGCTGTGTACGGCGGGTTCCTGTCCGTCACGGGCTCCGCGGTGAGCGTGCTCGCCGAGGACGCCGAGCTGGCCGACGAGATCGACGTCGAGCAGGCGCGGTCCGCCGCGAAGGACTCGGACGACCTGCACCGAGGGCGAGCACTCGCCGCCTTGCGCGCCGCCGGGCACTCGGCCTGAGACCGGACGCGGACGAGCGGGTATCGCCGTGGGGATCGCCGAGATGGTCGGGGTGGTCCTGTTCTTGGCGGTCGTGGGCCTGGCGTACTTCGCCTGGCGCCGACTCAGGTTGCTCCGCGCGGGCGGCGTGCACGTAGCGCTCCGCCTGCGCCAGGACGACAGCGGCCGGGGCTGGCACCTCGGCGTCGGCCGCTACCAGGGTGATGAGTTCGTCTGGTTCCGCGTGCTGAGCCTCGGCTCCGGCCCGAACCAGATCATCACCCGCGACGGCTTGGAGATCGACGACCGGCGCGAGCCCGGCGCCTCCGAGACCTACGCGATGCCCGCGGGCTCGACGGTGTTGCGGTGCCGCAGCTCCACGGGCAACGAGATCGAGATCGCGATGGGCCCGGACGCGCTGACCGGGTTCCTGTCCTGGCTCGAATCAGCGCCTCCCGGCCGCTCCATCCCCTGGGCCAGCTAGGCGTTGCCGCCGGGCTTCCACAGCACGTCGCCGTCCGGGTTCGCCACGCGCGCCAGGATGAACAGCAGGTCCGACAGCCGGTTCAGGTACTTCGCGGTCAGCGTGTTCGTGCGCTCCGCGTCCACCTCCAGCAGCGCCCACGTGCTCCGCTCCGCCCGCCGCGAGATCGTCCGCGCCTGGTGCAGCAGCGCCGCGCCGGGCGTGCCGCCGTTGAGGATGAACGAGTCCAGCTTCCCGGTGCGCGCGTTGTACTCGTCGCACCAGCCCTCCAGCCGGTCCACGTACGCCTGCGTCACCCGCAGCGGCGGGTACTCCGGGTCGGGGACGATCGGCGTGCACAGGTCGGCTCCGACGTCGAACAGGTCGTTCTGCACCTTCTGGACGACCCCGTAGACGTCCTCGGCCAACGCGCCGAGCGCCAGCGCCACACCGAGGGACGCGTTGGTCTCGTCCACGTCCGCGTACGCCGTGATGCGGGGATCCGTTTTGGGAACGCGCGAGAAGTCGCCGAGCCCGGTCGTGCCGTCGTCGCCGACCCGCGTGTAGATCTTGGTGAGGTGAACAGCCATGTCCGCACTCTAAGGGGCTCAAGCACGGGCACGATTCAGAAAGTCCGTAGGATCGCCCGTCAGGGGCAAGTGTTGAGGAGTTCTTTGTGAGTGAGCATTTCCGGGTCCACGGCGGGGCGCGCCTGGTCGGCGAGGTCGATGTCGTCGGGGCCAAGAACAGCGTGTTGAAGCTGATGGCGGCGGCTCTGCTCGCCGAGGGCACCACGACCATCACGAACTGCCCGGAGATCCTGGACGTGCCGCTCATGGCGGACGTCCTGCGCAGCCTGGGGTGCGTCGTGGTCATCGAGGGCGATGTGGTCACCATCACCACGCCCGCTGAGCTGAACCACCGCGCCGACTCCGAGGCGATGGGCAAGCTGCGCGCCTCGGTCTGCGTACTCGGCCCGCTGGTCGGCCGCTGCAAGCAGGCCGTCGTGGCACTGCCCGGCGGCGACGCGATCGGCTCGCGGCCGCTGGACATGCACCAGGCGGGCCTGCGCAAACTCGGCGCGACCACCGAGATCGAGCACGGCTGCGTAGTCGCGAACGCCGCAGGCCTGCACGGCGCGCAGATCTGGCTCGACTTCCCGAGCGTCGGCGCGACCGAGAACATCCTGATGGCCGCGGTACTGGCCAAAGGTACGACGGTGATCGACAACGCCGCCCGCGAGCCGGAGATCGTCGACATCTGCCAGATGCTCCAGAACATGGGCGCCAAGATCGAAGGCGCAGGCACGTCCACCCTCACCGTCCACGGCGTGGACACCCTGAACCCGACCCAGCACCGCGTCGTCGGCGACCGGATCGTCGGCGCCACGTGGGCGTTCGCCGCCGCCATGACCCGCGGCGACATCCGCGTCCGCGGCGTGAACCCGCACCACATCGACCTGGTGCTGGAAAAGCTCCGCATGGCAGGCGCGGAGGTCACGACCTACGAGGGCGGCCCGGACGAGGGTTTCCGCGTGGTGCAGCAGGACAGGCCCAAGTCGGTCGACTTCGTCACCCTCCCGTACCCCGGCTTCGCGACCGACAACCAGCCGTTCGCGATCGCGCTGTCCACGGTCTCCGAAGGCACGTCGATGATCACCGAGAACCTGTTCGAAGCCAGGTTCAGGTTCATCGAAGAGATGATCAGGCTAGGCGCCGACGCCCGCACCGACGGCCACCACGCCGTCGTCCGCGGCGTAGAACGCCTCTCCAGCGCCCCCGTGTGGGCCTCCGACATCCGCGCGGGCGCGGGTCTCGTGCTCGCCGGGCTGTGCGCCGACGGTGCGACCGAGGTGTACGAGATCTTCCACATCGAACGTGGCTATCCCGGCTTCGTGGAGAACCTCCGCAAGCTCGGCGCGAGCGTCGAACGCGTCAGCGCTTAATCAAACGTCACGCAACACCAACTTCGCGTCCGGGACGTCTACCGGGAACACCATCACCCGGTAGGCACCCGGCACCGCACCACGAACCGCAGTCGCCTTGATCCCAGCCGTCCGCAAACGCTTGGCCAACACCTTCGCGGTCTCCTCCGACGGCACAACCGCAACCTCATTCAACAACCCAAAATCATCACCCGTGTAGTCCGGCACGGCCCGCCGGTCGTTGCCGAACGCCCACCGCAACACCCCAGCCAACAGACCGAACACCACGATCAGCAGCAGGGTCTGGATCCACGCGTTCACACCTTCAATGGTGCGCCGGCACAGACACCAGCGCAGCCCCCGAACGACATCTCCGGCAACAACCCAACCCAAGACCTGCCGACTGCCAGAGCGGCCCCTGGCCCAACTCGACTTCGGACTTTCCGGCACATAGGCGGGCCCCCGGCCCAAGCGGCCCCAGACGCGCTGGCCCTCCGGCTCAGACGAGCCCACGACGCAACTAAGGCCATGGAGTTAGGACCCACTCCCCGGCCTCACCCCGATCCTGAGCGCTTTTCATGCCGTGTGAGCCTTGTCAAGGCATCTTTCCCGCCTTGACAAGGCTCACACGGCATCGAAA
>JBDSAJ010000854.1:0-8096 GCA_039922235.1 Umezawaea sp.
GCGTCCGGAGGGACACGCTCACACGGACCGGCCCCGGCTGCCCCGCGCAGCCCACCGGCACCAGGGCGCGACCACGATCAGCACACCCACCGGTCGACACCGGCCACGAGGAGCGGCACTGGGCGCGCATCCGCACCGGCTCGTCCACGTCCTGCACGGCGCCCGGCTCGATCGAGCCCTCCAACCGGCTGGACTACTACTGCTTCACGGAAGCGAACGACGGCTACACGTGGACCTACCTGCGGGACGTCACCACCGGCAAGCGGGGCTGGACCCGCGATGACCTGCTGCCGAACAACGGCAGCTACTACCACTGCCCGAACTGACGCTCTCGGAGGACGACCGGACGCCGCGGCCCGATGGCCGCGGTGTTCGGCGTGCGCCGAAAACGTGACACCTCAAGGTGATGTCGTGCACGACCTGCACTTGGCGCAGGCTGGCGCTCGCCGACGCCAGGCAGCAATCAGGGCTGACCTCGGTGGAGAAGGCCGAACCGGCCTCGGCCCGACGCCGGATCACTGAACTGGTTGTCCACCCCGCCCACGGTGTCCAGCGCACATCGTGGGCTTTTACCTTGCGTGCCAAGGAATTCGGGCACGCTCCGGTGGGGGAGAGAGGCTCCTGCCGCTTCCCGAGGGATAACAGGAAGATGGCCTGCGGGACGTGGTTCTCCGGTGCGCTGTCGCGTTCGCGGACCACGCTGCCGCCGCCGATGTGCGGTTTTGGCGAGTGGTGAGGCAACCTCCGGTGATCTTCGCGGCGTTTACCAGTACGCAGCCACATTCATCCGTCACCCTGCACAGAGGAGCACTTGTGCGACGACAATGCGTGTTAGCAGCGGCCTTGGTACTGGCGCTGGTCGAGGTGCCGCATGCCACGGCGGCACCGAGCGCCGTGGCCCCTGCGACGCAGAACCGCACGACGCAGAACCGCACGACCACCCTGATCACCGGCGACCGCGTCACCACCGACGACGCGGGCACGCCGACCACGATCGAGCCCGGCGCCGGGCGGACCGGCATCCCGATCACCACGTACGTCTCCGACGGGCACCAGTTCGTGGTCCCGGCCGACGCCCAGCCGCTGCTGGCGGCCGACCGGGTGGACCGGCGCCTGTTCGACCTGACCACCCTGCTCGACGCGGGGTACGACGACGCGAGCACCGACACGATCCCGCTGCTGGCGCCCAGCCAGGACGTCGGGTTTTCCGCCGCCGCGACGTCGACCCGCAAGGTGGACGCGACGGCGTTCTGGGCGGGGCTCGTGCACGAGCGGCCCTCCGCCGCCGCGCGGGCCAAGGTCTGGCTCAACGGCAAGGCGAAGCCGACACTTGAGCAGAGCGTCCCGCACATCGGCGCGCCCGCTGCCTGGCAGTCGGGTTTCGACGGCAAGGGCGTCACGGTCGCCGTGCTGGACACGGGCTACGACGCGGGCCACCCGGACCTCGCGGGCGCGGTGAGCACGTCGAAGGACTTCACCGGCTCGCCGACCGGCGTGCAGGACGTCGACGGCCACGGCACGCACGTCGCGTCGATCACGGCCGGTCGGGGCACCGCGTCGGGCGGCAGGTACACCGGTGTCGCCAAGCAGGCGAGCCTCGCGATCGGCAAGGTGTGCGGCCAGAGGGGCTGCCTGGAGAGCGAGGTCATCGCGGGCATGGAGTGGGCCTCCCGCGAGGTCGGCGCCCGCGTGGTCAACATGAGCCTCGGCGGTGACCAGTCCGATGGTTCGGACCCGCTGTCACAGGCGGTGAACCGGCTGACCGCGGAGACCGGCACGCTGTTCGTCGTGGCCGCGGGCAACTCCGGCGTGTACCGCAAGGTGTCGAACCCGGCGTCCGCGGACGCCGCTCTCGCGGTGGCGAACCTGACGAAGACCGACTCGATCGCCGAGAGCTCGTCGCGCGGGCCCCGGTTCACCGACTTCGCGATCAAGCCCGACATCGGCGCACCCGGCACGGACATCGTGGCCGCCCGCGCCGAGGGCACGCTCAACGACCACGCCGTCGACGAGCGGTACGCGAAGCTCACCGGCACCTCGATGGCCAGTCCCCACGTCGCGGGGGCGGCCGCGATCCTCGCGCAGCAGCACCCGGACTGGACCGCGCCACGGCTCAAGTCCGAGCTGATGACGACCGCGCGGAAGCTGGACGGCCTTTCCCCCTACGACACCGGCAGTGGGCTGGTCGACCTCGCCCGCGCGACCAGCCAGGTCGTGCGCACGGACACCGCCGCGGTGTCGGCGGGCCTGCTGCCCTGGCCGCACACCGAGCAGCAGAAGGTCGTCGAACCGGTGGTGTACCGCAACGACGGCGACACGCCGGTGAGCCTGCGGCTCGACGCGGTGGCCACCGACGACAAGGGCGCGCCCGCGCCGCAAGGTGTGTTCGCGCTGTCCGCGACGACCGTCGTGGTGCCCGCTCACGGCACGTCCGAAGTGGTGGTGACCGTCGACCCGACCAAGGGGATCGGAGTCTTCGGCGGCAGGCTCACGGCCACCGCTGACGGCGTCTCGCTGGTCACCACCCTGGGCGCCACCGTGCAGGAAGAGCGGCACACGCTGACCGTCAAGGCCACCGGCCGTGACGGCCTGCCGTCCGCGAACAGCATCTTCCTGGTGGTCAACCGGGCGACCGGGCAGAACACCGCCTTCGTGCTCGGGCCGGACGGCACCGGCTCGGTGACCGTGCCCGCGGGCGATCTCGCCGTGCTCGGCAAGCTCATCGAGCAGACGCCCGACGGACCGTGGTACTCGCCGGTGTCGGTCACCGACACCGCGGGACGGGTCGACCTGGCCAAGGACGCGACGGTCGTGCTGGACGCGCGCCAGGGCAAGCCGATCTCGGTCGACCTGCCCGACAACTCGGTCGCACCGCAGGCCCGCCAGACGTTCCTGACGGTGCCCCTGGCACCGGGCAAGAACAGCGGGCTCAGGGGTTCGGTCAGCGGCGACACCGCCTACTACGGACTGCCCTTCGGCGCTCCGCTGGACGACCTCGTCTACCGCACCGCGATGCGCGCCGGGAAGTCGAGGATCACGCTGTCGGTCACCGCTCCGGAGCCGACCTCGGTGCCGGTCGACTTCTTCGAGTCGAGCCCGTTCCTCACCGGTGACCACACCTACCGCGTGGTCGACGGCAAGCAGGGACGTCCGGAGGACCTGGAGGGGGTCGACGTGCGCGGCGCACTGGTGCTGCTGAGGCTCGCACCTGAGGAGTCGTGGAACCTCGTCGATCGGGCGGCAGCGGTGCACGCCGCGGGCGGCGCCGTGGTGCTGCAGTCCGGCCAGGTGCCGTTCGGCGGCAGTGAGCAGACAGCGGTGCCGGTGCTGACCGCCGCGCCCTACCGCACGACCAGGCTCGCCGAGCTGCTGGCCGCCGGAGGACCGGTGACGGTCTCCCTCCGGGGCATCGACACCAGTCCGGTCTCCTACAACCTGATGTTCCCGGAGAAGGGTGCGCTGCCCGCGGGCAAGACCTACCAGGTGCGCAAACCCGACCTGGCCGAGGTGAAGGCGGTCTACCGCTCCGCGGGCGCGGACGCGTTGATGCGGCACCGGGTCTACCCGGTGTTCGGCGACGAACTGGAGCACGGCACGGTCATGGACGAGTGGCTGCGCGCCCCGGTCGAGCGCACCGAGTACTACTCGGCGGGCGCGGTGAGCTGGTACCACGAGGGGTTCATCGGCCGGATGTTCGGCCAGGACGACCGCGACCCGCTGGCCGGTGCGTGGAGTGACCAGGCGATCGCCCGGTACTCGCCGGGGCACCGCTACGAACGCGTCTGGAACCAGGCCGTGATCGCACCCGCGTTCGGCTCCGCGCCGGTGACGTGGTCGGGCAGCTCGGTGAGCCGCACGGACAACCGGATCGACGCCAATCTGTCGATCTTCTCCCTTGGCCCCGGCGCTGCTCCGCTGGAAGCCTGGATCCGTTCGGGCTACGGGACGCTGTCGCTGAGCCGGGACGGGCAGGACTTGGGTACGTCGTACGACGCGCGGACCGGGCAGTGGCAGGTGCCCTCGGCCGACGGGGAGTACCGGCTCTCCCTGGACGCGAGCCGCTGGGTGACCCAGACCGCGTTGTCCACTCAGGTGAAGACCACCTGGGGATTCCGTTCGGCGCAAGGGAATGCGGCGGCGCCGCCCCTGCTGCAGGTCGGGTACCGGGTGCCGCTGGACATCCGCAACAGCGCGCCTGCCGGGATCCCGCTGCCGGTGGGGTTGTCGGCCACCCGGCAGTCCGAATCCGGCAAAGCCGCGTTGCGCGAGCTGAAGGCGTGGGTCTCCTACGACGACGGCGCGACGTGGACGCAGGCCAAGACCGGTCCCGGCGGTTTGGCGGTGATCCCGCGCGGTGGCAAGCCGGGCGGGTTCGCGTCCCTGCGGGTCACGGCCACGGACACCGCCGGGAACTCCGTCGACCAGACCGTGATCAGGGCCTACCTGCTGCGCTGAGCAGCCTGCCTGTCCGTCTCCCGCGCGCGGGAGACGGACAGGCAGGGGCACGCGGGTCTGGTCAGGTGCGGGCGGTGGCCGAGGTCGGCAGGCCTGGTCGCCGAGGCCGACGAGCTACTGGGGGTCCAGCGTGGTGGGGTTCGTCGGCGGTTGGGGGAGGTCCTCCACGACCCACCGGTCCTGCGCCGCGTCCCACGTCACCAGCACCCAGCCGGGGCGGTTGACGGGCAGGTTCACGTACTCCAGTTGCCCCGCGAGGGGAGGGGCGATCCGTTCCGGCAGTTGCAGCAGCACGCGGGACTTGTGGTCGGCGAGGGTGACGGCGCCGGTCTCGGCGATCTCGGCTTTCGCCTTGGTGCGGCTCAGGCGGGAGAGCCGGTCGCGGAGCAGGCGGTAGACGTCCTCGCCCGCTTTCTTCGCCACCTCCTGGACGAAGGGCAGCAGGGTGGAGCCGGCCAACGCGCCGAGGATGAGTTCGGTCGTGCCGCGGTCGGCGTCGTCTGGTCGGTCGGTCATGTTGGTCATACTCGCGTACTCAGGGGCCGATGTGCACGTAGGGGGCCCACAGCCGCGGTGCGTCCGGATGGGCCGCGCGGAGGCGGCGCACGGCGTTGTGGAGGGCGAGGGCCGGGGGAGTGGCGAGTTCGGCGTAGAAGTCGTCGGCCACGGCCAGTGCGATGCCGTCCTTGACCGACCACAGGGTGCCGATGACGTGCCTGAACCCCGCCATGTGGCAGGCGCCTGCGACGTGCAGGGCCTCGTCCGCCAGATCCTCGTGGGGAATGCCGGTGTCGCACGCCGACAGGTAGGCGAGGTGTGCGTCGGTCAGGCGCAGGCGGGCGATGTCGGCGACGGTGAGCGGTGCCTCGCCGTGGTCGTGGAGGACCAGGTGGCCGTCCGCGGTTCCGTCCGCCGCGCTGATGGCGTGGCACGCGAAGTGGACCCACGAGTGGTGGGGGAGCACGTCGAGCACGGTGCGGCGAACCGCCTCGGCGCCGGTGATCGTCCTGCCGTCGGGGAAGCGCGTGGCCATCATCTCCGCTTCCGCCTGGACGTTCGGCAGGGCCGGAACGCCCGGTGCGTTCGGCACGGCGACGAAGAGCGGTTTGGCGGCGCTCGTGGTGGATCGGGTGCGCCACGCGTTCACCAGGCTGCGGACGGTGGGTGCGTACGACGAGACGACCTGGTCCAGCGCCGAGCCGGCCGCGTGCAGCGGCAACGTGGTCAGCGGACCCGTTGGCACCCACCACATCCGGGTTCCCGCGGCCGGCCGCAGCTTGGCGAGCACAGGCCCGACGACCGCCGTCCACAACCACCGGAGCGTCTCGTCGATGACCTCGTGCGCCTCGGCGCGCAGGTCGCCCGGCAACCTGGCGTCGCCGGTCTTCGCGATGGCCGCCCTGAACGCCCGCGTCCGCTCGACCACGTCGGCGAACTCCAGCGCCAACGGCAGGGTGTCCATCTCGCCGTCGGCGAGCAGGAGCGCGTCGCAGCGCACTCCGCTGACGTTCACGACGACGACCGGGCCGTGGCTCCTGGTCGCGGCCAGCAGGTCGTCCACGGGCATGGGCTCCAGGAACGACGTGAACCCGTGGACAGCACGGATTTCGTCGAGCAGCCGGTCCCATTCCTCGGCCAGGGCGTGCCGGTCCTCGCCCGCGGAGCTGAACCCGGTGTCCTCGGAGGCGTCCAAGGCAGTGCGCACCGCCTCGAACTGCTCCGCCAGGTCTGGCCGCCGTGCCCGCAACGTGGTCAGTTCCGCACGTGAGTCCAACGCCTGACCCAGCAGCACGCCCCTGCCGTGCTCCAACAGCCGCAGCGCGGCACGCGGATCACCCGTCCAGATGGCGACCGCGGCGGCGTCCCTGGCCACGCCCGTGAACGCCGCCAGTTGACGTTCCCGGTCGGCGTGCGTCACCCGCCGGTGGGCCGCACGTGGCAGCAGCGACACCGCGAGGTCGTACCCTTCCCGTGCCCGCCACGGGTCCCGCCCACCGGTTCGGATGATCTCGGTCATCGCCCACTGACGGGCGGCGGACACCCTGGCTCGTACCGGGGTGGTGGGGTCCAGCGCGGCCCGGCGGAACACCGCGACCGCCGCGTCGAACGCCGTCCGGTCACCCGAATCCGCCAGGACCACGAGCGCCGAACCCTCGTTGACCAGGGCGTCGGCGTGCAACTGGTGGCCTTCGGGCACGGCGGTGGCCGCTTCCCGTGCGGCCTTGACCATGCGTCGCACCGCTCGGCGGCCGGGGTGGTCCGACCCGTGGGGCATTTCCATCCGACGGATCCTGGCGAGGGCCAGCAGCCGTTCCGCGCGGTTGGGATGGCCTGCCGGCGTGGCCGCCACCCCGGCCTCGGCCAGCCTGGCCGCCTCCGCGAGATCAGGCGGGCGGCGCCGGGCGGTGTAGCGGTCGATCAGCACCAACGCGAGGTTCGTCTGGAACCGGGCCCGCAGCGGGTGGTCGAGGACGAGCGCGGCACGGCCCTGCTCCACGGCCTCGTCGAGAACTGACGATCCGCCGAACGAGTGATAGCGCAGCCGCAGGGCTTCGGCGAGGTTCGACCGCATGGCGGCCACGTCGTCGGCCAGGCCCGCGCAGGCCACGGCCTGGCGGAACAGGTCGATCGCTTCGGTGAGCGCGGACGAGTCGTCGTGGTGCAGCGACACCGACAACAGGCCATCGGCCAGGTGGTTGAGCCGCTGGGACCGGCGGCCGTCGCCGAACCGGGTCATCGCCACGGCGGTGCGGATCTCGGTCAGCGACTCGGTGAGGTCGCCCTCCGACCGGGTGCGTCGCCACCGCAGCCGCAGCACCCCGGCCAGGTTGGCGTGGAAGGACGGCGTGGACGGGGTCTGCTCGTCCCCGTACATCGCCAGGGCATCGCGGAAGAGGTCGACGGCGGTATCCAGCTCGGCGAGATCGCCGAACCGCTCGTAGCGCGACCACAAGGCCAGGCCGAGGCCGTTGGACGCGGAGCTGCGAACGTCGACGTTCTGAGCCATCGACAAGACCTCGGTGAACCCGTGCGCCGCACGGTCCAGATCAGCTGGTAGACCGCCGCGTTCGTAGGCCGCGTAGTAGTCCTCCGAGCGCCGACAAGCCTCGGTGAACAGGGCGAACAGCGGCGATCCCCACGCGTCGGGAATCCCGCTCAACGGCCGTCCGGGTTGTCCAGCTCGTTGGCGAGCGCCTCACCGAGCGGCCCGCCTGCCCGCCGGAACCACTTGGCGGCCTCGGCGTTGCGGCCCTTGCCCATCAGGTACATGGCCAGGTTGGCCATGGCGTCGGTGTTCCCGGCGTCGGCGGCTTTGCGGTACCACTCGGCCGCCTCGTCCTCCTGGCCCTTGACCTTCAGGTTGTTCCCGAGCCGATTCATCTCGACCGGTGACCCACCCGCCGCCGCCTGCCGGGCGGCCGTCACGGACGGCAGCTGGGTGACCGTGAACTCTGGCTGTTCCGAGTGCGGTTCTGGTTGCTGTTCAGCTTGCCGTTCGGCGCGCTTGCGGAACCGACCGAACACGTCGCACACCCCCCGGAGTCCAAGCGACCAGGACCTCCAGTCTGGCACATTGGTCCGGACTGGAGATCGAGATCGAGGAGGAAGCACTGCGCAACGAGGCCATGGGGCGGTTGGAC
>JBDSAJ010000855.1:0-7772 GCA_039922235.1 Umezawaea sp.
TGACCTTCACGGTCGCCGCGCCGGTGGATGCGGAGGTATTCGAGCGGATTCCCGGTGTGCGGGAGGTGACCTCGCACGACACCACCGTAGCCTGCCGCGTGGTGGGCAACGTCGGCGAACTGGTCCGCGTGGCCGCCGGTCTGGGCCTGGTGAACGTCACGAGCGCGGAGCCCGACTTGGAAGACATCTTCCTGGACTACGTCGAGAGGCGGGAATCCCATGTCGCGTGACCTGGTGACCAAGTCGCTGCACGACAACAGGGCCAGCACGATCGGCTGGGGCGTCGTGCTGATCGCGAGCGTCGCCCTCCAGATGGCCGTCTATCCCACCGTGCGCGACGCGGCGGCCGACTTCGAGCAGCTCCTGGCGTCGTACCCTGAGGCGTTCAAAGCGATGTTCGACGTGCAGGGCGCGTTCGCGGGCGGTGTCGGGTACGTGCGAGCCGAGGTGTTCGGTCTCTTCGCACCGCTGGTGATGCTCGGTGTCGCCATCGGCCAGGCGGGGCGCTGCACGGCGGCCGAGGAGCGAGCGGGCACCATGGACCTGCTGGCGGTCAACCCGGTGTCCCGGCGGCGAATACTGCTGGACAAGGCTCTCGCCGTGCTGCTCGACCTGCTGGCGATCGCCGCGGCGCTCGCGGCGGTGCTCCTCGCGTTCAACGTGTTGGTCGGCTTGGACATCGCTCCTTCCGCTCTGGTGGCAGCGAGCCTGCTCTCCGCGGTGCTCGCCATGCCGTTCGGCGCGCTGGCCCTGCTGGTCGGGGCGCTCACCGGCAGGCGAGGTCTCGCCGTCGCCGTCGCGATCGGAGCCGCGGTGGTGACGTTCCTGGTGCAGACCCTGGCCGAACTCGCGGACTGGCTGCGGCCGTGGCGCGTGCTGTCGCCGTTCCACCACGCCGCCGTCGGCGACGCGCTGTCGGGCAACGCGAACGCCGTGGGCGCGATCGTGCTGCTGTGCGCGACCGGAGTCCTGCTCGTGCTCGCCGTGCTCGCGTTCGAACGCCGCGACCTCGCCTCCCCGTGACGAACCGGGCCCAACGCCGCCGACCTGAGGACGTTGGGCTCTTCGCCTGCCCGTCGGCGAAGACGACGCTTGAGCTGTCGGGAAAGGAGGTGGAGACGATGAGGTTCACCTGGAAGGACACCCTGGCCGCGGTGCTCGTCGCGGCGGTCGTGGTCCCCTACCTCGGTTACCTGATCAGGGGCGACATGCCCTTCATCCAGGATCCCCGTGGCATGGCCGCCACCGGCATCGTGCTCGGTGCCGCGGCAGCTCTGCTGACCGGGCGGACCGCGCTGAGGCGTGGGACGTTCGTGAGGGTCGCGCTGGTACTCGGCATCGCCGCGCTCGGAACAGGCATCGCCGCGCTGTGGACGGAGAACGAGTTCCTGCTGGCAACGTTCATCGGGTTGATGGTCGCCACGTGGGCGCTCGGAACGCTGATCCACACGAAGGTGCTGCCCTCGGCTCGCCACACGGGCGCGACACCGGGTCACACCTGACAACCACGTGGCCGTGGTCGCGCACCCGCGCGGCCACGGCCACGCTACGCCCGCATCCGCCTGCCGACCGCCTTCAGGTAGACCCCGACGGGCATCCCGGCGAACAGGCGGCTCTCCTGCGCGAACGAACTCCGCTCGTCGAGGAAGCGCAGCGCCGGTTCCGCCGAGGAACCTCTGAACAGGGCGGCGAACGCGCGCTCCAGCTCCTGCGGCTCGCTGGTGACCACGTCGAGCAGAGCGGCGTCGAACAGGCGGTGCCTCGTGCTCTCGGCGGGCAGGTCGAACGGGTGGCCGTGTTCGACCAGGGAGCGCACGATCGCGGCGCTGTCGCGTTGCGCCCGCTGGTAGGAGTAGCCGGTGCTCGCCTTGACCATGCCCGCCGGGGTGCCGATGGCCAGCACGTCACCGCGGCGGCGCGGCGCGGTGCCCGCCGACAGCGGCAGCACGGCCCCTTCCTCGTGCAGCACCTCGTGCTCCCCCGCGCCGAGCACGTCGTCCAGGTAGTCCGCCAACGCGGCCCGCTGGACGTCCACGCCGGGAAGCGGCCCGTGCGGGGGCGTGAAGGCGGTGTGCTCGACGAGTGCCTCGGTCGCCGAGAATGGGAGCACGTAGACGAAGGCGGCGCAACCGGTCTGGCTCGTGCGGAAGTCGAACAGCGTCGGTGTCTCCGGGTCGAACACCGGCCGCTCGGTGCGGACCCGTCGGCCGCGGAACACCAGTCGCGCGTCAACCGGGAGCGGGTCCGGCGGGCCGAGCACGCTGTCGAACACCCAGCGCGCGTCGATCGGCTCACCGTCGACCACCACTCGGGTCGCACCAGCGAAACCGACGACCCCGTCCACGTGGCCGTGGCGGAAGTCGAAGCGCGCCAACGGTTCCGCGAGTCCGCGAACGACCCGATCCAGGTCGACGCCCCGGACCACCTGGTACCGGTAGCGGCCGAGCGGGAGGGTGCGGGTTCGGCCGTTCACGTGCACCCGGACGCGGTCGAACCCGCTCGACACCGCGGCGTCGAGCGGGCCGGGGCGGTCGGTCCACGAGGACCAGGCGATGGTGTCGAGCGGACGGCTGCCGTCATCGACGACCACCACCCGCTCGTGCCAACGGGGTTCCAGGGCGAGGTGGCCCGCGAGCATCAGCCCGCTCAGGCCACCGCCCGCGATGACCACCGTCATTCGTGCTCGGCGCGGATCCGCACCTTGGCGACTCGGGCGCGGGTGACCAGGAAGGCGATGGCGACGGCGATGACACCGGTCAGGAGCCGGTTCACGTCGACCGCGGGGCGCCAGGTCACGTGTCCCCCGGCGACGACATAGGCACCGACGGGCCTGCCGGAGGCGCCGAAGCCCCCACCTTCACCTTCCTGGCCCTTCTCGTCCTTGCCGACGCCCGCACCCCCTCCGCCGCCGACGGAAGCCGCGGTGATCACGGTGACACCGTCGCGCTCGTACGGTTCGGAGTACACCCGCCGCACGGTGATCGCGTCGCGCGCTTCGGTCATGATCTCGTCGATCTTCATGTCGGTTCCTCTCCGTCGACCGGAATTCAGCTCTGGTGCTCGCGCTCGACCTCGATGGACCACTCCTTGGCCAGCGCCGCGATGGCGGCGACCGCGGTGACCACGGGAGCGGCGATGGCCGCGACGACTCCCGCGGTCACGGGGATCTCCATCACGGTCTGGCCCTGCTCGTTCTTGACGACGATCCGGCGGACGTTGCCCTCGTGGATCAACTCCTTGACCTTCGCCACGAGCGCCTGCGCGTGGACGCGGTCGGTGGTCCTGGTCGTCTGTTCGCTGCCGATTGTCATCGGAACTCCTCGCGCTGGGGAACTTCGCTTCCGGTTCCAGACTCCCGCCACCCGCCACCGGACGGCAGTGCGCTTGGTCCCAGGCCGCCGATGACGTTCGGCACTGCCGCCGCCCGACCCCCAGCACGCTGGAGTCATGACGACGGCCACGACGGAAGTACTGTCCTGCCGGGGTTTGCGGAAGCGGTTCGGCGACCTCACGGCGGTCGACGACGTGACGTTCACGATCTCCGCCGGGGAGACCTACGGTCTGCTCGGCCCGAACGGCGCGGGCAAGACGACCATCATCTCGATGGTCGCGGGCATCCTCCGACCCGACGCGGGCGAGGTGCTCGTCGAAGGTGTGCCCGTGTCCACCAGGTCGACCGAGCCCAAGGGGCGCATCGGCTACGTGCCCCAGGAACTCGCCCTGTACCCCGACCTCACCGGACGGGAGAACCTCAGGTTCTTCGCCCGGCTCCAAGGGCTTTCGCGAGCCGCTGTCGCACGGCGGGTGGCGCACGTGCTCGACGTGGTCGGGCTGGCGGATCGCGCCGACGAGCGCGCCGAGCACTACTCGGGTGGCATGAAGCGGCGGCTGCACATCGGCATGGGCATGCTGCACGAGCCGGTCCTGCTGGTGTTGGACGAGCCGACCGCGGGCGTCGACCCGCAGAGCCGCAACGCGATCATGGACAGCATCCGCGAGCTGGCCGACAGCGGTCTCGCGATCCTCTACATCACCCACCACATGGAGGAAGCCGAGCGGCTGTGCGACCGCGTGGGCATCATCGACGCCGGTCGGCTGGTCGCGGAGGGCAGCAGGCGCGAACTGGTCGAGCGACTGGCCGAGAGGGACCGGATCTCGCTGTCGGTGGACGGTGACCCGGCTGGCGCGAAGCGCGTCGCGGAGGGAATCCCCGCGGTGCTGGGAGTCGCCTCGCAGGGCAACGGCCTGGACCTGCTCGTGCACAGCGCGCGCCAGTGCCTCCCCGGTGTGCTGTCGGCGTTGGCGGAGCAGGACGTCCACGTCCGCGCGATCGAGGTCGACGAACCGAACCTGGAGACCGTCTTCCTGCACCTGACCGGCCGAGCGCTCCGGGAGTGACGTCGTGCGCACAGCTCTCCTCATCTCCGCGAAAGACCTCCGCCAACGGCTGCGCGACCGGTCGGTGCTCGTGTTCACCCTGGTGCTCCCGCTGGGACTGGGGGTGGTCTTCAGCCTGGTGCTGGGCGGTCTGGGCGGCGGGAACGACGTCTTCCGGTACGCGGTCGTGAACGCCGACGGCGGACCTGTGGCCGCGGTATTCACCGACGAGGTGCTGCCCGCCGTGGTCGAAGGTGGTGCGATCACCGTGCGATCGGCCGCGTCCACGGACGAAGCGCTGAAGCTGGTGGACAGCGGTGAGGTCACGGCCGCGTTCATCGTGCCGTCCGGGTTCTCGGCGGACGTACGGGCGGGTCGACCGGCGACCATCGAGGTCGTCGGCGACGTCGACTCCCCGCTGGGCACCGGTGTGGCGCGGTCCATCGCCGAGTCGTTCACCGAGCGGTTGACGTCGGTGCGGGTCTCCGTCGCCGCCGCGCTGCACGGTGGATCCGCGAGCGATCCCGCCGAACTGGTCGCCAAAGCCGCGGCTGCGCAGGACCCGCTGCGCCTGGTCGAAGCTCCGGCCTCACGGCGGGAACTGGACATGACGACCTACTACGCGGCGGGCATGACGGTCTTCTTCCTGTTCTTCACCGTGCAGTTCGGCGTCACCAGCCTGCTCGACGAGCGGCGAGCGGGCACGCTCGCCAGGATGCTCGCCGCTCCGGTGCGGCCGTCCTCCGTCCTGCTCGGGAAGCTGATCACCAGCCTGGTAGTCGGTGTGGTTGGTACGGCTGTGCTGGTGGTGGCGACGAGCGTGTTGATGGGTGCGAGGTGGGGCCATCCGCTCGGGGTCGGGCTGCTGGTCGTCGCGGGTGTTCTCGCCGCGACCGGGATCGTCGCGGTGGTGGCCTCGCTCGCCCGGACCTCCGACCAGGCGGGCGGGTGGCAGGCCGTAGTGGCGATCACCCTGGGTGCTCTGGGCGGCGCTTTCTTCCCGGTGGCGCAAGTAGGCGGTCCGCTGGCCGCGCTCAGCCTCGTCTCCCCGCACCGGTGGTTCCTGCGTGGGCTGGCCGATCTCGCCGGGGGTGACGTCGCGGCGGTGCTCCCGTCGGTCGGCGTGCTGACCGCGTTCGCGCTGGTCGGCTTCGGCATCGCCTACGCGCTGACGCGCCGGGAGGTGGGGTTGTGAAGGTCATGGCCATCGCGGGGATGAACCTGCGCCGGATCTTCCGCGACCGCACCAGCCTGTTCTTCGTCTTCGTGCTGCCGCTGATGCTCGTCCTCATCCTCGGTGCCGCGTTCGGCGGTCCCAGCACGCCGAAGCTCGGTGTACTGGTCGCGAACTCGAGGCACCTGCTCGACGCGCTCCGCGCGGAACCGGGCCTCCGCGTCGAGGAGGTGGCGGAGGAGGCCGAGTTGCGCACGGCGGTCGAGCGCGGCGAACTCGCCGCGGGTCTCGTCGTGCCGCCCTCGCTGTCCGCGACGGTCGCCGCGGGAGGCGTGGCCGAGCTGCGCCTGGTCGTTCGGCAGGACAGCGGCGGCCGGCAGACGCGGCTGCTCGTGGCCGGGGTGCTCGCGCGGGAGAACGCCAGGCTCGCCTCCGGTGTCTTCGTCGCCGGTCTGAACAGCACCGACCTCGACGCAGAATTGTCCACAGTGGACTTGGTGGCCGAGGCGGTGCCACCGGTCTCGGTGTCCACGACCACCACCGGTGAAGCACTGTTCCCGGCGGATCTGGGGGTGTTCTCGCTCGGCGCGTCCAGCCAACTGCTGCTGTTCATGTTCCTCACTGCGATGAACAGCTCGGTCGCGCTGATCGAGTCCCGTCGGCTCGGCCTCTCCCGGCGCATGGTCGCGACGCCCACCTCGACGACGACGATCGTGCTCGGGGAAGGACTCGGCCGGGTGGCCATCGCGCTCGTGCAGGGCGTCTTCATCGTCGCGGGCACCTCGCTGCTGTTCGGCGTGCGCTGGGGCGACCCGGTGGCAACCGGCGCGTTGCTGCTGCTGTTCGCGCTCGTCGCGGGCGGCGCGGGGATGCTGCTGGGGTCGGTCTTCCGCACCGAGCAGCAGGCCGGGGGTTTCGGCGTGCTGCTCGCGCTCGGCCTGGCCGCCCTGGGCGGCTGCATGGTGCCGCTGGAGTTCTTCGGCGGCACCATGCGCGACATCGCGCTGCTCACCCCGCACGCCTGGGCCAACCAGGGGTTCGCGGAACTCGCCCACAACGGCGGCAATCTGCTCGACGTGCTGCCCCAACTCGGCGTGCTCGCCTGCTACGCGGCGGTGCTGTTCGCACTCGGCGCGTGGCGGCTGCGCACGGTGCTCACCAGATGACCGGACACGGGACCTCCGTGCCCGGCAACAGGACTTCCGACTCCCGTTCGCGGCGCGAACGCCGAAAGGGGAAGTCCACCGGAAGAGGAGATGAGATGACCAACAACGTCGTCGGTTTCGACACCCTCGACAAGAACGACACGGCGGTCGCGGGTGGCAAGGGGGCGAACCTCGGGGAGCTCACCGGCGCGGGCCTGCCCGTGCCCCCCGGCTTCGTCATCACCGCCGACGCCTACCTCGCCTCCATGGAGCGCGGGGGAAGCCGTGAAGACCTGCGGGCCACGCTCGACACGGCCCTGCTTTCGGTGGACAGCCCCACCGAGCTCACCGCCGCCTGCGACCTGCTCCAGAACCTCGTGCGCAAGGCGGGCATCCCGGACGACGTCTGCGCGGCGGTCCTCGACTCTTACCACTCGCTGGGCCAGGACGTCTCGGTGGCGGTGCGGTCGTCGGCGACCTCGGAGGACGGCGAAGGCACCTCGTTCGCGGACATGAACGCCACCTACACCAACGTCGTGGGCGACAGCGACCTCATCGAGCGCGTGCGCGACTGCTGGGCCTCGCTGTTCGGCCCGCGCGTCATCGCCTACCGGGCGAGCAGGCGGATCGTCGAGGAGCCCGCGATCGCCGTGGTCGTGCAGCGGATGGTCAACTCGGAGCGGTCCGGTGTGGCCTTCACCGCCGACCCCTCCACCGGCGACCGGGACCGGATCGTCGTCGAGGGCGCGTTCGGCCTCGGCGAGGTCGTGGTCAGCGGAGCCGTCGAACCCGACACCTACGTGCTGGCCAAGACCGGACCCCGACTGCTGGAAGCCCGCATCGGACACCAGACCCACAAGATCGTCCGCGGCCCGGACGGAGCCGATCTGCGCGTGGACCTCGACGCCCACACCGGGGCCGAGCGGATCCTCACCGACGACGAGGCCATCGAACTGGCCCGCCTCGCGCTGCGGGTCGAAGAGCACTACGGCCACTGCCCGCCACACCACGTCGAGCCGTCGACGAGGTGATCGACGCCCGACCCGGATGAGGTGCGGGCCAGAGGGCTACCCGGC
>JBDSAJ010000856.1:0-3178 GCA_039922235.1 Umezawaea sp.
TTCTCCGGTGACCCGGTGGTTGACGGAGATCCCGTTGAGTTCCACGAGCGGCATGGATGAATGCTTACGGCAGCGCCGGCGGTGGTGTCAAAGAGGTCGGTGCGGTTGTGCGGCTACGGTGGAGGTACACCGAGCGGGGGAGGTTCGATGGCGAAGGACGGTCCGGTCTTCGACCGGCGCGACCAGTACGACCAGATCGTGAGCGGCCTGCTGGACGGCGAGCGGGTGATCGCCGTCTACGACGCCATCGGCGCGGGAACGGGGTTCATCGGCATCACGGACCTGCGCGTCGTCATCCAGGACAAGTCGTTCGTCGGCAAGAAGACCGCGCTGGTCTCGGTGCCGTACTCGAAGATCAGCAGCGTCGCCGTGGTGTCGAACAAGAGTTGGGGCGGCAACTTCTTCAGCACGTCCTCCATCGCCGTCACGGCGGGCACCCACGTGCACGAGATCGAGTTCCGCGGCTCGGACAAGGCCCACCACGTGCACAACGTGGTGCTGTGGCACATCACCCGGTGAGCGAAGGGCGGAAGGGCGTCCTCGGACGCCCTTCCGCACGGTCAGCCGGTTCTGGTGATCAGAGGTCGATGGTGTGGACCCAGCCGACGAGGTTCTTGTTGGGTGAGTGGTGGTCCAGGACCAGGGACCAGTTGTAGCCCTCGGGCTGGTCGGTCGTCGTGAGGAAGCCCGCCACGTCATGCCCTGGGGTGATCACCCCGTAGCCGCAGGCCATCGCCGGACAGCTGTGCGCCCACAGGTCCTTCGACGGCCTGGGCACCACCGCTTCCCCCGCGCTGTCGCACGTCGCGTAGTTGATGCCGGCTGCTGATAGCACCGACGTGTCGATGTGGCCGGTGCGGCGGTCACCCGGCGTCATGACGAAGTTCCAGTAGATGCCCACGTTGGACGTGGCGCAGAAGCTCCAGACCGTGGTGCCCCGTGGGACGACGTGGTAGCCGCAGTTCAGAGTGGCGCACTGGCGCATCCAGGCGTCTTTCGTGGTGGCCGACTTGATGATGGTCGTGCTGCTCGAAACGACGGCCGTCGACAGGTCCGGAGGGGCGGCGGGCGCCGCGTGACCCGCCGGTGCCGACAGCACCCCGATGGTCAGTGCGAGCGCCATCATGCTGAACAGCCATTTGATCTTGCGCATTGAGCAGTCCTCCCGTCCGCGGTGCCGCGCGGTGCGGCACCGGCCCCCATAGGTGCTCAGATTTACAACCTTGAACTCCGGCGTAAATCTGAGTTTAAGGCGTGGTCATCGTGCCCAGCCCGCGCTGCACCTGTCAAGAGTTGCTGGAAGTACTGCTCTCCATAAACTGTGGTTTAAGCACCCGCCCGCAAGCGCTAGCGAGGCCCGTTCGCCGCCCACTCGATGGCGGGGCAGCGGTCCATCACCATGGACAGCCCCGCGGTGCGCGCGCGGTCGAACGCCAGCTCGTCGATGACGTCGAGCTGGAACCACACGGCTTTCGCGCCGATCGCCACGGCCTGGTCGGCGAACTCGCCCGCGCTGGCGGAGCGGCGGAACACGTCGACGCAGTCGACCGGGAACGGGATGTCCGCGAGGCTCGCGTAGCCCTGTTCGCCGTGCACGGTCGGCGCGTCGGGGTGCACCGGCACGACGCGCTTCCCGTGCCGCTGAAGGAACCTGGCCACCCCGTACGCCGCGCGCGAGGGGTTGTCGCCGAGTCCGACGATCGCCCAGGTGTCGCACTTCGCCAGCACTTCGCGGATGGTGTCCGGATCGCCCCACGGTTCGTTCGCCATCCATCGATCGTACGACGCGATCGAGGATGAAGATTTAATGAAACACTTTCGTATTCGTCTCGGTTGCGTGATCCTGTGCCCAGCCCGCCTGCCGCGGCGCCACCGAGAGGACTCCCGATGCGCGTCATCCGCTCCGCCGTCGCCGCTCTCCTGCTGACAGGACTGGTCGTTCCCACGGCCAGAGCCGACGTCCCCGCACCGGGGCAGTTCTACCTCCAGAGCGTCGCGACCGGCCTGAACGCGGCGGTCACGGGCAACTCCGTCGACCAGCACCGCCCCAAGGGCAACGAGGACCACCAGCAGTGGAACCTGCGGGCCGACGGCAGGCTGGAGGAAGGCGGCCGGTGCCTCGGCCGCTCCGGCGACCAGGCCGCGATGCAGGCGTGCGACAGCGCGGACACCCTCTGGGAGATCAGCGCCAACGGCGACCTGCTGCGGCTCAAGGTCCCCGGCGCGGACCGCTACCTCAAGCCCGCCACGCCGCTGGCGATCGGCGCGGGCGGCGACCAGTGGTACCTGACGCCCGTGACGCCGAACCGCCTGCCCGCGCTGCCGGACGCCGACCGGACCCTGGACCAGGTCACGTTCCTGACGTCCCACAACGCCTACGCGAACGGCGTGGACGGCGGGTTCGCGGGCCCGTTCGTGAACCTGTTCCCGAACCAGTCGCGCGGGATCGACCAGCAGCTGAACGACGGCGTGCGCGGGTTCATGCTCGACATCCACCAGACCCCCGACGGCGCGATCCTGTGCCACAACAGCTGCGACCTGGTCAGCAAGCCGGTCGCGCTGTGGGTCGACCTCCAGCGGATCGTGAACTTCCTGCTGGCCAACCAGAACGAGTTCGTCACGGTCTTCCTGGAGGACTACGTCTCCGCCGACGTGCTGCGCGCCGAACTGGCGCGCGTCAACGGCCTGCCGAACGTCCTGTACCGCCCGGACCACACCGGGGTGCGGCAGAACGGCTGGCCCACGATGGGCGAGCTGCGGTCCCGCAACCAGCGGCTGCTGATCTTCACCGACCACGGCGCCGACGGCCGGGACAGCTCCGGCGTGCAGTACCAGCGCGACTGGACCGTGGAGAACTACTGGTCGATGGGCGGCGGCGTCGGGGCGTCGGACTGGTCCTGCTACAGCCGGTGGAACGACATCCCGTTGTCCCGCACCGAAGGCGGGTTCCGCAGGCTGTTCGTGATGAACCACTTCCGCGACGTCCCGATGACCGGCACGGTCACCGACGACAACACCAAGCTCGCCAACCGCGCCCAGCGCTTCTGCGAGCCCGCCGCCCGCAAGAAGCCGACGTTCCTCGCCGTCGACCACTACCACCTCGGCAACCCGAGGTCAGCGGTCGACGTCCTGAACACCTACCGCTACTAGAACTGGCTTGGGCAGCGCGCACCCCGGC
>JBDSAJ010000857.1:0-6213 GCA_039922235.1 Umezawaea sp.
GCGTCTAGGCGCCGCACGAGGAAGGGCCCCCGCTCGACGACGAGCGGGGGCCCTTCCGCATCCGGTCACGCCGCGGCGGTCACCGCGTTGGCGGCGGGCTCCAAGGCGTGGACCAGCACCTCGCGGACGTCGGCGACCAGGTGCACGGTCAGCGCTTCCCGCACCGACGCGGGCACGTCGTCCAGGTCGGGCTCGTTGCGCGCCGGGAGCAGCACGGTCGTGATGCCCGCCCGGTGGGCGGCCAGCAGCTTCTGCTTCACGCCGCCGATCGGCAGCACCCGGCCGGTCAGCGAGACCTCGCCGGTCATGGCCACTTCCGCACGGACCGGTCGGCCCGACAGCAGTGACGCCAGCGCGGTCGTCATGGTGACGCCCGCGCTCGGGCCGTCCTTCGGCACGGCACCGGCGGGCACGTGGATGTGCACGCCGCGGTCGGCCAGCGAGCCGACGCCGAAGCCCAGTTCGTCGTCGTGCGACCGGAGGTAGGACAGCGCGATCTGCGCCGACTCCTTCATCACGTCGCCCAACTGCCCGGTCAGCGTGACACCGCTGGCACCCGAGTCCTTGGCCGCGAGCGAAGCCTCGATGAAGAGGACGTCGCCGCCCGCGCCCGTGACGGCCAGGCCCGTCGCCACACCGGGGACCGAGGTGCGCTCGGCCGATTCCGGTGTGTGCTTCGGCTTGCCGAGGTAGTCGCGGAGATCGCTCACCTCGACGCCGACCGGGAGGGTCACCTGGTCGAGCGCGACCTTGGCCGTGACCTTGCGCAGGATGCGCGCGAGGCCGCGTTCCAGTTGCCGCACACCGGCTTCACGGGTGTACTCGCCCGCCACCTTGCGCAGCGAGTCGTCGGAGACGGTGACCTCGTCGGGCGTCAGACCGGCCTTCTCCAGCTGCCGGGGCAGCAGGTGGTCGCGGGCGATCGTGACCTTCTCGTCCTCGGTGTAGCCGTCGAGCTGCACGAGTTCCATGCGGTCGAGCAGCGGGGCCGGGATCGTGTCGAGCACGTTCGCCGTGGCCAGGAACACCACGTCCGACAGGTCGAGGTCGACCTCCAGGTAGTGGTCGCGGAACGTGTGGTTCTGCGCCGGGTCCAGCACCTCCAGCAGCGCGGCCGTCGGGTCGCCGCGGTAGTCCGAGCCGACCTTGTCGATCTCGTCCAGCAGCACGACCGGGTTCATCGTGCCCGCCTCGGTGATGGCGCGGACGATCCGGCCGGGCAGCGCGCCGACGTACGTGCGCCGGTGGCCGCGGATCTCGGCCTCGTCGCGCACGCCGCCCAGTGCGACCCGGACGAACTTGCGGCCCATCGCCCGTGCCACGGACTCGCCGAGCGACGTCTTGCCGACGCCGGGAGGACCCACGAGGGCCAGCACCGCGCCGCTGCGCCGTCCGCCCACGACACCCATGCCGCGGTCGGTCCGTCTGCGCCGCACCGCCAGGTACTCGGTGATGCGCTCCTTCACGTCGTCCAGCCCGGAGTGGTCGGCGTCCAGCACCGCCCGTGCGCCGAGGATGTCGTACGCGTCGTCCGTGCGGTCGTTCCACGGCAGCTCCAGGACGGTGTCCAGCCACGTGCGGATCCAGCCGACCTCGGGAGACTGGTCGGAGGTGCGCTCCAGCTTGTCCACCTCGGTGAGCGCGGCCTTGCGGACGTGCTCCGGCAGGTCGGCGCCCTCGACGCGGGCGCGGTAGTCCTGCTCCTCCGTGGCGGGCTTGCCGTCCAGTTCGGCCAGTTCCTTGCGGATCGCGGCCAGTTGCTGGCGCAGCAGGAACTCCCGCTGCTGCTTCTCCATGCCCTCCTTGACGTCCTTGCGGATCGTCTCGGCGACGTCCAGCTCCGCCAGGTACTCGCGGCCCCACACCAGCAGCTTCTCCAGCCGCTCGGTGACGTCGCTGGTCTCCAGCAGCCAGACCTTCTGCTCCTCGGTCACGTACGAGGCGTACCCGGCCAGGTCGGCGAGCGCCGACGGCTCGTCCACCTGCTGCACGGAGTCGACGACCTGCCACGCACCGCGCTGCTGCAGGATCGTGGTCACCAGCGCGCGGTACTCGCGGGCGAGTTCGTCGGTGCGGTCGTCCGCGGGCGGGATGTCGGCGACGGTCGCCTCGACCCACAGCGCCGCGCCCGGTCCGGTCGTCCCGGTGCCGATCCGCACGCGCTCGGTGCCGCGCACGACGGCCGCGCGCTCGCCGCCGGACAGCCTGCCGACCTGCTCG
Source organism: Umezawaea sp. (assembly GCA_039922235.1). GTDB lineage: Bacteria > Actinomycetota > Actinomycetes > Mycobacteriales > Pseudonocardiaceae > Umezawaea. Next base: position 2,221 of record JBDSAJ010000857.1, read on the forward strand.
ATCACGGCCAGCGTGCCGACCTTGGCGTACTTGCCGTCGAGCCTCGGGACCAGCAGCAACTGCGCCTTGGCCCCGCTCTCGGCGGCGGCGGTGGCGGCCTCGACGGCGGCACGGGCCTCGGCGTTGGCGTCCGCACCGGAAAGCCGGATGGGGACGACCATGCCGGGGAGCACGACCACGTCGTCGAGGGGCAACACCGGAAGAGCCAGAGTCTTGCCCATCGATTCATCCTCCAAAGTTGAGTCTGAAAGGCTCAACCAAGTAGAGCCGGGGATTGTTTCCACCGGGCGTTCGCTCTGAGCGAGCGCCTAATGTGGCCTGATGAGGAGCCTCGACCTGGATGGCCAGCGGCTGACCGCGTTCCCCGACCTCCCGCCGGACCTGTGGGAGCTGAGCGCGTACGACAACGACCTCAGGGCGCTGCCCGACGCGCTCTGGGAGCTGAGCGAGCTGCGGATGCTCAACGTGGCCGCCAACCGGATCGGCGAGGTGTCGCCGAAGATCAGCGGGCTCACCACCCTGCGCACCCTCGACCTCGGTCACAACGTCCTGACCGCGCTGCCGGATTCCCTCGGCGACCTGACCTCGCTCGACCGGTACCTCTACCTCAGCGACAACCTGCTGACCTCGGTGCCCGAGTCGCTCGGCGGCCTGGTGAAGCTGCGCTACCTCAACATCACCGACAACCAGCTGGAGTCGTTGCCGTCGACCTTCGGTGGACTGGTCGGCCTGCGAGAGCTCCGCCTGTACGGCAACCGCCTGACCGCGCTCCCGGAGTCGATCGGCGGCCTCGTCCGGCTGCGTGAACTCCACCTGCGCGACAACCGGCTCACGACGCTGCCGTCGTCCATCGGCGGCCTGTCCGACCTGCGCGAGCTCAGCCTGCGCGACAACCAGCTGGTCGAACTGCCCGCGGAGGTCGGCGACCTGGCGGCGTTGCGCGTGCTCGACCTGCGCAACAACGTCCTCACGACACTGCCGGACGGTCTCGCAGGGCTGCCCGCGCTGGAGAAGCTGGACCTCCGCTGGAACAAGCGCCTCACCATGCCGGTGTGGCTGCTCGACCTGGAACGCCGGGGCTGCGTCGTCCTCACCTGACCGCACCTGGACAGGCCGTCGCGCGTCGCGGTTGGATGGGCGGCTGTTCGACAGCGGTGAGGGGAAGTCGTGGACCTGTGGGTGCCGTTCTCGGTCGACATGACCCGGCCGAGCGTCGCCAGGATGTACGACTTCTTCTTGGGCGGCTCGCACAACTTCGCCGCCGACCGCGAAGCCGCCAAGGCCGTCGAGAAGGTCTACCCCGGCATGGCGGGCGCCGCGCGCGCCAACCGCAACTTCCTCCGCCGCGCCGTCCGCTACCTGTCCGACCAGGGTATCGACCAGTTCCTGGACCTCGGATCCGGCATCCCCACGGCGGGCAACGTCCACGAGATCGCCCATCACACCAACCCCGGAGCCCGCGTCGCCTACATCGACGTGGAACCCGTGGTCGTCGCCCACAGCATCGCCCTGCTGGCCGACGACCCGCTGGCCATCGCCGTCCAGGCCGACCTCCGCGAGCCCCGCACCGTCCTCGACCACCCCGAGGTCCGTGCCCTGCTCGACTTCGACCGCCCCGTCGCCGTGCTGCTCTCCGCGGCCCTGCACTTCGTGCCCGACCGCGACCACCCGCACGCCGCCGTCGCCGCGTACCGCGATGCCGTCACGTCCGGCAGCTACCTGGCGATCTCGCACGGCAGCCTGGACGGGGTCCCGCAGGCAGGCGTGCTCAGCGGCGAACGCGTGCAGGCCCTGTACCAGCGCACGGATGCCCAACTGGTCCTGCGGTCCCGCGCGGACGTCACGGGTTTCTTCGACGGCATGGACATCGTCGACCCCGGCGTCGTGCTGCTGCCCGAATGGCGCTCGGACTGCGACGACGCCTACATCAACGCCTACGCCGGGGTGGCGCGCAAGCCGTGATCACCCCGTCATGAGCCCGTTGTCCCGCGCGATCTCGCCGATGTCGGCCGGGGTGCCGGACATGATCGTGCGCACGTGCTCGGTGACCAGGTCGACGGGCCAGTCCCACCAGGCGGCGCGCAGCAGCAGGTCGATCTCGGCGTCGCTGTAGCGGGCCTTGACGGGTTTCGCCGGGTTGCCGCCGACGACCGTGTACGGCGGCACGTCGGCCACCACGACGGCGCCGCTGGCGATGATCGCGCCGTGGCCGACGGTCACCCCGGGCATGATCATCGTGCGGTAGCCGAACCACACGTCGTTGCCGACGACGGTGTCGCCCTTGGACGGGTTGGCGAGCATGATGTCCACTGTGGACTCCGCCCAGTCGCCGCCGAAGATGGTGAACGGGAACGTGGAGACGCCCGAGGTGAGGTGGTTCGCGCCCGCCATGATGAACGTGGTGCCCGCGGCGATGGCGCAGTACTTGCCGATGACGAGCTTCTCCTCGCCGTAGGAGTAGAGGACGTTGCGGCGTTCGAACAGGGTCGCGTCGTCCGGGTCGTCGTAGTACGTGTAGTCGCCGACCTCGATGTTCGGCGAGTTGACCAGCGACTTGAGCAGCACCACCCGCGGGTGGTCGGGGAGCGGGTAGAGCTGGTCCGGGCTGGGGGCGATGGGCAACGGTCTGTCCTTTCAGGACGGGAGCAGGGCGCGGAGGCCGCGGACGGTGCTGCGGCGGAACGTGGCGAAGTCGTGGCCGCCGGGCGCTTCGTGGTAGTCGACGCGGTAACCCTTGGCGCGCAGGACGGTCCGCAGGTGGCGGTTGGCGGCGCGCTGGTCGACGCCGGGGGAGATCGGCGTAGACCCGGTCTCCAGCGAGCCGACGTCGACCCAGAAGCGCAGCGGCAGCAGCGGCGCCTCGGCGTACTGGCGGGTCAGCCACTCGGGCTCGGCGTCCTTGCCCCAGCCACCCCCGTCGTAGCCCCACCAGTGCGAGCCGGAGCAGGACAGCACGGCCTCGAACACGTCGGGGCGGAGCAGGGCGGCGTGGGCGGCGGCCAGTCCGCCGAGGCTGTTGCCCGCGATGACCGCCCGGTCCGCGACGGCGTGCAGCGAGCGCACGAACGGGACCACGCGGTCGGCCAGCAGGGCGGCGAAGCCGGGGTCGCAGGCCAGTTCGGCCATCCGCGGCCCCATCCCGCCGACGTTGTGCACCATCGCCACGACGGCGGGCGCGATCTCGCGGCCCATGAGGTTGTCCAGCGCGGTGGGCAGGTCGGCGACCAGCGGCCAGCACTCGCCGTCGAGCAGCACGACCAGCGGGTGCACGTCGGCGGGCCGGTAGCCGGGCGGCGTGTAGACGGTGACGGTCCGGCCGTCGAGGTCGTGCGACGTCAGCGTCCCGCGCTCGGCGGGCTCCCGGTCGAACCAGTCGACCGGCTCGGCCTCCGGCAGGTGCAGCACGGAGTCCCAGTGCTCCGGGGTGGCGGTCCGCTCACCCGCGACCACCGCCATCTGCGGGAACAGCCGCCGCGGGTTGAAGGGATCGGCGAGCATGCGGGCGCGCGCCTCGATCATGAGCCGACCCAGTTCGGCCAGGTCGTCGTGGTCGGCGTCGGGGAACGGGTCGTCGACCAGGAACTGGTAGCAGGTGACCACGTCGGACGCGACGACCGCGTCGAGGTGCCACACGTCCGTGCCCGGCACCTGGCGCATCGGGTGCGACAGCGCGTTCGGGTCCTCGAACACCTGGGCCCGCACCGAGACCTGCCGCTCCGGGCCGATCCACACGAACGTCACCCGAACGGTGTCGTCGTTGATGCGCTGGACCAGTGGTCCATCGGATTCGACCAGGTCGGCGCGCAGTCGTTCCACGGCGGCCACCGGGTCCTGTTCGGCTTCGGCGGCGAAGCGGGTGAGGCGGGCGGTCACTAGTGCACCCTCTTACGTGCGGACGCCTGGATGGCGTTTGTGGTAGGAATCAGGCGGAAGCCGGGGTGACGGCCTTTGTCGGTCGCCCCTCGAGGGCTTACATGACACTGCCGCCCCCGG
>JBDSAJ010000858.1:0-20042 GCA_039922235.1 Umezawaea sp.
ACCAGACGTCGAGCACCACCCGCACCGGCAGGTAGAGGAACCCGAAGGGCACGAACCAGCCCGCGATCGACCAGAACCGCGGCAACTGGTGCCGGTAGCCGATCCCGTCGGTGTTGGTCCGGGCCTGGTAGAGCCACGTGATCACCGCGGCGATGGTCGCGAACATCAACATGTTCCCGATCACCTGCAGGCCCAGCACCAGCAGCACCGCGTGCAGGCTGAGCAGCACGGTGACCAAAGTCGTGAGCGGTGCGAGGTTGTACCGCTCGGGCGGCTGCCCGAGCCCGTCGAGAACCGGGGCGGGCGGCACCTCGATCACCGGGGCGGGAACCGCCCCGAGCACCGCGACGGGGTTGGCGATCGACGTGCCGCACCTCCGGCAGGTCGAAACCCCTCTGGCGACGTCGGCGCCACACCCAGAACACTTCATCGGACTCCCCCAGAGTCGTTCGGCGTCACATCCCGCGGATCAGCCTCTCGTCCGCCGGGTGCATCGCGGACAGCTTGTGCACGACCGCGATGAGCAGCACGCTCGCCAGCGCGAAGAACACCGCGCCGACCCACGCGGGCAGCAGCGGGCTGAAGACCATGTCACCGAACCACCACATGCGCACGCTCGCGGCGGTCGCGACCAGGCCGACGAGCCACGACAGCCACCAGGCGAGCACCTGCCTGGTCACCTCGGCGCGGCGCGACTCCGGTGCGCCGGCGGCCGCGATGTCGGCAACGGCCTGGTAGGGAGCCCACAGGTTCAGCACCGGAACGAACCACATGCCGACCACCCAGCGCGGGCCCCAGCGGTGGACGCGGCCGGCCACGTCAGCGTTGCGCCGGACCCGGTAGAGCCACACGAGGAGGACCGGCACGGTGCACGCGAACAGCAGTGCCACGAAGAAGCGCAGCACCGGCATGGCGATCGAGAGGACCTGCACGCCCGCCTGGGCCGTCAGCAGCGCGGACAACAAGCCCGCCTGGGTCGACACGACGTGCGGCCTGAGGGTTATCGCAGCCTCCACGGCACTCCCTCCGCTGGCGCTGACCAGCCTGGATTCTAGATCCACCAGAGGTTCGGGCCAATAGGCCGATCAGCTCGATCAAGGGTGCTTGACGCCGACGGCGGCGTAGGAGAGAGAGGACGCGGGACCGTTGCGGTCGCCGTCCTCGCGCCACGCGCCCGCCACGACCACGCCCGGCTCGACCAGGTCGAAGCCGGTGAACAGCCCGGTCACCTCGGCCAGGCAGCGCGGGGTCAGCGTGGCGCCGGTGAGCTGCCCGAGTTCGGCGAGCTTGCCCATCAGCTCCGGCTCCAGGTCGGCGGTCAGGTGCGAGATGACGAGGTGGCTGCCGGGCGCCATCGCCTCGCGGTACTTCGCGACCACGTCGGCGGGCCGGTCGAGGTCGCACAGGTACGGGAGGACGCCGACCATCAGGACGGCGATGGGCTCGTCGAGGTCGAGCAGCCGGGTGGTCTCCGGCGCGTTCAGCACGGCGTCGGGATCGCGGAGGTCGGCGTGCACGACCGCGGCGGTGCGGCTGCAGCGGAGCATGGTGCGGCCGTGCGCGACGGTCGCGAGCTCGTTGTCGACGTAGACGACCTTGCTGGCCGGGTCGATCCGGGCGGCGACCTCGTGCACGTTGCCCGCGGTCGGGATGCCGGAGCCGAGGTCGAGGAACTGGCGGATGCCCGCGGCGGCGCACAGGTGGACGGCGCGGCGCAGGAAGGACCTGGCGGCGCGGGCGGCCTCGTCGACGGGGAAGATCTTGATGGACCGCTCGGCGAACTCGCGGTCGACCGCGAAGTTGTGGGCGCCACCGAGGTAGTAGTCGAAGAGGCGGGCCACGTTCGGGCGTTCGGCATCGCCGTTGGCCGTCACCCGCTTCGGGCGCTCTTGCACCGCACACCTCACCCTGGAACGTCCCGGAGCAGCGCGAACTCTTCGCCGCACGGTATCCGGCTACTCCGTTCGTGTCCATCCACCAAAAGTGAACACGTAGGGTGATTATTACTGGTGAAAGCTACTCCAGCCAAACCCGGTCGAGGGAAAAACCCCCGACCGGGCGAAGCGGACTACACGCCTGCCAGCGACAGGATCCAGGGGCGGTAGCGGGTGATGTTGGTGTAGTTGGAGACGGTCGCGCGGTCACTCGTCGAGGCCACGCCGACCTGGTAGTAGCGGCCGTCCGCCGGGCTCGTGGCGAACATCGGGCCGCCGGAGTCCCCACCGGCCGCGATGCCGTTGCCGCGGCGCACCGACACGGCGATGCCGCCGCGGTAGTCGCGACCGGTCACGGTGGTCACGGTGGTGTTGGCGACCTTGAGGTAGCGCGACTGGCAGTTGATCTCGGGCTGGTTGGTGCAGGTCGCGCCCCAGCCGTAGAGCTGCACGGTCTGGCCGGCGCGCACGGCGGTGGTGGTGCCGAGCGGCGCGTACGTGGTCGACACCGAGCGGTCGATGCGGACCAGCGCGAGGTCGACCGACGGGTGCTGGGTGATGCTGACGGCGTTGACCAGCGTGCCGCCGCTGGTCTGGTCGAGGCTGCCGACGCGGAACGTGTACGTGCCCGAACTGGCCACGCAGTGCTGCGCGGTCAGGATCCAGGTGGGCGCGATGATCGTGGCGGAGCAGTTCTCGCGGCCGTTGACGAAGAGCCGGGCCGCCCAGGGGGCGTTGGACGCGGTGCCGCCGCCGATGATGAACGGGGTCACGCCGTCGCCGGGCACGGGCTGGGCCGAGGCGGCGGGTGCCAGTGAAGCGAACGCCACGAATGCCGTAGCGGCACCGACCAGCGCGGACAGGGTGCGCTTGAATCGCATGTTGATGTCACCTAACGAGCGCAGGGAGTGGTGAATTCACCACCCTCAGCGTCACGCTTTAGGGTGACACCGGACACCCTCCGATGGTTGGCCGGATACCAGACCTTCGAGGGGCGACCAAAAGCACTAATCGACTCAAACGGGTTTAAAAGGTCAATTCAGTGAAACGGCCTATTCCTCGGCGTCGGGTTCGTCGACCCCGAGCGTCCAGCGCCGCACCGGGTTCGTGAACAGCAGCGCGATCACCACGACGACATACAGGCCGATCAACGAGCCGAGCAGCTGCTGGCCGGACGGGCCGTACATATACCAGGCGACCCCGAGCAGCAGGAGCTGCACGACGATCGACGGCGTGCGCGCCCAGCGCCTGCCGAGCAGCAGCCCGATGCCCGCGGCGAGCACGCCCCCGCACAGCACGGTGAAGTAGCCCGCCTCGCCGAGGACCTTGCCGGTGGACTCGGCACCGCCGAACGCGCGCACGACGAGCGCGACGGCGAACGCGATGCCCGCCAGCCCCTGCAGCGCGGTCAGGGCTCCGGCCACTCGCACGGCCGCCGGGACCTGGGTCTGGTTCGCCACCTGCGAGCCCCTCACGACGGTGCATAACGGTCTGTGGTCGTCACGGATCGTAGGCCACCCGTCCGGACCTCCCATCCGGCAGCCGGAGGGACGAAGATCAAGGGGTCTTCGGCTTGCCGGCGGTCGCTGGGGTGCACTTGCCGTAGGACTGGTTACGACGCGGTGGAAAGGAGATTTGGACCACTTCCGTGCGCTCAACGACCCCCGTACGGGGGAAGCGCGGGCCGTTCGCGGTCACGGGCTGTCCTACTCTGCAGGTGTGCGCGCACTACTGGTGGTCAACCCACAGGCGACATCGACCACGGCCGGAGGCCGGGATGTGCTGGCGCACGCGTTGGCCAGCACGGTGAAGCTGGACGTCGTCGAGACGGAGTACCGGGGCCACGCGGGCGACGTGGCGGCCCAGGCCGTCGTCGACGGGTACGGCATGGTCGTCGCGCACGGTGGCGACGGCACGGTCAACGAGGTCGTCAACGGGATGCTCCGCGCGGGCTTGGCGCCCGACCTCCCCATGCTGGGCGTGGTCCCCGGCGGTTCGGCGAACGTCTTCGCGGGCGCGCTCGGCCTGCCCCGCGACCCCGTCGAAGCCACCTACCGCCTGTTGCAGGCGATCGAGCACGGCACCAGCCGCCGCGTCGGACTGGGCAAGGTCGCGTCAGCGGGCCCGCCGTCCTCCACCACCTCCGGGAACGACCGCTGGTTCACGTTCAACGCCGGTGTCGGCTGGGACGCTGACGTGGTCGCGAACGTCGAGGACCTGCGCGCCAAGGGTCACGAGGCCAGCCCTTCCCTGTACGCGCGCACGGCGCTGACCAGCTACATCGGCCAGCGCAGGCACCTGCCCTCGCTCACGGTGCAGATCCCCGGCGAAGAGCTGATCACGGACCTGCGGATGGCGTTCGTGTCGAACACCGACCCGTGGACCTACCTGGGTGGCAAGGCGATCCGCCTCAACCCGAGCACCTCGTTCGACAACGGCCTCGGCCTCTTCGCGCTGCACCACCTCGGGCTGCCGACGGTGCTCCGATACGTGAGCCACCTACTGGTGCGCGACGGAAATCCCAAAGGCGGGAACCTCTTGCGCCGCGACGACGTTGAATACGTTCGGGTGACGAGCAGGGAGCCGGTCAACCTCCAGGTCGACGGCGATCTGCTCGGGGATTGCACGGAAGTCGAGTTCACCTCCGTTCGTGAAGCGATCACCGTCGCGGTGTGACCACTGCGTGATGATCTCGCGATCGACCTGCGATGTTCGATAGCACGCGAACTTCGCAGAGTGAAACCGCTGGTGAACGGTGTCGATCTTTTGGGTGAGTTCACTCACCGGGTTAGTGCTAACCCCTTGACATCCCCGCCGTTCGTGAAAGCATTCACAAGCACCCCAAAACGACCGCTGACGATCGGCGTGCCTTCGAGCGCGCCTAGCTGAGGAGTAGTTCCAATGGACTGGCGCCACCGCGCAATCTGCCGCGACGAGGACCCCGAGCTGTTCTTCCCAGTGGGGAATAGCGGTCCTGCGCTCCTGCAGATCGCCGAGGCGAAGACCGTCTGCCGCCGCTGCCCCGTCGTCTCCGACTGCCTCGCGTGGGCACTCGAGAGCGGCCAGGACGCAGGCGTGTGGGGCGGGATGAGCGAAGACGAACGCCGCGCACTCAAGCGCCGCAACGCCCGCACGCGGGCCCGGAGCAACGCCTGAGTCGCAAGACCGGCAGTTAGCACCGAACCTCTAAGTCAAGACGTAGGGCCCGACACCGTGCCAGGTGTCGGGCCCTACGTCTTTTCAGTTTGCACACCCTCCCGCATGACCACGAGGCGCCGCTGAGGCTGGTCGCCACGTGTGCACCGGAACAGTTTAACGCCGGCCTCGGAGCGGCACGCGCAGGACCGCCTCAGTACCGCCTCGCGGCCTTCTCCGCAAGCTCAAAGACCCCCTCAGTTCGGATTCCACGAGGGTCCGGACGATCTGCAGACCGAGCCGTTCGGTGCGCTCCAGCGAGAAGCCCTGCGGCAGTCCCCTGCCGTCGTCGGCGATCACCACGTCGAGCCAGCGGGCCGACCTCTCGGCGTGCACGACGACCTCCCCGCGCTGGCCAGGGGCGTACGCGTGCTCGAACGCGTTCTGCACCAACTCGGTCAGCACCATCACCAGAGGCGTCGCCAACTCGGCCGCCACGATCCCGAACGGACCCTCCCGGCGCACCGAGACCTGGGTCTCCGTCGTCGCCACGTCACTCATCATCGGAATCACCCGATCGATGACGTCGTCCAGGTCCACGCGCTCGTCGACGGACATCGACAGCGTCTCGTGCACCAGTGCGATGGACGTCACCCGGCGCACCGACTCCGCCAGCGCTTCGCGCGCCTCCTCGTTGCTCGTGCGCCGCGACTGCAACCGCAGCAGCGCGGCCACGGTCTGCAAGTTGTTCTTCACCCGGTGGTGGATCTCGCGGATCGTGGCGTCCTTCGACATCAGCGCCCGGTCGCGCCTGCGGACCTCCGTGACGTCGCGGCACAGCACCAGCGCACCGGCCGGGTTGCCCCGCGGCCGCAGCGGCAGCGCGCGGAACAGCACCGAGGCGCCGCGGCGGGACTCGGCCTCCATGCGCATGCTCGGGTTGCCGTCCACCGCTGCCCGGAACCGCTGCGCGATCTCCGTCGCGTCGAACGGGTCGTCGATCAGCGAACGGGTCAGCGGGGCCAGTTGCGTGCCGACCAGGTCGGCCGCGTGACCCATGCGGTGGTACGCCGACAGCGCGTTGGGGCTGGCGAACACCACGGCGCCCGCCGCGTCGAGCCGGATGAACCCGTCACCGACGCGCGGGCTGGTGTGCACGTCCGGCGACGGCTCGGTGGTCGGGAACGTGCCGTCCGCGATCATCTGGCACAGGTCCGCGGCACTGCCCAGGTAGGAGATCTCCAACGGGCTGGGCACGCGCGGCACGGCCAGGTTCGTGTTGCGGCTGATGACCGCTATGACCTGCTTGCCGAGCCGCACCGGGATCGTCTCGCGGCGCACCGGCACCCCGAGGTGCCACAGCGGGTCCTCCTCGCGGCAGATCCGCGACTCGATGATCGCGCGCCGCAACTGCGGGTGGTCGTCGACCTGCATGGAGCTGCCGACCACGTCCTCCGGGTGCGCGGTCGGCGCCGTCGTGGGGCGGGCCTGCGCGACGCAGAGGAACGTGGCGTCGTCCAACGGCACCCAGAGCAGGAAGTCCGCGAACGACAGGTCGGAGAGCAACTGCCATTCGGCGACCACGAGTTGCAGGTGGTCGACGGCGGCGCCGGAGAGCCGGGTGTGCTCGGCGAGCAGATCCGTGAGGGTGGACACGCGTCATACAACCACGGTTCAGACCGCCGCCAGTGGTCGGGCGAGGCCGTGTCACACTGGGAGGAAGCAGTTGACCGATGCTCAAGGAGACACCCATGTCGAAGCGTGCCCGCAAGCGCCGCGATCGCAAGAGTGGCGGCGCCAACCACGGGAAGCGCCCCAACGCCTGATCCAGGCCGCGCGAAAAGGCCCCCTGGGACTCGTCCCAGGGGGCCTTTCGTGTTAGTGGGGTGCTACTCCTCGACGATCTGGACCGTCGTCGTCCGCACCTCGACGGAACCGTGCTGCACCAGCGTCTCCTGGATGCGGGCGCGCAGCCGGTCCTTCAGCGTCTCGGGCGCGTGCTCACCGCCGCACTTGCGGGCCAGCAGCAGCTTCAGGTGCTCCTCGATGCCGTACTGCTCCAGGCAGGGGTGGCACTCGTCGAGGTGCTTCTTCAGCAGCTCCTTGCGCTTGACGTCGCACTCCTGGTCCAGGAACAGCCAGACCTCGGAGAGGACCTCGGAGCAGTCCGTTTCGTGGGGTTCGCCGCAGTTCATCGCCCCGCCACCTCTTCCTCGGGCTGACCGTTGCGCAGGAAACCGCGCTCGCGTGCGACGTCGGAGAGCTGCTCGCGCAGCTGGCGGCGGCCCCGGTGCAACCGGGACATCACCGTGCCGATGGGGGTGCCCATGATGTCGGCGATCTCCTTGTACGCGAAGCCTTCTACGTCAGCCAGGTATACCGCGATCCGGAACTCCTCCGGAAGGCGTTGGAGCGCTTCCTTCACGTCGTTGTCCGGCAGCAGGTCCATCGCCTCGACCTCAGCCGACCGCAGGCCGCGCGAGGTGTGGCTCTCGGCCTTGGCCAACTGCCAGTCGGTGATCTCGTCGGTCGGCGACTGCAACGGCTGCCGCTGCTTCTTGCGGTACCCGTTGATGTAGGTGTTGGTGAGGATCCGGTACAGCCACGCCTTCAGGTTCGTGCCCTGCGAGAACGAGGCGAAGGCCGCGTACGCCTTCAGGTACGTCTCCTGCACCAGGTCCTCGGCGTCAGCCGGGTTCCGGGTCATCCGCAGCGCTGCCGCGTACAGCTGGTCGAGCAGCGGCATCGCGTCGCGCTCGAACCGAGCGGCCCGCTCCGCGGGTGTCTCATCCGTCGGGTTGGCCTGCGAACGGGTGGCGGGCACCGCGCTCCTCTCCCGCCGACCCGGTGATGGCGCGACGGCTACTGCTGGCTGGGACGCGTCCCAGAATACGCGGACCTGATCCGCCGGGCCGTGCGCCGGCCGCTGCTCCATCACCTCGGTAACCACACCCGTCCAAACGCGACGCCTGCTCGCGGCATTCCCCCCGATATCGTTGCCGCCATGGCCGGACGCGGGACTCCCGCCACCGCGCTGCTGGAGAAGCAGCTGGTGGCCCACACGCTGCACTCGTACTCGCATGATCCTCGTCACGAGTCGTACGGGTTGGAAGCCGCGTCCGCGCTCGGCCTGGAGCCGGGTCGGGTGTTCAAGACCCTCGTGGCCGAGGTGGACGGACGGCTGGCAGTGGGTGTGGTGCCCGTCACCGGGCAGTTGGACCTCAAGGCGTTCGCCGCGGCGCTGAAGGGCAAGAAGGCCAAGATGGCCGACGTGTCGGCCGCCGAACGCGCCACCGGGTACGTGGCGGGCGGGATCTCGCCGCTCGGCCAGAAGAAACGCCTGCCCGTGGCCGTGGACGCGTCGGCGGAGGGGTTCGACACCATCTTCTGCAGCGCCGGGCGGCGAGGCCTGGAAGTGGAGATCGCACCAGCGGACCTGGTCCGGCTCACCGCCGCCGTACTGGCCCACATCGCTGTCTGACCTACCGACGGTGGTTCAGACCTCCAGGGGGCGGAGGATGCGGTCGAGCCAGCCGGCGACGGCGCGGTGGAGGCCTTCGGCGTCCGCCTTGAGGGAGTGGTCGCCCTTGAGGACCACCACCTCGCGGTGGTGGGCGGCCTTTGGCCTGCCGAAGGGGTCCGTTTCGCCCTGGACGATCAGGGTGGGCACGTCCACGCCCGCCAGTTCGGCCATGCGGCTCTTCTCCGGCTTGCCCGGCGGGTGCACGGGGAACGCCAGGCACAGGACCGCCACCGCCAGGCCGTCCGCCGACGTCCGGCAGGCCACCCTGGCGCCGGACGAGCGGCCGCCGAAGAGCAGTGGCATTCCGTCGAACCACCTGACGCCGAGGTCTTCCGCCACGGCCAGCCACGCGGTGTCCAACTGGCCCGCCGGGGCCGGGGCGCGTCGGCCCGCCACGCGGTAGGGCTGTTCCACCAGTGCCACGTGGACACCCGCCGCCACAGCCGCACGAGTGGCCGCGACCAGGTCGGGTGCGCCGATCCCGCCACCCGCTCCGTGCCCCAGCAGCAACGCCGCCCGCCCCTCGGCCGAGCAGTGCAGCTCGGCCCTTGCCGGGCCGTGCGGCGTGTCGACGAGGGTGCTGGTCATGACAGCTCGAACAGCGTCGGCTCCGGCATCTCGGCCGGGGTCAGGTTGACGGGTTCCACCAGTTCCGGGCCGTTGTTGCGGACGCTGTTGACCGCCATGGAGACCGGGCGGAGTTCCAGGTGGTCCACGAGGGCCGGGTCCGGTTTCAGGAGTTCCGCCGGATCCGTCGAGTCCGGGTCCAGCCAGGACTCCCAGTGCGAAGGGGGCAGCAGCAGGGGCATCCGGTGGTGGACGGTGGTCATCTCGCCGATGGCGTCGGTGGTGAGCACGGCGCAGGTGATGACCGGCTTGCGGCCCTGTTCCTCGTCGGGTTGCCACCAGACCGACCAGATCCCGGCCATGGCGAGGCTGGAGCTGTCGTCGGGATTGATGAAGAACGGCTGCTTCCGGCCTTCGCCCGGCTGCCACTCGTACCAACCGGCGGCGGGGATGATGCACCGCCGCTTGGCGGCGGAGTCCCGGTAGGAGGGCTTGGTGAGGACGCTCTCCGACCTGGCGTTGATCATCTTCGCGGCCCCGGACATGTCCTTCGCCCAGTGCGGCACGAGGCCCCAGCGCATGACTCGAAGAGTGCGTTCCGTGACCGAGGGGTCGGGTTCGCCTTCGTCGTTCCTGGGGTGCCTTTCGACCACGGCCAGCACCGACTTGGTCGGCGCGATGTTGTAGTCCGGGCCGGGTGCGTCGCCCTCCGTGGCGTCCACCGCGTCGAACTCCGCCGCGAGCAGCGCCGGGTCCTTGGTGGAGGCGTACCTACCGCACACTTCTCAGCTCACCTCCGCGCCAGATCGACTCCGGGCAAGCCATCGTCGCACGTCGTCCGCACCGGTGCGACCCTTCGACGACCTCATGCGGAATCATCGACCCATGACTCAGCAGTGGTCCGCTCCCACCGCCACCGGCCCCGTGCACGCGACGGTACCCGTGCCTGGCTCCAAGTCGATCACCAACCGCCTGCTGCTGCTGGCCGCGCTGGCCGACGGCCCGTCCGTGCTGCACGCGCCGCTGCGCAGCCGGGACAGCACCCTGATGGTGGAGGCCCTCCGGTCCCTCGGGGTCGACGTCGTCGACGGGCCGGGCGGGAGCTGGCTCGTGACGCCCGGCGAACTGCGCGGACCCGCCGACGTCGACTGCGGGCTGGCCGGGACGGTGATGCGGTTCCTGCCGCCCGCCGCGGCCATCGCGACCGGCGAGATCCGGTTCGACGGGGACCCGCACGCGCGGCTGCGGCCGATGGGGACCGTGCTGTCCGCCCTCCGCGCGCTGGGTGCGGACATCAGCGGTGACGGGCTGCCGTTCACGCTGAACGGGACCGGGTCGCTGCGGGGTGGCGACGTGACGATCGACGCGTCGGGCTCGTCGCAGTTCGTGTCGGGGCTGCTGCTGTCCGGTGCGCGCTACGAGCGGGGCGTGCGGGTGCTGCACCGATCACTTCTTCCTGGGGAAAACCCGGTCCCCTCGCTCCCCCACATCGCGATGACCATCGAGGTGCTGCGGGCCTCGGGCGTCGAGGTGGACGACCAGGAGCCGAACACCTGGACGGTGGCGCCGGGGCCGGTGCGCGGCCGGGAGTGGCACGTGGAGCCGGACCTGTCGAACGCGACGGTGTTCCTCGCCGCGGCGGCCGTGACCGGTGGCGAGGTCACCGTGCCGGGGTGGCCGACGAAGACGACGCAGGCCGGGGACGCGGTCGGCGACATCCTCACGCGGATGGGCTGCGAGGTCGTGCTGGACGAGCGCGGGCTGACCGTGCGCGGGCCGGAGCGGCTGGCAGGCCTGGACATCGACCTGCACGACGAGAGCGAGCTGACGCCGACGGTGGCGGCGCTGGCGTCGTTGGCGGACGGGCCGACGCGCATCCGCGGGGTGGCGCACATCCGCGGGCACGAGACGGACCGGCTCGCGGCGCTGGTCGCCGAGATCAACGCGGTCGGCGGTGCGGCGCTGGAGACCGAGGACGGGCTGGTGATCGACCCGAAGCCGATGCGCGGCGGGCCGTGGCGCGCGTACGCCGACCACCGGATGGCGACCGCGGGTGCGATCATCGGCCTGGTTGTGCCGGGCGTCGAGGTCGACGACATCGGCAGCACCTCCAAGACGATTCCCGACTTCCCAGGAATGTGGGCGACGATGCTCAACGAGGTCCGCTGACGTGAGCCGTGGCGACTGGCACAAGCTCGACGAGTCCGACGTCCGGGTGCGGCCGGGGAAGGGGACGCGGCCGCGCAGCAAGAAGCGCCCGGAGCACGCGGACGCCGTGCCCGCGATGGTGGTCGGCGTGGACCGCGGGCGGTGGACGTGCGCGCTGGACGACGACCCGAACCGGCTGGTGACCGCCATGCGGGCGCGGGAGCTCGGGCGGACGCCGGTCGTGGTCGGCGACCGGGTCGGGCTGGTCGGCGACGCGTCCGGGCAGCCGGACACGTTGGCGCGCATCGTGAAGGTCGCCGACCGGCAGAGCGTGCTGCGCCGCACCGCGGACGACAACGACCCGTTCGAACGGGTCGTGGTGGCGAACGCGGACCAGCTGATCATCGTGACGGCGCTGGCGGACCCGGAGCCGCGCACCGGGTTCATCGACCGGTGCCTGGTCGCGTCGTACGCGGGCGGGCTGACGCCGGTGCTGTGCCTGACGAAGTCGGACCTGGCGAGCCCGGACGAGCTGCTGGCCGCGTACGCCGAACTGGACCTCGTGGTGATCGTGACGAGGTCCGACGAGGACCCGAAACAGCTGCGGGAGCAGATGGCCACCAAGGTGTCCGCGCTGATCGGGCACTCCGGTGTCGGCAAGTCGACATTGATCAACCAGCTCGTGCCTGGCGCGAACCGGGCGGTCGGCGTGGTCAGCGGGGTCGGCAAGGGGCGGCACACGTCGACGCAGACCGTGGCACTGCCACTGCCCGAAGGCGGGTGGGCGGTGGACACGCCGGGCATCCGCTCGTTCGGGCTCGCGCACATCACGCCGGACGACATCGTGGCCGCGTTCCCCGGTATGCGGGAGATGGCCGAGGAGTGCCCGTCGGGCTGCGGCCACCTCGGCGCGCCGGAGGAACCGGACTGCATGCTGGACGAGCTGGTGAGGACCGGTGTGGCGACGCAGGGGCGGCTGGACTCCCTGCGCCGCCTGCTCACCTCGCGGGCGGGCCTGGAGGAGTACCCGGACTAGCGCTCATCGACGGCCCAGGTAGGCCAGCAGCCGGTCGGCCGGGGTCTCCGGTTCGACCGGCGCCGCGAAGCGGGTGGGCCGGTCGGCGTCGCTGACCAGCAGCAGCGCCAACGGGTACAGCTCGTCCGCGAGCGCCCGCGGGATCGGTCGGACCTCGCCGCACGCGCGGGCGATGTCCCACCCGTGCACGGCGACCTCCAGCGCACCCGCGCGCGCCACGATGTCCGTCGTCACCGGGCAGCCCGCGATGGACACGTCCGGGCGGCCGTCCTGCGCCGTCCACGCGCCGAGCACCTGGCGGGCGTGGTCACGGGTGGCTGCGATCGGGTCCTCGGTGTCGACCGGGACGGGCTCCAGCCCCACGTGCCCGTCGTCGGCGGCCTCGCGCAGCGCCGCCAGCGAGTCGATCAGGTGCCACAGCAGGGCGCGCAGGTCCCAGTCGTGACACGGGGTCGGGCGCGACAGGGCGTCCGGGGTGACCGCGTGCAGGCAGCCCAAGGTGTAGGTGACGGCCCGTTCGAGCAGGCCGACGTGGTTCACCGTTCCGCCGAGAGCGGCAGCCCGAGCAACTCCCGGCGGAACGGGTCCGAGAGCTGGCTTAAGTCATCCGTCATGGCCGTGCCTCCCCTGTCCTGAGTGCAGACCGGGCGTACGGCGAAAAGTCATCGCCACGGCGCGAAGTGGATCGAACGCCCACGCGGCCCCCGTGGTCTCGGCCAGACTCACCCGCTGATCAGACCGCTCGCCCTCGTCCTCCTCGCCGCCTTGACCGCGTGCTCCGCCCAGCCCGCCACGCAGGCAGCGCCCAGCCCGACCACCACCACGACGTCCACGACGTCCGCCGCTCCCACCACGACGACCGGTGCGGGAGCGCGGCTCGGGACGCCGCGCAAGGTGCTCGGCGTGGACCCGTGCGGGTTGCTGCTACCGGAGGACTTCAACGGTGTCGGGCCGCTCGTCCAAGCCCCCTTCATGCACGCCGACTTCCCGGGGATGTGCATCTACCAGGTCGGAGAGGACGTCCCGACCGACCTGATCGTGATGGTGGGGTTCGAGGAGTCGTACGAGCAGGTCCATGCGCGGTACCCCGGCGGCTTCGAGAAGTTCACCGACAACCACTCGACCCTGACCATCTGCGGCCGGGACACGAACACCGACGCGTGGTGCACGGCCTGGGTGGCGGTGGCCGATGGCGCGACCCTCACGGTGTCGGTGAGGCTGCCGAAGGCGAACGTCGACCAGGTGGCGAGCATCCTGGGCCGCCGGGTGGCGGCCGCGCTGAAGCGGGTGCCCGTTGAGTAGGCCACCGATGACTTCCAGCACTCGACCAGCGGAAGAACACCTGGTGGGCACGTTCACGGGCTCGCCCGGTTCGGATGAACGGCTGGGGCCGTTAACCGGTTCGGGTGTCTCCGTGCGGGCGTCCATGCCGTCGGTTGGCGGAGCGCGGTAGCCTGCCCGCCATGGCGCAGGTGACGGGTATCGGCGGCATCTTCTTTCGCGCCAGGGATCCCGCCCGGTTGGCGGTCTGGTACCGCGACAACCTCGGCGTGCCGATGAACGACCACGGGACGGTGACGTTCCACTGGGTCGACTCGTCCACCGAGGACAACCCCGGCACGACCACGATCGCGCTGTTCGCCAACAACACCGACTACCTCGGGGAGCCGGGGCAGCGGGCGATGTTGAACCTGCGGGTGGACGACCTGCGGATCCTGCTGGCCAAGTTGAAGGCTCGCGGGGTCGAGGTGCTGCCGCAGACCGAGGACTCGGAGTTCGGGCGGTTCGGGTGGTGCGTGGATCCCGAGGGGAACCGGATCGAGCTGTGGGAGCCCGCCGAGGGGATGTGAGCGGCCCTACATGAGGTCCAGCAGGAACGGGAGCTCCTGGCGGGCGTACCAGGCCAGTTCGTGGTCCTCGGCGCTGCCCAGCGTGAACTCGGCGTCCGGGTCGCCTAGGTCCGCCTCGTCGATGACTTCGGCCGCGGCGCGGACCGCGTCCTCGGCTTCCGAGGTGTCCAGGTGGATCGCGGCCACCAGTTCCAGCGGGACGGGGCCGGACACCTTGACCACCGAGAAGTCCAGGTCAGGGCGGAGTTTCACGTCCTCGACGTCCACCGAGACGACGGCCCTGCGGGGCATCGCCTTGTCATCGGTGCCCAGTTCGGCGGCCAGCAGGCGGATCGAGGCGCGGGCCGCGTCCAGCATGGCGGCGTACTCCAGCTCCTCGGTGTCGCCCGCGGCGTAGGACTCGCGCAGCGCCGGGGTCAGGGCGAACGCCGTGCCCCCGACCGCGCGGAACTCGCCGGTTTCCACCAGGTCGCGCAACATGGCCACGGTCGCCGGAAGGTAGACCCTCATTCCGACACCGTCCCCATCAGTTCTTCCACGGATTCCTCGACCATCGCAGCGAGAACGTCCACATCGGACATCGCGTCCCGATCGGCGTTCAGACCGAAGTAAACACCACCGTCGTACGACGTGACGCCAATCGACAGGGCTTGGTTCTTGGCGAGCGGCACGACCGGGAAGATCTCCGTCATCCTCGCGCCCGCCGCGTAGAGGGGCACCTGCGGGCCCGGCACGTTCGTCACGACCACGTTGAACAGCCGCCGGGAGAACGAGCTGGCGGCGCGGGCCCCCAGCGCGTGCAGGGTCGGCGGGGCGAAGCCGGACACCTTGACCAGCGTGTCCGCCGCGACGGACTGGCCGGACTCCTGGTGGGCGCGCATCGCGTGGCTGACGTGGTGCAGCCGCACCACCGGGTTCGGCTCGCCAACCGGCAGGTCGATCAGGTAGGCCGCGACGCCGTTCGAGCCGTCCTCGTCGCGCACCGACAGCGGCGCCATCGCGCGCATCGTCGTGTGCGCGGACACCATCTCGCCGCGCGACATCAGCCACGACCGCATCGCGCCGGACAGCACGGCGAGGACGCCGTCGTTGATCGTGCCGCCGTGCGTGCGGCGGATGGCCCGGAACTGGTCCAGCGTGCCGCGCGCGACGGCGAAGCGGCGGGCGGGCGAGATCCGGACGTTCAGCGGGCTGCCGGGTGCGGGGGTGGACGCGGTGCGCAGCGCCGAAGCGAGCCCGCCGAGCGCGCCCGCGACCTTCTGCACGGTCGCGACGGTGTCCATCGCGGCCGACCGGACGTTCTCCACCAGCTCACCGGGCCGCTGCACGACCTCGGCGACCGCGTCCGCGACCAGCTGGAACGAGCTGGGCTCCGGCTGCGGCATCCACAGGCTCTCCAGCGGCCTGCGCGGCGTCGGCGACACGTCCAGCATCACCTGGCCGATCTCGATCGCCCCGACCCCGTCCACCACGGCCTGGTGGGTCTTGGTGATGACCGCGATCTGGTTGCCCTTCAGGCCTTCGACCAGGTACGTCTCCCAGAGCGGCCGGGTGTGGTCCAGCGGGCGCGACATCAGCCGCGCCACCAGGTCGTGCAGCTGCGCGTCGGTGCCCGGCTTGGGCAGCGCCGAGCGGCGCACGTGGTAGGTGACGTCGAAGTCCGGGTCGTCCACCCACACCGGCCTGGCCAGCCTGCCGGGCACGTGCACGACCTTCTGCCGGTACCGGGGCACCAACGGCAGGCGCTGCTCGATCAACTCCACCAGGCGGTCGTAGTCGAAGCCCGCACGGGGCCTCCGGAACACCGCGACCCCACCGACGTGCATCGGCGTCGTGGCGTCCTCCAGGTACAGGAACGAGGCGTCCAACGCGGACAGGCGATCGGGCATGAGATCAGGTTAGTGCTTACCCGCGGCGGCAGCGCTCCACCAGCTCCTCAACGGCCCTGACCTCGTCCGGGTCGCGGTCGTGGCGGGCGAGGCGGATCTCGGCGGCGGCGGGCATCGCCTGGCGCACCGCGTCGTCGACCCCGGCGAGGAACGACTTGACCAGGCGGGACCGGGCCGCCCGCCGGATCGGGCGGAGCTTGCCGACGGCCATGGCCAGCCAGCTCAGCGCCAGGTCGACGCGCCGGTCACCGCGGGCAGCGCAGGCCCAGTCGATGGCCACGGGGCCCTCCGGGCCCAGTACGACGTTGCCGGGGTGCAGGTCGAGGTGCAGCAGCGAGCCGTCCCGTGGACCGGGGAGGAAGTCGGGGGCGGGGACGTCGTCCAGGCAGTGGTGGAGGTCGGCGAGCTGGCGGCCCAGCGCGGCGGCGCGCCATGGCCTGCGGTCCAGTTCGACCGACATCCGCGGGCCGGGGACGTACTCCATGACGAGGCCCTCGTCTTCGACACCGTGGACCCTGGGCACCGGTATGCCGCGTTTGCGCAGGTAGCGCATCAGCTCGGCCTCGGGATCGAGGTCCCGGCCGTCGCGGTTGTGCTTGACCAGGAGGCCGTCAGGCCGCAAGAAGACGTCCGCGTCCTGACCACTGGCCAAGAGGCGGGCGCGGTGCGCAACGCTGCGCTCACCCAAGCTCATGTGACGATCCTCATGGTTGACGCCGCCAATGCAAGCCCCTAATCGGGCATGGCACCCTTCTGGGCGTGGAAATCTCCCCCAAGGACAAGTTCGTCACGGTCTACGGCCGCAAGCCCGTCCTCGAAGCGCTCGACGACCCGCGCCTGGACGTGGACAAGGTGATGCTCGCCGACACGGCTCGTGGAGCGGCGGCCAGGGAGATCCTCGACGCGGCGAAGCGGCGCGGGGTGCGCGTGCAGCGCGCGACCGAGCAGCGGGTCAAGGTCCTCGCGGGCAACGGGCGGCACGACCAGGGCGTGCTCGCCGACGTGGTCGCTCCCCGGATGCTGCCGCTCGACCTGGCGCTCGACGGGCCGGAGCCGCCGCGGGGTGTCCTCGTCCTCGACGGCATCACGACGCCCGCCAACGTCGGCATGATCCTGCGGACCGCGACCGCCGCGGGCATGGACGGCATCGTCGTGCCGCGCCGAGGGGTCGCCTCGATCGACCCGCTCGTGGTCAAGTCGTCGGCCGGGGTCGCGTTCCGGGCGCCGATGCTGCGCTGTGCCACCGCGGCGGAGGCGGCCGCGAACCTCCGAGCCCACGGCTACCCGCTGTTCGCGCTGGACGCGCACGCCGAGGAGTCGATCTACACGGCCGACCTGCCGGAGCGGGCGGCGTTCGTGCTCGGCAGCGAGACGAACGGCATCTCCGACGACGTCCGCCCGCACGTCACCGGGTGGCTGTCGATCCCGATGTTCGCCGGCGTCGAATCCCTCAACGTCGCCAGCGCCGCCGCCGTCCTGTGCTTCGAGGTGGTGCGCAGGCGCGAGGCGGCGAAGTAGTCGACTGGACCCGCCGCGCTTCACCCAGCGGCGGGTCCAGCGAGTTCGTGGGCGGGCTGCTAAACCCAGTCCACGCGGTAGCCGACCACGTGGGCCGTGCTCAGCAATCCGCCTCGGCATTCCGCGACCGACGTCTCATAACCGGTGGCCGCGATCGTCCCGAACTCGCGCCAGCGGTTGAACCCGGATTCGCATTCGGCGAACACCCGGAAGAATTGCGTCGGCCCGAAGTCGCAGAACACCGCTACCGCCTCACCAGCGAGAAGGCCCTGGTAGGACGGGGAGCACTCGCGAGGTGACGGCGGGAAGTCGGCCGCTGCCGATGCGGTTGCCGTTCCCCCGACCAGGACGGCCGGTGCAACGAGAACGGCCGCAACAATCGCGACGAACTTTCGCATGTCTGCCCCTTGAATTCGACGACTGCCACATTTGAAGTTACGCAGCTGTGGTGATGAACCACAATGACCGAATAGGGGTGAATTTCCTCGCGGGCTGTCACGATGATTAACCCTCGCGAGGTGGGATTACCGGGGTGGGGGATCCACGCGGGTGTCAGGTCGTCAGGAGTTCGACCACCGTCGTCACGACCACGCCGTCCTCGTTGAGCCGCCACAGCGTGGCCTGGTGCTCCTCGACCGTTGCGCTGGCCGTCGCGTCCGACACGACGGCCACCTCGAAACCCAGTGCCAGCGCCTTGGCCGCCGTCGCCCCGACACCGTGCTTCGTGGACACCCCGGCGATCACGACCGACTTGGCCCCCAGGTCCCGGAGGGCCGACACGAGCCTGGTCCCCGAGAACGCGTCCACGCCGCTCTTGGTCACCAGGTGTTCGCCGCGGCCCGGTTCCAGCGACTCGACCACCTCGTCGCCGCCGTCGCCGCGCAGGTGCCGCACTATCACCACCGGTGCCGCGGCCCGGTCGAACGCGTCGCGCAACCGCAGCACGGCCCCGACCACCGCAGAGCCGGCGATCGGGGCTAAGGACATGCCGAGGATCCGCTCTTGCGGCTCCATCAGGACGAGGACAGAGCGAGCGCTGAGCACCTGGATCACCTTGGTTTCGACACGTGAGTTGATCTTCAGGGTAGCAGCGGGAATCCAAGCAGGACAGCGAGTTCGGCAAGTGTGGTCGACATCGAGACGTGGTGCACGCCCACCATTCCCGCCGCCGCCGCGCCCCGGACGTTGATCGCCAGGTCGTCCACGAAGACGCACTCGGAAGGCGCGAGGCCCAGCCGGGTGGCGGTCAGGTGGTAGATCTCCGCCACGGGTTTCGCCAGACCCACCTCGCCGGAGACGACCACGGCGTCGAACAGGCCCGCCCACTCGTCGGGCGGCGACCAGTAGCCGTCCGCATTGGACAGCAGCGCGGTGGCGATGCCCTTCCTGTGGGCATTTCGGACCGCCGTCAGGAGCGGGGGTCCGCCCGCCAAGTCGTCGCCGAAGTCGGTCAGCACGCCACCGAAGTCCATCACCAGTCCACGCAGCACTGTCGCAACCTACGCCGGTCGCTGGATCGGGTGATCGTGGTCCTGATCCGCGGGGTTTCGCGCTCGGTACTCAGGTCAGGTCGTCCGGGTGCGCTTGGGAGTTGATGTGGTGACGCAGTTGCGAGCGTTGCGGTTGGGTGACGTGGCTGTCGCGGGCGTGGTGCCCGCCATGCGGGTGGCGCCTGAGCGGCGGCTCAGCGAGGAGGACGCTCGGCGGTTGCTGGTGGTCGTGCTGGAGGTGGTGGACGGGCGGCGGCCGCTGCCGCAGCTGGCCGGAGTGGTGGACGAGGACGTGGTGCGGGAGCTGAGGGTGGTGTCCGGGCGGTTGCGGCTGGGGAGGGTGCGGGTGTGCCGGGTGGGGGCGCAGGTCGCGGAACTGTCGGGGACGGTGTTGCGGGGAGAGCGGGTGCTGGCCGTGGCCGGACGCGTGGAGCACCTGGACGGGGGGTGGGTCTGCACGGTGTTCAAGGTGCTGGTGTGACTTCGAGGTGTCCGCTTCGGGTTGCGGACAGGGAAGGGGCCCGTCCTGTTCGGACGAGCCCCTTCCCTGTCGTTCAGTCACCTGGTGCGGTGGCCGCAATCCTCACCGTGTTTCGCGCGGCACGGGTAGCCCTCTCGGCGGCGCGAAACACGGCAACGCTCTACCTGCGCGGGGTCTTTCGGGCCGACTTCGCCTGGGCCCTGGCGGCAGCGCGGCGCTCCTTGCGGGTGCCTGCTCCGTCGTCGCCTGCTGCCTCGTCGTTCTTGGCCTCTGCTTCGCCGTCCTCGTTCGGGCCGGAGTAGCTCAGGCGCTGCCTGCCCGGCTCGTCCAGGCCCTTGCCGCGCAGTGCGGGCGGGATCGCCGAGCCTGCCGACAGCTGGGCGAGGGCCGGGCCTGCCGGTGCTTCCGGAGCAGCCGCGGGGGCTTCGGTCGCGGCTGCCGCACGGGCACGGGCACGGCTGCCGGTCAGCG
>JBDSAJ010000859.1:0-2759 GCA_039922235.1 Umezawaea sp.
ACGCTCGGAAAATGCGGTCTGTACACCGCGTAACACTGCCGTTACCCTCCTGTCTGGGAGCGCTCCCAGACGCTGACGTCCGGATGACTCCCTGCAAGAGATCCCTGACAAAGGCGTCGTGAGGAGATCGTGAAGATGAGTTCCCCTGCAAGCGGGCACCCGAGCCCATCGCGCCGAGGTGCGCGCTTCGCGGCGATAGGCGCGACCGTTGCGCTGTTCGTCGGGATGATCGGCATCGCGACGAGCACCCAGGCGTCCGCCGCACCCGGCTGCAAGGTCGACTACACCGCGTCGAACTGGGGTGGTGGCGGTTTCGGCGGGTCGGTCAAGATCACCAACGTCGGCGATGCCGTCTCCAGCTGGTCCCTGAAGTTCGCCTTCCCCGGCAACCAGAAGGTGACCCAGGGCTGGAACGCGACCTGGTCGCAGTCCGGCTCGGCCGTGACCGCCGCCAGCATGCCCTGGAACGGCAGCATCGGCACCGGCGCCAGCATCGAGATCGGGTTCAACGGTAGCTACAGCGGCACCAACACGAACCCGACGACGTTCTCGCTCAACAACGTCACGTGCACCGGCCAGCCGGGCCCGACGACCACCACCACGACGACCACGACCACCACGCCGGGCAACCCCGGTGGCAACGACCGCGTGGACAACCCGTACGTGGGCGCGAAGATGTACGTGAACCCGGACTGGTCGGCTGCCGCGGCGGCCGAGCCGGGCGGTAGCCGGGTCGCCAACCAGTCGACCGGTGTGTGGATCGACCGCATCGCCGCGATCGAGGGCACGACCGGTGCCAGGGGCATCGTCGGGCACCTCGACGAGGCCGTGCGCCAGGCGGCGGGCCAGCCGCTGACGATCCAGTTCGTCATCTACAACCTGCCGGGCCGCGACTGCTCGGCGCTGGCGTCCAACGGTGAGCTGGGTCCGACAGAGATCGACAAGTACAAGACCCAGTACATCGACCCGATCGCGGCCATCCTCGCCCGACCCGCCTACAAGAACCTGCGGATCGTGACGACGGTCGAGATCGACTCGCTGCCGAACCTGATCACCAACGTCAGCCCCCGGCCGACCGCGGTGCCCGCCTGCGACGTCATGAAGGCCAACGGCAACTACATCACCGGTGTCGGCTACGCCTTGGCGAAGCTCGGCGCGGTGCCGAACGTCTACAACTACCTGGACATCGGCCACCACGGCTGGATCGGCTGGGACGACAACTTCGGCGCGACCGCCGACCTGCTGTTCCAGGCGGCGAACGCGTCCGGCAGCACCAAGGCCAACGTGCAGGGCTTCATCGCCAACACCGCGAACTACGGCGCCACCACCGAGCCGTACTTCAAGATCGGCGACGTCGTCGGCGGCGTGCCGATCCGCGAGAAGGCCAAGTGGATCGACTACAACAAGTACGTCGACGAGCTGTCCTACGCCCAGGCGTTCCGCCAGCGGGCCGTCCAGGCGGGCTTCGACGCCAACGTCGGCATGCTGATCGACACCTCGCGCAACGGCTGGGGCGGCACCGCCCGTCCGACGGGCCCCGGCCCGACGACGAGCCCTGACGCCTACGTGGACGGCGGTCGCCTCGACCGGCGCATCCACCTCGGCAACTGGTGCAACCAGAAGGGTGCGGGCCTCGGCGCGCGTCCGACGGCGGCTCCGGCCTCCGGTATCGACGCCTACGTGTGGATGAAGCCCCCGGGCGAGTCCGACGGCGCGAGCAAGGAGATCCCGAACAACGAGGGCAAGGGCGCCGACAAGATGTGCGACCCGACTTACACGGGCAACGTGCGCAACGGCAACAGCATGTCCGGTGCGCTGCCGGACGCCCCGCTGTCCGGCAAGTGGTTCTCCGCTCAGTTCCAGGAGCTCATGAAGAACGCCTACCCGGCGCTCTAGATCACCAGAACGACCAGCGGATGCCGTCCTCGCCTCGTGCGAGGGCGGCATCCGCCTGTTCACCCCGCCGACTCCCCTGCCGCCGGTCCGGCCCACCGCACCGACAGGGCGATGATCAGCACCCCGCTCAGCGCCGTGCGCGCGTAGATCAACGTCACCGGCTCCAGCCGGTCCGGCCCGGCGAACTGGGCCAGCACCAGTCCCCCGTAGCCGAGCACCAGCGCGACACCGAACCGGCGGGCGTCCTGCCAACGCCGGGCCATGAGGACGCCGCACACCCCCGTGCAGACCCGCAGCAGCGGATCGGAGGTGTCGAACGAGAACAGCGGGTGGTAGGCCGTCAGCAGGTGGAACAGCCCCACCAGCAGCGCGACCCACTGGAGCCGGTCGAGCCGGACACCCCTGCGGGCCTGCCCCGCCGCCCGCGCCTTCTGCGCCCTCCTCGCGTCCCGCAAGCCGGCACCCGCCACGACACCACCCCACGGACTCGTCGGAACACCCGCAGCGCACCACCTCCGGCCGTTCCCCGCCGGGGATACCGCGTGCGCCACGCCGGATTCCACCCGGCAGGGCGACACCAGCCGCGAGTCCGTCACCGTCCGCTCAGGACGAACAGCGGAACCATCCCGTCCGGCGCGGGCGTTGACCAGGTCGATGACCACTTCGGACTCTCCCGTTCTCCGCTTCCACGTCCTGGGCGACTCGCTCGCCGCGGGCGTCGGCTGCACCCGTGCCGACGAGACCATCGGCCACCGCCTCGCGCGGGCCCTGCGGGCCGCCGGGCACGTCGTCGACCTCGAGGTGCTCGCCGTCCCCGGCGCCCGCTCCGCCCACCTCGCCGCCCAGGCCCGCACCTCGCTGTC
>JBDSAJ010000860.1:0-21457 GCA_039922235.1 Umezawaea sp.
TCACCGTGTTGTGGCGGCCTTGTGCAACTCCCGCAGTGCCCGCACTGCGTCGACCGCGTGCTCGCGGTCGACGGCCTGCACGGCCATGACCGAGACGTACTCGTCGTCGGGCAGCTCCAGCCTCGCCCACGAAGCCCCGTCAGGGAAGCTCACGTGCAGCACGTCCTGCCACGAGTAGCGGCTCGACGTGACCACGTTGCGCACGTCGATGCCCTCGGCGTCGGCGCGCACGCGCGGCCTGCCGAGCAGCAGCACGCCGCAGGCCAGCAGCACGCCCAGGCACACCATCGCGACCTGGTCGGACACCCGGAAGATCACCCCGGTCGGGGTGTCGCCGAGCAGCAGGCCGACCGCGGTGAACACCGCGACGAGCACCACCGCGCAGACCAGCGTGACCCTGCGGATGCGCTTGGGCCGGAACTCCACGGTCTTCGCCACCGCCGCGCTCACTCGAACCCCCGTTCCGTCCACGGCTGCCGCAGCCCCCGGAGCACCAGCGCGGTGTCCAGCGCCGCGGAGGTCGCCTCCACGCCCTTGTCCTCGACCGAGTCCGGGAAGCCGGCACGGGCGAGCGCCTGCTCCTCGGTGTCGCAGGTCAGCACACCGTTCCCGACGGGAGTCGATTCGTCCAGTGCCACTCGCGTCAAACCGGCCGTGACCGCGTCGCACACGTACTCGAAGTGAGGAGTGCCACCCCGGATGACTACTCCCAGTGCTACTACGGCGTCGTGGTTGCGGGCGAGCGCCTGCACCACCACGGGCAGTTCGACCGCGCCCGCGACCCGGACCACCGTCGGCTCCTCGACCCCGGCCTTGGCGGCGGCTTCGAGCGCGCGCGCCAGCAGGTTGTCGGTGATCTTCGTGTGCCACCGGGTCGCGACGATCGCCAGCCGCAGGCCGTCGCACTGCGGAACCTCGATCTCGGGACGACCTTCCCCGCTCATTCGCCGCTCTCCGCACTCACCACTGCGCCGTCGGCGCGCTGCGCTTCGTACTGCTCGAGCTGGTGCAGCTCGTGGCCCATGCGGTCGCGCTTGGTGCGCAGGTACCGCAGGTTCTCCGGGTTGGGCGAGATGGGCAGCGGCACGCGGTCGATCACGCGCAGGCCGTAGCCCTCCAGGCCGACCCGCTTGGCCGGGTTGTTCGTCAGCAGCCGCATGGACTTGATGCCGAGGTTCGCGAGGATCTGCGCGCCGGTGCCGTAGTCGCGGGCGTCGGCGGGCAGGCCCTGCTGGAGGTTCGCGTCGACGGTGTCCGCGCCCTGGTCCTGGAGCTGGTAGGCCTGCAGCTTGTGCATCAGGCCGATGCCGCGGCCCTCGTGGCCGCGCATGTAGAGCACGACGCCGCGGCCCTGCGCGGCGACGGCCTCCAGTGCCGCGTCGAGCTGCGGACCGCAGTCGCAGCGCAGCGAGCCGAAGATGTCGCCGGTCAGGCACTCGGAGTGCACCCGGACCAGCACGTCCTCGCCGTCGCCGATCTCGCCGACGACCAGCGCGACGTGCTCGATGCCGTCCAGCAGGCTGTCGTAGCCCACGGCGGTGAACGTGCCGTGCGCGGTCGGGATGCGGGCCTCGGCGACCCGCGCCACCTGGGTCTCGTGGCTCCGGCGGTACGCGATCAGGTCGACGATGGAGATCAGCGTCAGGCCGTGCTTCTCGGCGAAGACCCGCAGGTCGGGCATCCGGGCCATGGTGCCGTCGGCGTTGGCGATCTCGCAGATCGCGCCCGCCGGGTGCAGGCCCGCCATGCGGGCCAGGTCGACGGCCGCCTCGGTGTGGCCGGGACGGCGCAGCACGCCGCCCTCCCTGGCGCGCAGCGGGAACACGTGGCCGGGGCGCACCACGTCGTACGCGGTCGTCGCCGGGTCGGCCAGCGTGCGGATGGTCAGCGCCCGGTCGGCGGCCGAGATGCCGGTCGTGACGCCCTCGCGGGCGTCCACGGAGACGGTGAAGGCCGTGCCCATCCGCTCGGTGTTGTGGGAGACCATCTGGCCGATCTCCAGGCGGTCCAGCGCCTCGGGTTCCATCGGCGTGCACAGCAGGCCGCGGCACTCGGTCATGACGAACGCGACGAGTTCCGGTGTGGCCATCTCGGCCGCGAACACGAGGTCGCCCTCGTTCTCGCGGTCCTCGTCGTCCACCACGACGACGGCCTTGCCGTCCGCGATGTCCTTGATGGCCTGCTCGATGTCGGAGAAGTCCCGCATCAGGGGGTCACCTCCTGTTCGATCCCATTCTGGCGCAGGTGCGGCAGGGTGAGGCGTTCGACGTACTTCGCCAGCACGTCCACCTCCAGGTTGACCGCGTCGCCGGTCCCGCGCCTGCCGAGCGTGGTCAGCTCCAGCGTCGTGGGGATCAGGCTGACGGTGAACTCGTCGTCGGTGACGGTCACGACGGTGAGCGACACGCCGTCGACCGTGATGGAGCCCTTCTCCACGACGTACCGCGCCAGCGACGGCGGCAGTCCGATGTGGACGATCTCCCAGTGCTCGGTGGTCTCGCGCGCCAGCACCGTCCCGGTGCCGTCGACGTGGCCCTGCACGATGTGCCCGCCAAGGCGCTGCCCCACAGCGGCGGCGCGCTCCAGGTTGACCCGGTCGCCCTCGGCGACCTTGGCCAGGCTGCTGCGGACCAGCGTCTCGCGCATCACGTCGGCCGTGAAGGCGCCGTCGACGACCTCCACGACGGTGAGGCAGACGCCGTTGACCGCGATGGAGTCGCCGTGCTTGGCGTCGCTGGTCACCAGCGGACCGGACACGGTCAGACGTGCCGCGTCGGGCAGGTCGGTCACCCCGACGACCTGTCCCAGCTCTTCAACGATCCCGGTGAACACCGTTCCTCCTCAGCCGTTCAACACCGCCGGAACGGCGGAGATCCGCACGTCCGGCCCGCACATACTGACCTCTTCGACCACCAACCCGACAGCGTCGGTGATGGTTGCCACCCCAGCGTCCCCCAAAGCCACCGGACCCGCGCCCAGCAGCTTCGGTGCCGTGTACACCAGCACCCGGTCGATCCGCCCGGCCTCGACGAACGCGCCCACGAGAGTGGGCCCGCCTTCGAGCAACACGTCCACCACGCCGCGCGCCGCCAGTTCGGCGAGCACCTCGTCCGGGTCGTGCGTGCGCACGTGCAGGGTCTCGGCCTCGTCGTCGGACACCTTCGCGCCCGGCGGCAGGTCGCCCTTGCCCACCACCACCCGCAACGGCTGGCGGGCCGCCGGGATTCCCCGCGCGGTCAACTGGGGGTCGTCGACGCGCACGGTGCCCGTGCCGACCATTATCGCGTCGACCCTGGTGCGCAGGACGTGCACTTCGGCTCGCGACTCCTCGGAACTGATCCAGCGGCTGGTGCCGTCCGCCGCGGCGACCCGGCCGTCCAGCGTCGTGGCGTACTTCCACGTGACGTGCGGACGGCCCGTGCGGGCGAAGTGCAGCCACGCGCGCAGCGGTCCACGGGCGACCTGGGTGCCCAGCAGCCCTGCTTCGGCGTCGACCCCGGCGGCCCGCAGCAGCGCGCCTCCCCCGGCGGCCTGCGGGTTCGGGTCCGCCACCGCGTACCGGACCCGTGCGACGCCCGCGGCGAGCAGCGCGCCCGTGCACGGCGGCGTGCGGCCGTGGTGCGAGCACGGTTCGAGCGTGACGACGGCCGTGCCGCCCCGCGCCCGGTCACCGGCTTCGGCCAGTGCCATGACCTCGGCGTGCGGGCCGCCCGGCGGCTGCGTCGCACCCGCGCCGACCAGGTCGCCCCGCGCGTCCAGGATCACGGCGCCGACGGGCGGGTTCGGGCTCGTGGTGCCCCGGACCGCCTCGCTGCGGGTGATCGCGAGCGCCATCGCCTCCGCGTCGAGCATCAGGAGCGGTTCGCGGCGGCGAGCGCGCGCAGCGCCTCCACCGCGCGGCCGGGGTCCTCGGCGTCGTAGACGGCCGAGCCCGCGACGAAGCAGTCCACACCGGCTTCCGCGGCGGCGGCGATGGTGTCGGAGTTGATGCCGCCGTCGATCTCCACGATGAGCGTGAGGTGGCCCGTGTCGACCAGCCGGCGCGCGGTGCGCACCTTGTCCAGCACCTCGACCATGAACGACTGCCCGCCGAAACCGGGCTCGACGGACATCACCAGCAGCGTGTCGTAGTGCTTGAGCACCTCGACGTACGGCTCAAGCGGTGTGCCCGGCTTGATCGACAGGCCCGCCTTCGAGCCCGCCGCGCGCAGGTTCTTCGCCAACCCGACCAGGTCGGCGGCGGCCTCGGCGTGCACGGTCACGTTGTGCGCGCCCGCTTCGGCGTAGCCGATCGCCCAGCGGTCCGGGTCGTCGATCATCAGGTGGCAGTCCAGCGGGATGTCGGTCGCCTTGAGCAACGACTTCACCACCGGCAGGCCCAGCGTCAGGTTCGGCACGAAGTGCGCGTCCATCACGTCGACGTGCAGCCAGTCCGCGCCGGTGACCGCGGCGGCCTCGCGGGCCAGGTTGGCGAAGTCGGCGGACAGGATGCTGGGGGCGATCATCGGCTGGTGGACCACGGAACAGGAGTCTAGGTACCGCCGGTTCCCCGCGCGGGCCCGGACTACTCGTTTACGCGGTAACGTCGTCCGCGAACCCTTGAACTGCGGTTTCCCCGTCAGCGACGCACTACTCACGCAGGTAGTTCCGCCCATGGGCGCGGACGCATACCGTCGGACCGGGGGCTCGATCTGGGAGTAGCCGTGACGAACCGGGAGTTCGACCGCAAGATCGCCGTGGTGACGGGCGCGTGCGGCGCCGTGGGTGCCGAGGTGGTCGCCGAGCTGGCCGAACGGGGTGCGCTGGTGACAGCCGTCGACCGGGACGGGCGCGGCCTCTGCGACCTGGTGGAACGACTCCAGCGGGCAGGGCTGCGCGTCGCGGGCAGGCAGGTCGACATCGCCTCCGGCCCCGCCGTCGAGTCGCTGGTCGACCAGGTGGAACGCGAGGTCGGACCGCTGGACATCGCCGTGAACGCCGCCGACCTGCTGCGCACCGGCTCGGCCACCGGCCTCACCGACGACGACTGGGCGCAGAGCTTCGCCATCAACACCCACGCCGTGTTCCACCTCAGCCGGGCCGCCGCGTCCCGCATGGCGCCGCGCCGCGGCGGGGCGATCGTGACGATCGCGACGACCCTCCCCGCGCACCAGCCCGGCTTCGCCGCGTACGCCGCCTCGAAAGCCGCCGCCACCGCCTACGCCACCGGTCTGGCCGCCGAGGTGGCCCGCCACGGCGTCCACTGCACCGTCATCGCCCCGACCCGCCCCGAGACCCCGCTGCTGCGTTCGGTCGCCGAGCACGACGCCCACGCGGCGAGCGTGGTGGCCGCCGTGCTCGCCGCACTGGCCCATCAAATCGATGGCACCGCCGTCGGTGCCTGAAGACCTCCCGCCGAATCCGCCGGCGGTGGGTGCCTGAGCACTGGGGGTGCTCAGGCATACCCGTGATGCACCCGTCCTCGGGGTGCTGTCCGGGTCAGGACCGGGAAGGTGTCTGCTCGTGCGCCAGCCGGGCCAGCTCCACCCGCGAGTTGATCCCCAGCTTCCGGAAGATCCCCCGCAGGTGGTAGTTCACCGTGTGCGGCGAGAGGAACAGCTGCTTCGCCACCTGCCGGTTCGTCAGCCCCGCCCCCACCAGCCTGGCGATGTCCCGCTCGGGGTCGGACAGCTGGTGCCACTCGCGCGCCGACCCGGACCCGACGCCCTCGACCGCGCCGCGGCGCGACCGCAGGCGGGCGATCTCGCCGTCGGCGCCCATCCGCTCCAGGATCCGGCCCGCCACCGCCAGGTGCGGTTCGGCCTCGTCCGGTTCGCCGCGCTCGGTGTGCAGGGCGGCGAGGTCCGCGTTGGCGCACGCCTTCGCCCACGGGTGCCGGTGCCGCCCGGCCGCGGCGAGCAGCGCGTCCGCGTCCCGGTCCACCAGCGCGTGGGCGTGCGAAGCGGACACCGACACCGAGCCGTAGCCGGGGTTGTTGGCGGCCAGGTCGTCCGCGCCGACCAGCACCGTGGAGGCGAACCTGCTGTCGCCGACGGCCAGCGCCAGCCGCACCAGCCACGGTGCCGCGCCGGGCTCCTCGATCAGCATCCGCCGCAGGGAGTTCGGGTCCGCCACCCGCACCCGCGCCAGCTCCGCGGCTCGCGCCGGTCCGCCCTGGGCGTGCGCCAGCAGCAGTTCCACCCAGTCGTACTGCCCCGAGTGCAGCACCGCCTCGCCGCCCGCGAGGTCGCCCCGGTACCGGCGCACGTGCTCGGCCGCCACCTCGTACTCGCCGCGGTGGATGGCGACGGTGCCAAGGACCGTGGAGGCCAGCGGCACCAGCAGCCGCAGGCCCCGGTCGTGCGCCAGCGCGAGACCGGCGCGGGCCGCGGTGTGGGCTTCCGCGAGCCGCCCGGCCTGCACGAGCACCCGCGACCGGGCGATGAGCCGCGCCGCGGCCGCGCCGCTGGTGACGGCGTCGTCGGTGTCCGGACCGTCGCCGAGCACCAGTTGCTCGGCTTCGGCGAAGTCCCCCAGTGCCGCCAGCTTCAGCGCGTACGCGACGGGCGTGTGCGCGAACCACCACGCCGACGGGCCGGTGGGCGGCCACTTCGTGGACTCGCGTCCCCAGTAGACGCCTTCGGCGAGGTTGCCCGCGTTCCACTCCAGGCACGAGTGGACGGTCGCGGCCATCACGGCGTCGGCGTCGCTGGGGTCGCGGTCGCGGACGGTCAGCAGCGACAGCGCGTGTTCGCGGACCCTGCTGCCGGTGGCGAAGTACAGCGCCAGCAGGCGACCGGCGGCGGCCAGTCCGCGCAGCGGGCCGGTGAGCGACGGGATGGTCAGCGCGTGGTCCGTCTCCACGACGGCGTCAGCGGGTCGGCCGTCGGCGAGCAGGATGCCCGCGAGCACGCAGTGCAGTTCGGCCGCGACCGTCGGGGACACGCGCTGCGCCAGCGTCTCCCGCGCCAGCGCGATGGCCGAGCCGAGCCTGCCGCCCGCGGCGAGCGTGCGAACGCCGTGCACGACGTCGCCGTCGGTGTCGTCGGGCAGCGGGGCGTGCGCGGTGGGTTCGACGGTGAACGGCGGGCGCAGCACGGCGACGTCCTGGCGCAGCGCGTGCAGGATCGAGCGCGGGATGGACTCGACGACCGCGCGCCGCACCAGGTCGCTGGGGAACTCCAGCCGCTCGTGCGCGGGCACGAGCAGCCCCGACTGCAGCACCTCGTCCACGGCCAGCAGCAGCGACGCCGTGGTCTCGCTCATCATCGTGGCCACGTCGTGCAGCAGGAACGACCGGCCGACGACCGCGGCCACCCGCAGCAGCTGCGTGGCCTTGGCCGACAGCACGTCCACGCGCTCGCGCACGAGCGTCGCCACCCGCAGCGGCAGCCAGCCGCCGCGCACGTGGGCGACACCGCCGCGCAGTTCGAGCTGGCCCTCCTCGCGGAGGCCCTCGATCAGCTCCATGACCAGCCTCGGGTTGCCGCCCGCACCCGCGATCAGGGCGCGCAGGTCGGCGTGCGGGGTCGCGCCGAGCAGCCGCCGGGACATCTCGTCCACGACGACGTCGTCCACCGGGCCCATGACGACGACCTCGGCGCGGGCCGCGACGGCCCGCTGCACCTCGGGGCCCGCGGTGGCGCCGTTCATCGCCAGCAGCACCGACAGCGGCCCGCCGCGCAGTTTCGGCAGCAGCGCGAGCACGCCCGCCGGGTCGAGGTGGGCGTGGTCGACGGCGATCAGCAGCGGGTGGTCGGCGGTGAGCGCGGCGTCCACGTCGCTCGACCCGCCGAACAGGTCGCCGCTGGTAGCCGAGGCGAGGACGACGCGCAGGCCCTGTTCGCGGGCCAGGCGGACGGCCTCGTGCAGGAGGAGTGTCTTGCCGGAAACCGGTGGGCCGTCGACCACGAGCACACCGCCAACACCGGCGTCGGCGGCCCGCAGGAATCGGCGCACCGAATCCCATTCACGCGCACGCCCGGAGACCATCGACACGATGCAGCGTGCAACGCCCGTCGGGCGCGTGTCAATTCGCGTGGAATGAATACTTCTAATGGCCGATCGGCCCCGGTCAAAGCAGCACGGACCGGGCGCCGGACAAGATCATCCGATGCGGTCCAGCTCGGCCAGCACCGGATCGGGGCCGCCTTCGGGCACGACCCGGACCCCGGCGGCGCGCAACGTCGCCAGGTGCCCGGCCCACGCGGGGTGCCGCCGCTGCGCCTCGTTCGACTGCGGCTGCACGATCACCGGCACGTCCGGCAGGCCCATCGCCTCGCACAGCACGGTCAGCGCCTGGTTGTCCGAGATGCCCAGCGCCAGCTTGACCACGGAGTTCGCCGTCGCGGGCGCGAACACGAAGCAGTGCGGCGGCGGGTGCGGCTTGGGTTCGCTCGGCAGCCGGGACGTCCAGCGCACCGGCAGGTCCGTCAGCTCGGCCAGCGGGTCCAGCTCGCCCGCCTCGTCCAGCCAGCGGGCGGCCGTCGGCGTGAGCGTGACGGCCAGCCGCCAGCCGCGCTCGACCGCGGGCGCGGCGAGGCCGGTGCGGAACCACCGCTCGACCCCGCCCGCACCCGACGTGACCAGTCCGAGCACCCGAACCACTAGGCGGGCCGTCGCAGCAGTGCGCAGAACATCGCGTCCGTGCCGTGCAGGTGCGGCCAGAGCTGGACGTTGTGCGGGTCGACCAAATCGGGCACGCCGGGGAAGAACTCCTTGGTGTCCAGCCGTTCCGCACCGGTCCGCCGGGCCACGTCCGCGACGATGCCCACCGTCTCGGACAGGTGCGGCGAGCACACGACGTACGCCACGACCCCACCGGGCCGGACCAGCTTGAGCGCCTTGGTCAGCAGCTCGCGCTGCAACCTGGTCAGCGGCGCGACGTCCGACGGCTGCCGCCGCCAACGCGCCTCCGGCCTGCGGCGCAGCGCCCCCAGACCGGTGCACGGCGCGTCGACCAGCACGCGGTCGAAACCGCCCTCGGGCAGCTCGGTCTCGCGGGCGTCACCGATGTGGACGGTGATCGGCAGGCCCTTGGTCGCCTTGCGGACCAGCTCCGCGCGGTGCGGGGCCAGCTCGATCGCGTCCAGCGTGCCACCGTTCATCGCGGCCAGCGCGCCCAGCATCACGGCCTTGCCGCCGGGACCGGCGCACATGTCGAGCCAGCGCTCGTCCGTGCCCTCGATGGGGACCTTGGTCAGCGCGACCGCGCAGAGCTGGCTGCCCTCGTCCTGGACGACGGCGAGGTGCTCGCGCAGCGGATCGAGGTCGCCGGGGTCGCCCGAGCCGGACTCCAGGTGCACGCCGTAGGGCGAGTACGGGGCGACCTCGCCGCCGGTCATCGCGGCCAGTTCCTCGGCGCTGACCTCGCCCGGCCGGGCGGCCAGGTGCACCTCGGGACGGCTGTCGTCGGCCGCGAGCGCCTCGCGCAACGGCTCGTCACGGCTGCCCAGTGCCTCCGCGAACGCTTGCGCGATCCAGCGCGGGTGCGCGTTGGCGAGTGCGACGTGGCCGATCGGGTCGGTGTCGGGGTCCGGGGCCAGCTCGTCGACCCAGGACGCCTCGTCCTGCTGGGTGATGCGGCGCAGCACGGCGTTGACGAAGCCCGCCGCGCCGGAGCCCTGACCGCCGCGCACGAGGTCCACAGTGGACGCCACGGCGGCGTGCGCCGGGATCCTGGTGCGCAGCAACTGGTAGGCGCCCAACCGCAGCGCGTCGAGCAGCAGGCCGTCCACTTCGGACAGCGGTCGGTCGGAGCACGCCCCGATCACCGCGTCCAGCAGGCCCTGCGCACGGGCGGAGCCGTACGCGAGTTCGGTGGCGAGCGCCGCGTCGCGGCCGGTGATGCGGCGCTCGCGCAGCAGCTTCGGCAGCACGAGGTTCGCGTACGCGTCGCGCTGGCGGACCGCGCGCAGCGTGTCCAGCGCGGCCAGGCGCGCCGGGTCCTCGACGGGAGGACGCTCCGGGCCCACGCGCCTGCGCGGCGGCGCGGGCTTGCGCGGCCGGGAGGGTCGCGAGGGTCGGGAGGAGGAATTGCCGTTCATGAGATCCGCTCCCCTGCCTCGACCCGGACGCCGCGCGCCCAGTCGGTCGCGGCCATTCGCTTCTTGCCTGGTGCCTGCACGTCGCCCAGCGCCACCGGGGTGGTCGCGGTGCCGACGAGCACCTGCTTGCGCTGCACCAGGAGTTCACCCGGTGCCAGCTTCTCCTGCGGCAGCTGATCCTGTTCGCCGGACACGGGCGTGACCGGCCCGAGCTTGAGGCGTTCGCCCCGGAACTCGGCCCACGCCCCCGGATCGGGGGTCACCGCGCGCGCCAGCCGGTCGACCGCGACGGCGGGCGCGGTGAAGTCCAGCCGCGCGTCGTCGACGGTGATCTTGGGGGCGTAGCTGACGCCCTCGGCGGGCTGCTCGACCGGGCGCAGCGTCCCGTCCGCGATGCCGTCGATGGTGGCCAGCAGCAACTGGGCACCGCGCTCGGCGAACCGGGCCAGCAGCTCACCCGCTGTGTCGCGGGGGCGGGCCTCCTCGGTGATCGTGCCGAACACCGGGCCCGCGTCGAGCGGCTTGACGATGCGGAACGTGGACGCGCCGACGATGTCGTCGCCGTTGCGCACGGCCGCCTGCACCGGTGCCGCGCCGCGCCAGGCGGGCAGCAGCGAGAAGTGCAGGTTCACCCATCCGTGGACGGGTATGTCGAGTGCGGACTGCGGCAGCAGCGCGCCGTACGCGACCACGGGGCACGCGTCGGGCGCCAGCTCCTTGAGCCGGGCGAGGAAGTCGGGATCGCTCGCCTTGGCGGGCGTGAGCACCTCGATGCCGTGCTCGTCGGCCAGCGCGCCGACGGGCGAGCGTTCGAGGTGGCGGCCGCGACCGGCCGGGGCGTCTGGCCGGGTGACGACCGCGACGACCTCGTGGTTCGACGACTCGATGAAGGCTTTGAGCGACGGCAGCGCCGGTTCCGGCGTGCCCGCGAAGACCAACCGCACGGCTACTTACCCCCGAAGAGCGGGTGCGGGCTCTGCTTGAGCACGGGAACCCCGCCGTCGAACCACTCGGCCTGGCGGATCTCGCGCATCGCCTGCTTGCGGGTCTCGGCGTCGAGGCGGTCCAGGAACAGCACGCCGTCCAGGTGGTCGGACTCGTGCTGGATGCAGCGGGCCAGCGTGTTCGTGCCCTCGACCTCGACCGGCTCGCCGTGCATGTTCCAGCCCTTGGCCACGACGTTCAGGTGGCGGCGGCAGTCCCAGCGCAGCTCGGGGATGGACAGGCAGCCCTCGGGGTCCTCCTGGAACTCGTCGCCGACGACGGTCCAGGTGGGGTTGACCAGGTGTCCGGCGAAGCCGTCGACGTGGTAGGTGAACACCCGCAGGCCGACACCCAGCTGCGGCGCGGCCAGCCCGGCGCCGCCCGCCTCGCTCATCGTGTCCCACAGGTCCTTGACCAGGATGCGCAGCTCGGCGTCGAAATCGGTCACCTCGGCGGCAGCCGTGCGCAGCACCGGGTCGCCGAACAGCCGGATTGGTTGGACGGTCACGCACTCTCCTCGCGCTGGGCAGACGTCCAGTCTAGGAGAGAGTCCGGGGGTCAGTGGCCGTGGCCGGTCCCGAGGAAGACGACGCCGACCAGTGCGAGCAGGAAGTGGCCGAGGAAACGGGCGGCGGTGACGACGGCTCGGGCCACCGCGAGGACGGCGGCAGGCGTGTGCGGCGTGGCGATCGTGGCGGTGACCATGGCGGGCTCCTCTTCGTCGGTGGTGCCACGATCTCCCGAACCGCCGTGCCCGCGCGTCCACTCGGAGTAGCGACCGCCCGTCATCCCGAGGTCGTAGCACCGGGGTCGCAACACCGGCCGGATGGCGGACACGTACCGGGTATGAGGCTGACACCAACCGGCCGGCAGGGAGCGACGACCTTGGTCGACAGACCGGACACGACCACCGAGCGCACCGACGCCGACCTGCGGGCGCGGGGCGGCGTTCGGCGAGCTGTACGACCGGCACGCCGAAGCCGTGTGGAACCACGCCTACCGCTTGACGGCGTCGTGGTCGACCGCGGAGGACCTGACGTCGAGCACCTTCCTGACGGCGTGGCGCCGCAGGCAGGACGTGACCCTGGTCCGGGAGAGCGCGCTGCCGTGGCTCTACACGGTGGCGGGCAACCTGGCCCACAACGAGTTCCGGCGCACCTCCAGGTTCCAGCGGCCGCTGCGCCGGGTGTCGGTCGACGACACCGTGCGCGACCACGCCCTCGCTCGATAGCGAGCAGCGGCTGCGGTCGGTGCTCGACGCGGTCGCCGCGCTGCCGGGGTCCGAGCGCGAGGTCGTGGAACTGGTGCTGATCGGCGACCTGCCGGTCGGCGAGGCCGCCGAGGTGCTCGGGCTCGCCGAGGCGAGCACCTCGGCGGCGCATCTCGCGGGCCAGGCGCCCCGGTCGACCACCTCGATGAAGGTGGACCGGGACACCGAAAACGAAGATCATCGTCGACCTTCCGAAGATCGCGATGGTGCTGCCGAACGGCCTGTTCGTGCTCCGCACGGCCTCGCCCGCCGATCGCGTCGAGTTCCGCACCGAGGAGCCGAACGCGTCCACGACCGTGCGAGTGGTCACCACCGACCTGCCCGGCCCGGAGTGGTCGACGTCCACGGACGCCTACCCGAGCGGGGACGCGACTCCGGACCGGCCGTCCAACCAGGTCGCGCGGTGCTTCGACACCTGGCTGACGGACGGCCCGCCGCACAGCGCAGTCACCCCCGGCTCGTCCCCCGACCCGGCCGACTGGCACTGGACGGTGCGAGTGGGGCAGGACGGCAGGCGCGGCGTGCTCGTGCTGCGCGACAAGGGAGGTGCGACGGCCTACTGCTCGCTGTGGGACGGAGTCGCGAGCGAACTCAGGTGGGGGGTGAAGCAGGACGACGTGGACGGGGTGTTCGAGGTCATGGAAGTCTCGGGTGAGCTGGCGCTGGGCGTGACGATCTTCGCGGGCACCGTCCCCGAGCACGTCGGAAGCCTGGAGTTCACCCTGGCAGGCCAGGCCCCGGTCAAGGCCGAGATCGCCGAGGGCACCTTCGCCGTGCTCCTCACCGGCCCCGCGACGACCGAGCCGTTGCGACTGCCGGACTTCTCGGTGAAGGCGACCGACACCGAGGGCCGCTTGATCTACCAGAGCGTGACGAAGTGACCGTCAGCCGCGCGGGCGCATGATCAGCGCGGCCACGTAGTAGGCGCAGGGCACGTCGGTGGTGTTGGCGAACCCGTGCTCCTGATCGGCCTCGAAGTAGGCGGAATCGCCCGCTTCGAGGCTGACCACCTGCTCCCCCACCGTGAGCCGGAGGTCGCCCTCCTCGACCACTACGTACTCGTGCGAGCCCCTCGCGTAGGCGGGGAACCCGCCCGCGTCGCAGCCCGCGGGGAGGGTCACCCGCACCAGCTCGAAGTTCACGCCCGCCACGACCGGCGAGACGACGGCCTTCTCCCACCCACCTCGGTGGGTCGACCGGTCCTGCGCGGTTTTCCGCCGCACCACCAGCCGCTGGGCGCCCTCGTCCTCCAGCAGGGAGACGAGCGGAACCCCGAGGCCGTCCGCGATCCGGGCCAGCACCACCACGGTCGGCGCCTTGTCGGCGCGCTCGACCGCCGACAACATGCTCACGCTCACCGAACTCCGCTCAGCCAGGCCCGCCAGCGTCAGTCCGCGCTGGCCGCGGAGCCGCTGCACGCGCCCTGCCAGTTCCTCCAGGTCAAACATGACGCTATAGTAGAACTGTGAGCACTATAGAGGAAATGGCGGGTGCCGCGATCATCCGCGACGCCCGTGCCGAGGACCTGGCGGCGATCGCCGCGATCTATGCGGACTACGTCGAGCACACCACCGTCACGCTGGCCGAGACGGCACCGAGCCTGGCGGAGTGGCGGGACCGCCTGGCCTCTCGCGACCTGCCGTTCCTCGTCGCCGAACTGCGGGGCGAGGTCGTCGGCACGGCGTACTGCTCACCGTGGAAGACCAAGAGCGCCTACCGCTTCACCGTCGAGAACACCATCTACCTGAGCCCCTCGGCCGCAGGCCGAGGCCTCGGGACCACCCTGCTCACCACCCTGATCGACCGCTGCGCCACAGCGGGCGTCCGCGAGGTCATCGCCGTGATCGCCGACAACGGCAACGCGGCCTCGGAACGCCTCCACGAACGCTGCGGCTTCGTCTACGCGGGCCGCCTGACCGGCGTGGGCGTGAAGCACGGCAAGACCCTGGACACCATCCTGCTCCAACGCAGCCTGACCGACTGACCAGCCAGTCAGTTCACGTGCTCCGGCGCGAAGTAGTCGCGCAGCAGGGCGATCTTGCCGTCCCGCAGCCGGAAGATCTGCACGAGCGACATCCTCGTGACCTCACCGGCCTTCTCGTACGCAGTGTCGATCTCGGCGATGAACACCGCGGGGTCCTCGGTGGTGTGCAGCACATACCGCGACTGGTCCATCAGGACCTTGAGCCCGGTGTCCACCGGGCGCGCGTAGTACGCCGCGAGCCCGGCCTCGATCTCGTCGTGGCCCGCCATCCGAGCCGGGAAAGCGCCACCCGGCGGCACGAGCGGAGCTTCGATTACCCCGTCCTCGGTGAACATTGCCGCGACAGCACTCGGATCCTTGGACATGCCCGCCCGGATGTAGCGCTCGAACAGTTCTCGCATACTTCGATCCTATTGCCCCCGAACCACCCAGCGACCCGATTTCCCTTCAGCCTTCCCGGACGACCTGCCCGCCAGGCGGCGATCCTGTCCAGTCACGAAAACCCGCCTTTCTTCACCGGCAGAACGCATCAAGACCAGCGTCACGACAGCAGGATCAGCCCAGGCGCCAAC
Source organism: Umezawaea sp. (assembly GCA_039922235.1). Taxonomy (GTDB): domain Bacteria; phylum Actinomycetota; class Actinomycetes; order Mycobacteriales; family Pseudonocardiaceae; genus Umezawaea. Next base: position 14,836 of record JBDSAJ010000860.1, read on the forward strand.
GCAACCACGCGGCCCCCGGACTCGCCCCCAGCTACCGACCTTGTCGGGAAGCCACAGCGAAAACCGGCCCACCTCCAAGCCACGGCCCCGCACCAGGGGAAGCGCGGCACCCAGACCACGCTCCCCCGGCAGACCTCAGCCGGTCGGCCACACGACGCGGGCAGCACCACCTCCGCGGCGGGTGGTTTCGGCGGCCGCGCGCCAGCGGCCGTCGCGCAGGAGTTCCACGCCGGTCGCGGCGCCGATCTCGGTGGTGGAGCTGAACTTGTGCCCCAGCGCCTGCAGCGCGGCCGCCTCCGGGGTGGCCAGGAACGCTGTCTCCGCCTGCGTGGTGGCGCTGTTGCGCTGGGAGACGCGCGGTGCGGCGATGGCCCGCACCAGCGGCAGGTCGCGGTCGAGCTTGCCGGTCAACACCTGGAGCACGGTGGTGATGATGCTGGCGCCACCCGGCGAGCCGACCGCGAGGACGGCCTTGCCGTGGTCGAGGACGATGGTCGGCGCCATCGAGGACCGCGGGCGCTTGCCCGGCCCCGGCAGGTTCGGGTCCGGGGTGCCGGGGGTCACCGGTGTGAAGGAGAAGTCGGTCAGTTCGTTGTTGAGCAGGAAGCCCCGACCAGGCACGACGATCCCGCTGCCGCCCTCCTGCTCGATGGTGAGGGTGTACGCCACGACGTTGCCCCACCGGTCCGCGGTGGTGAGGTGGGTGGTGTGCTCGCCCTCGTACGGGGTCGGCGCGGCGGCGCCGACGGTGGCGCACGCAGCCGGGTTGCGCGGGTCGCCGGGCGCTACCGGGCTGGTCAGGACCTGATCCGGCTTGATGAGGCAGGCCCTGCTGTCGGCGAACCGCTGCGACAGCAGCTCACGCGTGGGCACGTCGGTGAACGCCGGGTCGCCGACCCAGCGGTTGCGGTCTGCGAACGAGAGCCTGCTGGCCTCGATGAACCGGTGCAGGTACTGCGCCGGGGTCAGTGCCCCGACATCGACGCCCTCCAGGATGTTCAGCGCCTCGCCGACCGTCGTGCCGCCGGACGACGGCGGCGCCATGCCGTAGACGTCCAGCCCTCGGTAGCTGGTGCGGCTGGGCTCGCGCAGCGGTGCGGTGTAGCGCGCGAGGTCGGACTTGGTCAGGTCGCCCGGCCGGACGATCCGGGTCGCCGCCGGGTCGACCGGTGGCGTGCGGACCGTCTTGACCAGGTCGTCGCCGATCGCACCGCGGTAGAACGCGTCGACGCCGCGGCGGCCGATCTCGCGGTAGGTGTCCGCCAGGTCGGGGTTGCGGAAGCGGGTACCGACCGCCGGAGCCGCGCCCTGCGGCAGGTACAGCGCCTTGGTGGCCGGGAAGTCCGCGAAGCGGGCGGCGTTGTTGGTGATCTGCTGGTTGAACGTCGCGTCGACGGTGAAGCCCTCGCGGGCGATCCGCTCGGCCGGGCCCATGGCCTCGCGCAGCGACAGGGTGCCCCACCGCCGCAGGGCTTCCTGCCACGTCCTGGGCGTGCCGGGCACGCCGACGGACAGCCCGCTGGTCACGGCCTGGTCGAACGGGATCGCGGCCCCGTTCTCCACGAACAGCTTGTCGGTCGCCGAAGCGGGCGCGGTCTCCCGACCATCCACAGTGGACACGCGGTGGGTGCGGGCGTCGTAGTGGACGAAGAACCCGCCACCGCCGACGCCCGCGGAGAACGGGTCGGTCACGCCGAGCGCGGCGGCCGTGGCCACGGCGGCGTCGACCGCGTTGCCACCGCGGCGCAGCACGTCGATGCCCACCTGCGAGGCGTCCGGGTCGATGCTCGACACCGCACCGCCCCAGCCGGTGGCCTCGGGGGTCCGCGGCGGGGACTGGGTCGCTTGCGCGGTGCCCGGCAGCAGGATGGTGGACGCGACGAGCGCGCCCGCGATCAAACGCATCATGGGCCTATTCGTACCGGACGTCGACACGGTCACAGCACCTCCAGCGGGTCCAACTTCACGCGCACGGGGTCCGGGTCCTTGCGTGCGCTGCGCACACCAAGAGCCTCCGTCAAGACGGCCGCCAGCGCACGCCCCTCGGTACGGGAAACGCGAACCAGCGCCCGCTCCTTCGTGCCGTCCTCGTCCAGCGGCACCGGCCCGAGCACCTCGCCGCTCGGGGGCAGCCGCAGTTCGTCCAGCAGCGCCGCGACGGCGTCCGGCGAGCCGTCGAGGGTGGCCATCCGCACCGCGGGCGGGAACCCGAGTTCGGTGCGCGCGGCCAGTTCCTGCCGGGCGTGCCACACCGGGTCCCAGCGCACCAGCGCCTGCACGGGTGCCAGCGTCGACTCGGCGATCACCACCACCCGCCCGCCCTCGACACCGGGTTTCGCCAGCGCCGCGGCCGTCATCCAGCGGCGCAGCGCCTCCTCGGCGGCCCGCAGGTCAGCGCGGCCGAGCAGCGACCAGCCGTCGAGCAGCAGCACGGCGCCGTAGCCGCCGTCGGCCACCGGTTCCGCGCCCGGTGTCGCCACGACCAGCGCGGGTTTGCCGGAGACCGTCGCCAGCACCTCGTCGGCACCCGACGTGCGCACGGGCACCCCGACGAACGCGCGCCCCAGTTCCTCCGCCGTCCTCCGCGCGCCGACGATCTGCGCGCGGAGCTTGCGCGAACCGCACGCCGGGCACCGGTAGGCGGCCTCGGTCGCCCCGCACCAGCGGCAGTACGGCGGGCGCGGCACACCGTCGTCCGACCCCCCTGGCAGCGCCAGCGGACCAGCGCAGCGCCGACACCTGGTGGGCGCGCGGCAGCTCCCGCAGGCCAGCGCGGGCACGTACCCGCGCCTCGGGACCTGGATCAGCACCGGGGCCTGCGCCGCCAGCGCCGCGCGCGCGGCCTCGAACGCGATGGACGGCAGCCGCGCCGACCGGGAGGCGGAGTCCTTGGCCTCCTGCCAGTCGCCGTCTCCGACGGCGACCACCCTCGGTGCCGCCGTGCGCAGCGTCTCGCGCGCGGCGACCACCTCGTGCGCCCAGCCGCTCTCGACGAGCAACTGCGCCTCCGCGGTGCGGGCGAACCCGCCGACCAGGAACGCGGCGCCCGAGAGGTGGGCGCGCTGGACCAGCACGTCGCGCACGTTCGGGTACGGCATCCGCGGCTCGGAGTGCAGGTCGTCGCCGTCGTCCCACACCACGACCAGCCCGAGGTCCGCGACGGGCGCGAACGCGGCCGCCCTGGTGCCGATCACGACCCGGACCGCGCCACGCCGCACGGCGAGCCACCTCTTGTACCGCTCGGACGGCCCCAGGTCGGCCGACAGCGTCACCACACCGGTTTCCCCGACGAGCGCGACGCACGCCGCGTGCAGCCGCGCCACGTCGCGGTGGTCCGGAACCACGAGCAGCACGCCCTTGCCGGTGCTCGCGACCGTCGCCGCCGCCTCGGCCAGCCGCGCGGGCCAGTCCTCCGCGGGCAGCGCCTGCCACACCGCGCGCGCCGTCCGCCCCTCCAGCAGCGCGTCCAGCAGGTTCGGCCCGAACGGGTACCGCGTCCAGCCTGCGGCCACCGGCACCTCCGGCGGCGGCGCCGGTTCGGGCGACGGCTGCCCCTCCGCCCGCGCGTGCCGGGGTGGGATCGCCATCCGCAGCACGTCGATCAGCGTGCCCGCGAACCGGTCCGCGACCACGCGGGCCAGCTCCGCCACCTCCGGTGACAGCACCGGTTCCGGTGAGATCACCCGCTCGAGGTACGTGAGTTTCTTGCCGTACTCGGAGCTGTCCACCCGTTCGAGCACGAAACCATCGACGAGCTGCCCGGCGAACCGAACCCGCACCCGACTGCCCGGAACCGCGTCCTCAGCCTGGTCCGCCGACACCTGGTAGTCGAACGCCCGGTCCAGGTGCGCGAGCGGAACGTCCACGCAGACGCGCGCGACCGGCAGCACCTCGGCCGGGGTGCGCTCACCACGCCTCGTCGTCGCTTTGCTCGCCATGCCCGTTGGTCTACCAGAGGGGTACGACACTGCTTGAGTGGGATGTGAGCGAATACCTGCACCCGTGAGCGTCTGTGCGTGGTGGCGGGAATTGGTGTCGGTGTCGCGCGCTATCGTGACGGTGTCATGGTCATGGTGATCCAGGCGTATCGGTTCGCGCTCGATCCGACCGCGGGGGCAGGAGGCCTCTCTGCGGTCGCATTGTGGTGCGCGGCGGTTCGCGTTCAACTGGGGCTTGGCGGTGGTGACGGCCAACCTCGGGCAACGGGAAGCGGAACACTCCTACGGGTTGTCCGGTGATCATCTCACCCCGGCGGTGTCCTGGTCGGCGTTCTCGCTACGCAAGCGGTGGAACCAGGCCAAGGATGACATTGCGGCGTGGTGGCCGGAGAACTCGAAAGAGGCCTACTCCAGCGGCCTGGCCAACCTCGCGACCGCACTGGACAACTGGAAAGCCTCCAACAACGGCACCCGTGCGGGGCCGAAGGTCCGTTTCTCCCGGTTCAAAGGGAAACGCAAGGCGATGGCGTGCCGGTTCACCACCGGCAGCTTCGGCCCGGTCAACCGCGACCGGCGGCAGGTGCGACTGCCCCGGATCGGTGTAGTGCGCACGCACGAGTCGACCCGGAAGCTGGCCCGGCACGTCGAACGCGGCACCGCCCGCATCCGGTCCGTCACGATCACCCACCAGGGCGGGCGCTGGTTCTGCTCGTTGTCCGTCGAGATCGAACGACAGGACCCGGCACCGACTCGACCGGCCTCGGTAGTGGGCGTCGACTTGGGTATCAAGTCCCTGGCGGTGCTGTCGACCGGTGAGGTCATCGCCAACCCCCGCCATCTCGAGGTAGCGCAACGAGAACTGCGGCGCCTGCAACGCCAGGCCGCGCGCCGCATCGGCCCGGACCGCCGTACCCGACGGCAACCCTCGGGGCGGTGGCAGCGCACCCAGGCTCGCATCGCGCGCCTGCACACCGCCGTCGCGAACGCCCGCCGCGATGGCCTGCACCAGCTGTCCACCCGTCTGGTCCGCGCTCACGGCACGATCGTGATCGAGGACCTCAACGTCGCCGGGATGCTCAAGAATCAGCGTCTGGCCCGGCACATCGCCGGGGTCGGCATGGGCGAGTTCCGCCGCCAGATCGAGTACAAGTCCGGTTGGGTCGGGGGTACCGTGCACGTCGCGGACCGCTGGTACCCGTCCTCGAAAACCTGTTCGGGCTGTGGCGTGGTGAAAGCCAAGCTGGGCCTCTCCGACCGGGTGTTCCGCTGCGAGGAGTGCCCGTTGGTGCTCGATCGTGATCTCAACGCCGCCCGCGACCTCGCCCACCGCGTGGACGAGGTCGCGGACAGCAGGTCCTCCCCGAGTTGCGGGGCGACCCGAAACGAGCCCGCTGGAAACCCACGTCAGACCCGCACAGCGCGGGCAGCGGGTACCGCCACGGGAAGACCCGGACCCCGTCCGAGCCAACGCCGCCACCGCAAGGTGACGACTGCCCGAACAGAGCGAACTCACATCCGCTCACACCTCAGGCAACGGGCAAGACGTGAAACGCACGCTGGCGGCCCTGGTCGCCATCTCATCCTTGCTGATCAGCGCACCTTCGGCCGCGTCAGCCACCGGCGTTGGCTGGGCGGGCGGCTGGGCCGCGTCGGCGCAGCCGCCGAGCGCGGCCTTCGAGACGAACTGGGCGGTGGAAGGCTTCGCGGACCAGACCGTCCGGCAGGTGGTCCGCGTCACGGACGGAGGCCCGCTGGTCCGGGTACGACTGTCCACTGTGCACAGCGGGCCGCTGTCGCTCACGGGCGCGACGATCGCCCGCACCTCTCCCGGCGGCGCGGTGCGGCCCGGATCGGTGCGGCGCTTGACCTTCGGGCACCGCGCCGGTGCGGAGATCCCGGCGGGCCGCGAGATCGCGAGCGACGCCGCCGCCCTGCCCAGGCGTAGCGCCGGGTGCGGTTGGCCAGCAGGTCTAGCCACTCGACGAGGGTCGCGGAGGGGCGCCGACGTAGGTGAGGCCGTCGAGGTCGACCAGGCCGCGGACGGAACCGGGCTCGAACAGGATCCATGCCCGTGCGGACGTGCTTGAGGTCGAGTGCGATCGCACCGGTGACCTCGGCGCCGCGCAGGACGAGCTGGCCGCCGAAGCGGGAACCGCGGATGCGGACGGCCGCGGTGGTGGAGTCAGTGGTCGCGCGGAAGCCGTGGTCGAGGAACAGGCCGTCGTCGACCTGCATGTCGATGCCCAGGAAGGCCGGGTCGGACGCGGAGTGGAACCGGGCGCCGTCGCAGCGGATGTTGCCGCCGATGCGGGCGCCGTCGAGGCGAACCGCGCCCACCGCCCGGACCTCGCCGAGGTGCAGCTGACTGCCGGTGCGGAGCTTGGGTGCGTGCAGGGCGCACTCGACACCGGTCAGGTGGGCGCCGGACAGGCTGAGGTGGCCGCCGATGTGGGCCTCGGCCAGGTCCAGCGCGCCCAGCCGTCCTCGGCGCCGTCCAGCCGGACGTCCTGGAGCAGCAGGTAGTGGTCCAGCTTGAGCCAGACCGCGCTGACCGCGGGAGCGACCAGGCCACTCAGGTCCACAGAGGACAGAACAGCGCGGTCGAGCAGGACCGGTGTGTCGGTACGGCAGTCCCGCAGACAAGGGGGCGCTTGGACGTCGGAGAGGTCGAGCGTGCCGTCGAT
>JBDSAJ010000861.1:0-7545 GCA_039922235.1 Umezawaea sp.
ACGCGCGCAACGGGCAGACCCTGCGGGAGCTGTGCGCCGGGCTCGACATGGCGCGGCAGTCGGTCAGCAAGCACCTGGCGGTGCTGGAGGCCGCGAACGTCGTGACGACGGTCTGGCGCGGGCGGGAGAAGTTGCACTACCTGAACGCCGCCCCGATCAACGCGATCGCGGAGCGGTGGATCAACCAGTACGACCGGAGGCGGGTGGCCGCGCTCGCCGACCTGACCAGAGCATTGGAGACCTCGATGGACAAGCCGGAGTTCGTCTACACGACCTACATCAACACGACCGCCGAGAAGCTGTGGCAGGCGCTGACCGACCCGGAGTTCACCAGCCGGTACTGGGGGGCGACGTTCGAGAGCGACTGGCAGCCGGGGTCGGAGATGAGCTGGACCGAGAACGGGCTGAAGACCTCCGATCCGGGGCAGGTCGTGCTCGAAGCCGAGCCGCACCACCGGCTCTCCTACACCTGGCACACGTTCACGCCGGAGTTCGGCGAGGTGAACGGGATGAACGCCGAGGTGATCGCGGCGATGGCGGAGGAGCCGCGGTCGAAGGTGACGTTCGACATCGCGCCGCACGGGAAGCTGGTCAAGCTGACCGTGACGCACGACGGGTTCGGGCCGGACAGCACGGTGCTGGCGGGCATCAGCGAGGGGTGGCCGGAGATCCTGTCCAGCCTGAAGTCGTTGCTGGAGACCGGCGAAGCGCTCTGACGGCGACGGGCCGGAGCGGGACCGCCCGAACGCGACCCGCTCCGGCGCGGTGTCCACGGGCATCGGCGCACGTCGGATCGCCGCCGAAAAGGGTTGCGCACCCGTTCGACTGGAACACCGGACCGGTTGTAGGATGTACGTTTCATCCTCACCAGGAAATTTCCAGGAGAAGCCGCCACGTGCGTCCGCCGTCCGTTTTCCCACACCCGTCGGGTGTATTCGACGTCGCACCGCTGGTAGCGGCCGTGCCCGCCGTTCCGGAACGGCGTCGTCCGCGGTTTCGGCGTTGAATCGGCGAACCGTGTACCGGAAGCCGCGCCTTCCGGTGGGAAGCACACTGGTGAGGACGTCTCCGCTGGCCACCGGCCTGCCGAGGGGGTGGCGGCCGGTTCTTCGGTAAACCGCAAAAAAGGGGTCTGCCAGGATAGTGCCGCTCCGCTATTGGCCAGGTGCCATGCGCACGGGTACCTTTTGCTCGGCACGGGGATGAACACCGAGGTGCACTGTGGGATCACTTTTCCTTTCGCCGTCTATGCACCACCACGATGACCGCTCAGGCCTGCCCGCATGACGGCCCCTCAACCGTCGGCGTCATTGGTCGAGGCGTCTCCGACCACCAGATCGGCTCAGCGGCTGGCGCTGGCACGCAAATGGGCCAATTCCCTGAGTTCGACGGCCTTCATTCCACTCGACAACACCCAGTTCCGGGAACTGCTGGTGAGCCTGCTGGACCGGCTGGTCGACGCCGCGCTCGCCAAGCGGTGCGCGTACGCGAGCGTGCACGCCGATGGCGCGCTCCTCGTCCGCTCCGGCTGCACGGGAGCGGAGAGCCTGCAAGTCACCATGGACGTGCTCGGCCGGGGTCTGCCGTCGCTGCCGGAACTGCACGGGACGGCGCGGGGCGGTGAGCCGGTGGTGCTGGTGCTGGGCGCGCTGGCGACCGGGTACTCCGAAGAACTGCGGCTCCTCACCATGGAGCAGCAGGAGAGCATGTGCCGGGCGCTGCTCAAGTCGCTCACCGAGTCCCGGCAGCGGCTGTGGGAGGTGCAGGCCGAGTTCGACGACGTGGTCGACAACTCCAGCAACGGGGTCGTGCTGGTCGACCGGTGCGGCGCCTTCGTGCGCGCCAACGACGTGCTGGGCGAAATCCTGGGCTACACGGGGTCGGAGATGGCGGGACTCACGCTGTTCGACCTGATCCGCCCGGAGGAAGAAGTGCTGTTCCGGGAGAGCTTCGCCAAGCTGCTCACCGGTGTCGCGCGGCGGGTGCAGAGCGAGCAGCGGCTGCTGCGCAAGGACGGCGACAACGCGTGGGTGACGCTGACCGTCACCGCACCACAGCCCGAGGACCCCGAGTCCCGGTTCGTCGTGGTGGTGGAGGACCGCACCGAGCTGAACCTGCTGCACGGCCAGCTCAACCACCAGGCGCTGCACGACATGCTGACCAGGCTGCCGAACCGGCAGTACTTCAGCACCAGTCTCGAACGGGTGGCGCGGCACGCCGCCCCCACGACCGGCATCACCCTCTACTACCTGGACCTGGACGCGTTCTCGCTGATCACACACGGCCTCGGCCGCCGGGTGGGCGACCTGCTGCTGGACAGCGTCGCGCACCGGCTGGAAGCGCTGTTCGAGGGCGAGGAAGCGATGGTCGCGCGGTTCGGCGCGGACGAGTTCGCCGTGCTGGTCGAGAACTCCCCCACCACACCGGACGCACTGAGCACCGTACGGCGGATCAACGAGGAGCTGTCCGAGCCGGTCTACGTCGACGGCTACGGCGTCGCGTCGCCCGCGAGCATCGGCGTGGTGGACCGGCCGCCTGCTGGGATGGGCGCCGCGGCGCTGCTGGAAGCGGCGGAGATGACGCTGGCCAGGGCGAAGCGCAACGGGCGCACGCAGTGGGAGCTGTTCGACCCGTACCAGGACGCCCGCGACCGGGAGATGTTCGGCCTCGCGGTGGCGCTGCCGGGTGCCTGGGAGAACGGCGAGCTGAGCGTCGTGCACCGGCCGCTGGTGCGGTTGAACGGCGGCGAGGTCGTCGGGCTCGACGCGCTGCTGTCGTGGGAACACCCGTCGCGCGGTCGGCTGCCGCACGAGCGGTGCGCGCAACTGGCCGAGGAGACCGGGCTGATCCTGCCACTGGGCAGCTGGCTGCTCGGTTCCGCCTGCGGTGAGGCCGAGAGCAGGCGGACCGGGCTGGGCGACGACCAGCCGCTGCACGTGGGGCTCACGCCGAACCAGTCGTCCGACCCTGACCTGCTCAGCCGGGTGCTGACCGTGCTGGGGGACACCGGTCTGCCCGCTGACCGGCTGTGGCTGGGGATCCCCGCCGCCGCGCTGTCGCAGGACAACGGCGAGGCGGCGGAGAACCTCCGGCTGCTGGCGAGTGCGGGGGTGGCGACGGAGATCCTCGACTTCAGCACCTCGCCGGGCGACCTCGCGCACCTGGAGGACCTGCCCGTGCGAGCCGTCCGGATCGCCCGCTGGATGGTGCGGCGGCAGGCCCGCTGCGACCGCGAGGACTCGCTGGTCACGTTGGCGCTGCGAGGAATCCTGGCCGTGGTGCACCGCACGGGCACGACGGTGATCGTGGACGGCGTCGACACCGAGCAGCAGGCCGAGTGGTGGCGCAACGTCGGTGCCGACATCGCCAGGGGCGAGTTCACGACGGTGTGAGCTGCTCCAGCACGACGACCGGGATCGTCCTGGTCGTGTTCCGCTGGTAGTCGGCGTAGCCGGGCGCGACGGCCGCGACCAGCTCGAACAGCCGGTCGCGTTCAGCGCCCGCCGCGGGTACGGCGTGCGCGGTGAACACCTCGGCGCCGCGCTCCACCGTCACGTCCGGGTGGGCGAGGACGTTGTGGTACCAGGCCGGGTGGTGCGGCGAGCCGCCCGCGGACCCGACGACCAGCAGCCGGTCGCCGTCGCGGACGTAGCCGAGCGGAACGGTGTGCCCACGACCGGACCTGGCGCCGGTGGTGGTGAGGAGGACGAGGTCCGCGCCTTCGAACGGGCCGCCGACGCGGCCGCCGTTCGACCGGAACTCTTCGATGACCTGACGGGTGAACTCTTGGTAGCTCAAGGGATTGGACTCCCGAGACGGTGCCTCCATGAGTCGGCGTTCGCTTCACCGACGTCACGCGACGCGGTCATCAGACCCATCCGCGCTCGCCGTCGTCAAGCCGCTCGCGAGCAGGACCACACCGCCCAGCACGGCCACCGCGAGGTTGGCGACCAGTTCGTAGCCCACCAGGAAGTCGAGCCGCGGGATGACGAACCGGTTCACGAAGTTGAGCAGGAACCCGAAGATCGGCTGGTACCAGAGGTGGTCGATCGCGCCGCTGACGCCTTCCGCGACGAGGAGGACGCCCACCAGTTCCAGGGCTTTGCGCATGGCTCGACGGTAGGTGGCCGACGGGCGGGCCGGGATCGTTCGTCCGGATCGGGCCGCTCGTACCCAAGTAGCCGAAAACCCCGACTTAGGTATCGATCACGGGAGATCCGCGGGCCAGGTCGGTACCTTCGGGCCATGGACGGTTCGGTGCGCACGCGCAGCCTGCGGGACTGGGCCGTGGACACCGCGCTGTTCACGGTCTCGGTGCTGTTCGGGCTCGTCGTCGCGGCCACCCGGATCGAGTCGCACTCGATGCCGGACCCCGCCTGGCTGTTCCCACTCGATTTCGTCACCTTCGTCATCGGGTCGGTGGGGCTGTGGTGGCGACGCCGGTGGCCGGTGCAGTTCGCCGTGCTGATGGTGTTCTTCGGCTCGTTCTCGGAGCTGTCCGCGATGGCGCTGATGATCGCGCTGTTCACGGTGGCGATCCACCGGCCGCCGCGCACGACGATGGCCGTGGTCGCGCTGTGCCTGCCGTCCTCGGCGTTCGCGGTCGCGATCCGGCCGGAGCCCGACGTCCCGTGGGAACTGCTGCTGGGGTTCGGCATCGCGATGCAGGGCGCGGCGATCGGCTGGGGCCTGTTCATCCACCACCGACGACAGCTCATCGTGTCGCTGCACGATCGGGCGGCGCGGGCCGAGACCGAGGCGCACCTGCGGGCCGAGCAGGTGCAGCACGAGGTGCGCGAGGCGATCGCGCGGGAGATCCACGACGTGCTGGGGCACCGGTTGTCGCTGCTGAGCGTGCACGCGGGGGCGTTGGAGTACCGGCCGGACGCGCCCGCCGCCGACATCGCCCGCGCGGCCAAGGTGATCCGGGAGAACTCGCACCAGGCGTTGCAGGACTTGCGGGAGGTGATCGGGGTGCTGCGGGCACCCGTCGGGGAGATGCCGCAGCCGACGTTCGCCGACCTCGCCCAGCTGGTCGAGGAGTCCGCGGGGGCGAACATGCGGGTCTCGCTGCGGTCGGAGGTCGAGGACGAGGTGCCCGACACGGCTGGGCGGACGGTGTACCGGATCGTGCAGGAAAGCCTGACGAACGCCCGAAAACACGCGGCGGAGTCCGAAGTGGACGTTCGGGTGTCCGGCTACCCCGCGTCCGGGCTGACCGTGTCGGTCGAGAACAGCCGTCCGCGGGTGACGTCGCCCGCGGGTTCGGGACGCGGCCTGCTCGGGCTGGCCGAACGGGTCGCGCTCGCGGGCGGCACGCTGGAGCACGGGCCGACACCCGCGGGTGGCTGGCGGATCGAGGCCTGGCTACCGTGGCCGCTGTGATCGACGTGCTCATCGTGGACGACGACCCGCTGGTGCGGGCAGGCCTGGCGATGATGCTGGGCGGCGCGCCGGACATCCGGGTCGTCGGCGAGGCCGATGACGGCACGAAGGTGACCGCACTGGTGGACCAGCACTCGCCGCACGTGGTGCTGATGGACATCCGGATGCCGGTGATGGACGGGCTGGCTGCCACCGAAGCCGTGCGGAAGCGGGCCCGTGCGCCCGAGGTGATCGTGCTGACGACGTTCGACGCCGACCAGCACGTGCTGCGCGCACTGCGGGCGGGCGCGGCCGGGTTCCTGCTGAAGGACACACCGCCGTGGGAGATCGTGGACGCCGTGCGGCAGGTGGCCAAGGGGCTGCCGGTGCTGTCGCCCGCCGTGACCCGGCGACTCATGGCCCGCGTGGCGGAGAACGGGCACGACGAGCGGCAGGCCGCGGCGACCGCCCGCCTGGGGACGTTGAACGTCCGGGAGCGCGGTGTCGCGCTGGAGGTCGGGCGAGGGCGGTCGAACGCGGAGATCGCCGGGGTGCTGCACATCAGCGTGCCGACGGTGAAGACGCACGTGTCGAGCGTGCTGACCAAGCTGGACCTGAACAACCGGGTGCAGATCGCGCTGCTGGTGCACGACGCGGGGTTGCTGGACGCCTAGTGCGGCCCCACCGCGGGTGGTCAGAAGGCCTCGGCGGCGTGCGGCACGTAGTGCTCCTCCAACCGGGCGATCTCCTCGTCGGACAGTGCCAGGTCGACGGCGGCGACCGCGTCGGCCAGGTGGTGCTCCTTGGTCACGCCCACGATGGGTGCGGTCACGGCGGGCTTGTGCAGCATCCACGCCAGCGCGACCTGCGCCCGTGGCACGCCGCGTTCGGCGGCGACCGCGGCGACGGCCTCCGCGACCTTGCGGTCGGTGTCCTCGGTCTGCCGGTACAGCGTCTTGCCGAACGCGTCGGTCTCGCTGCGGGCCGTGGTCGTGTCCCAGTCCCTGGTGAGCCGACCGCGCGCGAGCGGGCTCCACGGGAGGACGCCGACGCCCTCGTCGAGGCAGTACGGGTGCATCTCCCGCTCCTCCTCACGCATGATCAGGTTGTACTGGTCCTGCATGGCCACGAACCTGGTCCACCCGTTGAGGTCGGCGACGTGCTGGAGCTGCGCGAACTGCCAGGTCCACATCGAGGACGCGCCGAGGTAGCGGACCTTGCCCGCGCGCACGAGGTCGTGCAGCGCTTCCATGGTCTCGGTGATCGGCGTCTTCGGGTCGTAGCGGTGGATCTGGTACAGGTCGATGTAGTCCGTGCCCAGCCTGCTCAGGCTGGCGTCGACCTGCGTCATGATCGCGCCGCGCGACAGGCCGGAACCGTTGGGGCCGGGGCCCATCTTCCCGTAGACCTTGGTCGCGATGACGACGTCGGAGCGGTCGGCGAACTCGCCGAGCAGCGCGCCGACGATCTCCTCGCTGGACCCGATCGAGTAGGAGTTGGCGGTGTCGAACGTCGTGATGCCCGCTTCCAGCGCCTGCCGGACGAACGGGCGGGCCTCGTCGATCCCCATCGACCACGAGTGGGTACCGCGGGTCGGGTCGCCGAAGCTCATGCAGCCGAGGACGATCCTGGACACTTCCAGCCCGGAACCGCCCAAACGCACGTAGTCCATTGCCATGCCTCCCACCGTGCCTCAACCTGGCGCCGCGCGCAGCACCGGGTTCCAGAACACAAGCTTGACGCTTCAACCTTGCTGTAGAATGGTCTGGTGACAACAGATCCGCCGCGGTGGCTCACCGCGGCCCAGCAGAAGGCCTGGGTCGCCTTCAGCGGTGTGCTGATCAAACTGCCGTACGCGCTGGACGCGGACATGCGCGGCCGGACCGGCTTCAGCCACTTCGAGTACCTGGTGCTGAGCGTGCTGTCCGAGCAGTGCGACCGCTCGCTGCCGATGAGCCAGCTCGCCGCGCTGAGCAACGCCTCGCTGTCGCGGATGTCGCACGTGGTCACCAGGCTGGAGAAGAAGGGCCTGGTCAGCCGGTGCCCCAGCACCGACAACGGCCGCGTCACCAGGGCACGGCTCACCGACGCGGGGTTCGAGGTGCTGGTCGAGGCCGCGCCGGGCCACGTGAAAGCCGTGCAGGAACTGGTGTCCGACGCGCTGACCCCGGAGCAGCAGGA
>JBDSAJ010000862.1:0-13423 GCA_039922235.1 Umezawaea sp.
GAAGGGTGAGACCGTGGACAGCATGACGTCACCAGCTTTGAGCAGGCCGAGGAACAATCGCAAGATCGCCGGAGTGTGCGCGGGCCTCGCCGAGAGCTGGGGCATGAAGCCGAGCACGGTCCGACTGCTGTTCGTGGTGTCCTGCCTGCTGCCCGGACCGCAGTTCCTCATCTACCTCGCGCTGTGGGCCATCCTGCCTTCGCGCTGAGCTAGAGCGCTCCACGCGGTGGAGCGTCCACCACAAGATCGCACATCTGCTCTTGACGGATGGCCCCGGACTGAGTCCGGGGCCATCGTGCGTCAGTCGACCAGCAATGGCAGAACTGGGACGCCGGCTACTTCGGGAGTGGAGCCGCTGCGGCCGGACCGGGCTGGAACCGGCACCGCGCCCGATCCCGTTCCCGGAGCGAGATCAGTCCATCTTCGGGTGCTGCTTCGTCAAACCCTCTTGCCATACTTGGCCCGCGCTTGCCGGAAACCCGAATTCGCCACCGCTGCTCCACTCCGACTTCTGGAGTGCCGTGACCCGGTATGCCGACGCCTGCGTCTCGAACATCTCGAAGTAGGCCCCGCCGGCCGCGTACAGCTCCTCGTGCGTGCCCTGCTCCACGATTCGGCCGTGAGCCAGCACCACGATCCGGTTGGCGTGCTTGATGTTCGCAAGGCGATGGGTCACCAGGACCGTGGTGCGCGTGGCGCCCTCCGTGCTGGTGCTGGCGTTGCGGAGAGCGGCGAACACCCGCGCCTCTGCCTTGGCGTCCAACGCCGCCGTCGGCTCGTCCGCCACGAGCACGCGCGCGTCGCGGTAGATACCGCGGGCGATGCCCAGACGCTGCCACTGCCCGCCGGACAGATCGCGGCCGTGCTGGAACTTCCGCGACAGCAAGGTCTCCGCACCGGCGGGCAACGTGTTCAGCACCTCGTCCGCACCGGACTGGTCGAGGGCCCGGTGCCATCGCGTTCCATCCGGATCCCGGTGGGTGAGCCTGCCGATCCGCACGGCCAACTTCGCGGTCACCGGCCACTCGGCGGGAGCCTGGGCGATCACGGCGACCCGGTCGTGGACGCTGCGGGTGTCGGCCTCGGCGAGGTCCACGTCGTCCCACTTCACCGTTCCCGTCGTGGGTGGGTACAGGCCGGTGACGAGCTTGCCGAGCGTCGTCTTACCGGAACCGTTCTCGCCCACGAGCGCGACCACCTCGCCGCGGTTGATGGTCAGGTCGAGGTCGCGCAGAGCCGGGCGGCTCTGGCCTGGGTAGGTGAAAGACACTCCGCTCATCGTGATGACCTGGGGGTCCGCGGGCGCTTGGACGCCGGTTTCGGGGCTGCGCCGAAGAACGCCGTCATCGAGGAGCCTGCGGTACAGCTCGACGTGGTGAGAGTCCTCGTGAAGCAGGTTGACCGCGCGGAGGCACTCGGTGAGCGCGGCCGAGGCGGTGCACATGGCCAGCACGGCCGTGCCCGCGACCGCCAACGGCATGGCACCGGTCCACAGCAACAGCCCCAGCACGCCGTAAGCCGAGACCGTGCCGACACCCACGACCGCCCGTCCGACGAGCCGGACGATAGCACTGCGCCGGGCCAGCCGTGCCTCGGCTGCGGCGAGGTCGGCGGTGACGCGGCGGTGCTCGGCGAGCAGCCTTTCCCGCAACACCAAGGCATGGCGCTCCAGCGCGAACCCGCGCGAGGTAGCGGCCTCGGTGACGACGGACTTGGTCATCTGCCGCGTCACCGTGTCGAGGAAGTGCCTCCGGTTGAGCCGCACGACCCGGCTCGCCGCCCAACCGTCGGCGCTCGCGGCCAGCGCCAGCACGACCGCGAGCCACGGGTTGAGCACCGCGGCCGCCACGAGGGCCGCCGTCATCGAAACGACAGCGGACGCGAGCCCGGCGACGTTGCGCACACCGGCGCCGATCGACTCCAGCCCATCCGTCCCGGCTCGCCTGGCCAACTCCTGGAAGTCCGCGTCCTCGAAGGAGATCAGGGACATCCGCGCAACCGTCGCCGTGACCTCGTCCTCCGCGGCCCGGGTCACCATCGGGCGAAGCGCTCCCTCGACCGCCGCCACCGCCGCGTCCAACAGCGCTCTGATCGCGTAGGACCCCACCGCCACCAGAACCGCGGGCAACGACGCGACCAGCCGCTGCGGAGTGGGCCCGTCCCGCAGCAGCACGGTGAACACCTCGGTGGTCGCGAGCAGACCGAAGGCCGTGACGCCGCCCGATGCCACGTGGACCAGTGAGGTCAGCGCCGTCAACCTGCGCGACGTGCGCCAAGCCAACGACACGATCACGCCCACCACCGACGGCAGCGCTCGCACTGACCGCCATAATCCCGCAGCCGCCATCTCCTCGCCCAGCACCGCCCATGTGGGTGTGGCGAGCCGCCGGACGTCGAGGAGTGGCACGTCCTCGTGGTCGATGTTTCGCAGTTCCACTGCGTCCCCGTTTCCTGGAATCCTCCATTGAAGAGTCATCCAGTCTAACTTCGGAACGCGGGAATGATATTAATGAATTGCGCCGATGTGTCGAGCTTTAATGAGGTTGATTAATTTTTATTTCTGTCTGCACTGTTCTTCGGGCGTTAGTCCCTGACTGTCGGTCCCACCGGGCATGCTGTGCCGCATGACCAGTGACGTGCAGGAGTTCTGGGATGGCCAAGCGGCGAGCTTCGACGAGGAGGCTGATCACGGGCTGCTCGATCCGGCGGTCCGGGCAGCGTGGAGCGAGTTGCTCCTGCCCGAGCTGCCACCATCGCCGGCGCGGGTTGTGGACCTCGGGTGCGGAACGGGCAGCATCACCGCGCTGTTGGCAGGCGAGGGGTACGTCGTGCACGGGATGGACCTGTCCGAACGGATGGTCGCCATCGCTCGCACGAAGCTGGTGAACGCGGGTTTGTTCGCGGAGGTGGTGCAAGGCGACGCCGCGCATCCACCGTTTCGGCCCGCTTCGTTCGACGTGGTGTTCGCGCGGCACGTGCTGTGGGCGTTGCCCGACCCGGAAGTCGGGCTGGCCCACTGGACGCGCCTGCTACGCCCCGGCGGACGACTCGTCCTTGTCGAGGGATTCTGGTCGACCGGTGCCGGGATCCGCGCCAACCGGTGCCGTGACCTCGTGGCCGAACAGCGCGAAGAGGTCGCGGTTCGCCTGCTGGACGACCCGCGCTTCTGGGGGCGCACGATCTCTGACGAGCGGTACCTGTTGACCAGCCTCCGCTGAACCCGCCGACGTTCCACCACCGACGTGCCGCTTTTGCTGCTCGGCGACCTCAACGTGCTGGAACCCAGCCACACCCCGGCACACGCGGCCAGTTCGTGCCGTTCGAGTACGACTTCTACACCGGCCTGACCACTCGGCACGGCCTGCTCGACCTGTTCCGCCACCTGCACCCCGACCGGATCGAACACAACTGGGCACGCCGCGCCAAACTGGGCTACCGCTACGACCACGCCCACAGCTCACCCGTCTGGCCCGAGGTCGACGTCGTGTGCGCCTCGGAGGAGTTGGCACTGGCGGACTACGTGCGCAGCATCGGCGACGAGAAGCTCGTCATCGACATGCTCGTCGGCGACCTGCAACGCGTCGTCGAATACCCCGAGCTCGGCTTCGCCACCGACCAGCACGTCCCCGTCGGCGTGACCGAAGCCTACGACCGGCTGTTGCGGGACGGCTTCGACAGCCGCTTGCTGCGATAGCCGCACATGGTCGTCGACGGCACGGTCTGCGCGATCCACCAGCCCAACTTCTTCCCCCGGCTCGGCACGATCGCCAAGATCTACGCAGCCGACGTCTGGGTTGTGCTGGACAACGTCCAGTTCGCCACCCGCGATTACCAGCACCGCACGCAAGTCGCCACGTCTGGGAGGTCGGGCTGCCCTCAGTGGCTGACCTTGCCGGTTCACCGGCCATCAGGTCGCCCGACGCTCATCCGCGACGTTGTCCTGTGCGACGGTGATCGCAGCGCCCGACGGGTGAGGCAGCCGTTCCAGCAGCACTACGGGCACGGTGCGCATTGGCCTGCGGTCGACAAAGTCCTCTGCGAGATCGTGCCGCTGATCTACGACGGGGCCAGGCTCGCCGACATCGCCGAAGCCACGACCCGCGTCGTCCTTGACCTCGTCGATTGGCACGGCACCATCGTGCGCGGCAGCCACTTCGACACCAGCGCAGAGCGCTCGACGCGGTTGGCCGACCTCACTCGTGCGGTGCGGGCCACGACGTACCTCTGCGGACCATCCGGTGCCGGATACGGGTGTGTCCGACGACGCGATCCGGCGTGGCCTGGGCGTCAACACCTCGGTGTCGGCCACCAAGTACGTCTACCGGGTCAACGGCACCAGCACGGCCAGCACCGTGAACCGGACGACCGGATGGCACCAGGCCACCTGGGACTACCGGTCCGGCGCGGGAGTCACCATGTCGATCGACGGCCAAGCGGTCACGACCGCGGCGGGCGTCCGCCAGTTCGACACGATCTCCCTGGGCGACTGGTGGGGCGACGGCAACGTAGGCCCGCTCCGCTTTGACAACATGGTGGTCTCCAACAGCTGACGAACCCGGCTCGCGGTGGGGGTTCCGGCGCCCACCGCGAGCTTTTCCCCGCCACACAACAGGAGTGCCGTATGGAGACCGGACCGCATCGGCGAACTGGCCGCCACCCTCGCCGGACCACACCGTTAATCGGTCGCCCGTCCCACAACGCGCGACCTAGGGTTGCCCGAATGGAGCTGACCGCAGTTGCCGTCCCCCATACCCTCGCTCACCTGAAGCCGCTGCTGCCCGCGCCCCCGGCTCGTGTCCTCGAAGTCGGTTGCGGACGCGGTGCACTGGCCGCCGCACTGGCCGACCTGGGCTACGAGGTCACCGGGGTGGACCGCAACGCCGAGATGGCCGCAGCGGCGGGCGAACACGGCGTGTCAGTCATCGAGGCCGACGTCCTCGACGTCTCCGGTGAGTACGACGTCGTGCTGTTCACCCGCTCGCTGCACCACGCCGAAGACCTGGACGGCATCCTGGCCCACGCCGCCACGTTGCTCGCCCCGAGTGGGCAGATCATCATCGAGGAATTCGGCTGGGAACGAGTGGACCACGCGGCCGCCGACTTCCTCTACGACAACTGCGCACTGCTGGTCGCCGCCGGCTTGCTCGCCGCCGAGACCCCCACGGATGACCTGCTCGACTCCTGGGTCGGCCACCACGACTTCCTCCACCGGGGCTCCGCGATGCTGGCCGCCCTGAACCGCGTCGGCTCGGAGCCGACCATGGTGGCCACGGCCATGCTGTGGCGCTTGGTCGACGGCCGCGGTGGTGTCTGGACCGAGCCCGCCACCCGTGCCCCCGACATCCTCAACGCCATGCGCCAAGCCGAGGAACGCCGCATCGCCGCAGGCACCCTCCCCGCGGTCGGCCTCCTCGCGTCCGTGCGCGCACCGAAGCCCGTTCACCCGGCCTGACGGCGCGGGCGTTGTGCTTGCCGAAAATATCGTCCGTGCTGGTCAGACGGCGCGGTGATACTCGTTGACGATGCCGCCCAACCGTTTGGCTGTCGAGTCGGTGAGGGTCAGGTCGAGTCGCGGACGACCAGTTCGGTGGGCAGCAGGGCGGCTGCGGGTGGGTGTCCTGCGATCAGGTCGAGCAGCAGTCGGACCATCTCGCGGGTGATGCGCTCGAACGGCTGCCGCACGGTGGTGAGCGCGGGACGGGTGGTCGAGGCGATGCCGGAGTCGTCGAAGCCGCCGACGGCCACGTCCTCGGGTACCCGCAGGCCCGCGTCCTGCAGCACGGTGAGCGCGCCGGCGGCCATGAGGTCCGACGCGACGAACACGGCGTCGAGGCCTGGGGCCTTGGCCAGCAGTTCAGCCATGGCCGTCTCGCCGCCCGCGCGGGAGTAGTCGCCGTGCGCGACGAGGTCCGTGCCCTCGCCCAGGACGTCGTGGTATCCGGCCAGCCGTTCCACGCCGCCGGGGGTGTCCAGC
Source organism: Umezawaea sp. (assembly GCA_039922235.1). Taxonomy (GTDB): domain Bacteria; phylum Actinomycetota; class Actinomycetes; order Mycobacteriales; family Pseudonocardiaceae; genus Umezawaea. The sequence goes on from JBDSAJ010000862.1 coordinate 5,975, forward strand.
GGGCCGGTGATCGTGGCGATCCGGGTCCTGCCGCGGTCGCGCAGGTGGCGGACCATCGACCTCGCGCCTGCCCGGTCGTCCGCAGCCGCGTAGGCGACCCTGCCCTCGTGGCCCAGCGGTTTGCCGCAGGTGACGACCGGGATGTCGAACTGGCGGAGTTCGTCTATCAGCGGGTTGCCGGTGTGGGACGACACGAGCAGCACGCCGTCGACGTGGCCCGCGGCGAGGAACCGGCTGGTGCGCTTGCGCTCGACGTCGCTGCTCGCCGTCATCAGCAGCAGCGGCAGGTCGTGCTCGGCCAACTCCTGCGTGCACGCCTGGAGCAGGATGCTGAAGTTCGGGTCCTCGAACAGCCTGCTCTGGGGTTCGGTCAGCACGAACGCGATCGAGTGCGCCCGCTGGGTGACCAGGCTCCTGGCCGCGGAGTTCGCGACGTACCCGGTCTTGCGCACGGCCGCGAGCACCGACTCCAGTGCGGCCGGGCTGACGTTGCGGCCGCCGTTGAGGGCGCGCGAGACCGTGCCCCTGGACACGCCTGCCTCGGCTGCGACGTCGTGGATGGTGGGCCTAACCTTGCCCTGTCTGCCGGTCACGGACCACTTCCCTTCACGCTTTCACCGCTCCGGAGAGCAGGTCCACCCGCCAGTATCGCTGGAGGGTGAGGAACAGGGCGATCAAGGGCAGCACGGACACCAGCGAGCCGACGATCGCGAGGGTGTAGAGCGCCGGCGTGGTGTTGCCCTGGTTGAGCAGCGTGTACAGCCCGAGCGTCACCGGGAACTTCTCGTCGTCGCCGAGCATGATGAACGGCAGCAGGAAGTTGTTCCAGATGGCGACGAACTGGAACAGGAACACCGTGACCAGGCCGGGCGCCATCATCGGCACGGCGATCGACCACAGGATCCGCGCCTCGCCCGCGCCGTCCGAGCGGGCCGCCTCCACGACGTCCTCCGGTACGGCGGCGGCCGCGTAGATGCGGGCGAGGTAGATCCCGTAGGGGCTCAGCACGCTGGGCACCAGCACCGACAGGTAGGTGTCGGCGAGCCCGACCTCGGAGATCAGCAGGTACTGGGGGATGGCCAGCACGACCGACGGGACCAGCACCCCGGCGATCAGGGCGTTGAACACGACGGTCCGGCCGCGGAACGCGAACTTCGCCAGCGCGTACCCGGTGAGGCCCGACAGCGCCGCGGACAGCAGCGCGCCGACGCCCGCGTACAACGCCGAGTTGGCCATCCACCGCCAGAACACCCCGCTACGGTAGGACGAGAGGTCGCCGAGGTTGTCCAGGATGGACGAACTGGGCGTGAAGGTGGGCGTGGCGAACAGTTCGCCGCTGCTCTTGGTCGCCGCGACCACCACCCACGCCACCGGCAGCAGGCAGTAGGCGGCGCCGATCAGCAGGACGATCGTCGGCAGCGTGCCCAGGGCCCGCCTCACTTCTCACCGCCGAACGCCCGCGACCGGGTGATGCGCAGCAGGCCGAACGACAGCACGAACATCACCGCGGCGACCACCACGGACGCGGCCGCCGCGGAGTGGATGTCACCGCGGACGAAGGCGTCCTGGTAGATCTTCATCAACGGGCTCCAGGTGCGGGACAGCGCGTTCGTCAGCGGCGCCAGCGTGGTCGGCTCGGCGTAGACCTGCAGGGTGGCGACGATGGAGAACAGTGTCGTGAGCACCAGCGCGGGCACGACGAGCGGGATCTTGATCCGCAGCGCGATCTGCCACGCCGAGCAGCCGTCGATCCGGGCCGCCTCGTAGAGGTCGCGCGGGATCGACCGCAGCGAGGTGTACAGGACGATCATGTTGTAGCCCACGCCTCCCCACACCGCGATGTTGGCCAGCGCGAAGTAGAGGCCCGTCGGCGACAGCAGTTCCACCTCCGGCAGGGACAGCTCGCGCAGCAGCTGCACGAACGGGCTCGTCGACGGCAGGTACAGGAAGCCCCACAGCAACGTCGCGATGACACCGGGGATCGCGTACGGCAGGAAGATCGCGATCCGGGAGAAGCCGCGCGCCCGTGCCCCGTCCTCGTCCAGCAGCAGCGCGAACACCAGTGCCAGCAGCAACATCGTCGGCACCAGCAGCGCGCCGTACCCGAGCACGCGCAGCGCGCCCGCGCCCATCTCGGAGTCGGTGAGCGCGCGCACGTAGTTCTCCAGCCCGGCGAAGACCTCCTTGCGGCTGCCCTTGCCCAGCCCGAGCCCGCTCACCTCGATCTTGAACAGGCTCAGGTACACCGTGTACGCGATGGGGATCGCGAGCACCAGCAGGAAGAGGACCACCGCGGGAGCGACGAAGAGGTAGGGCGTCGCCGCTCCCGCCCGCCGTGGTCGGGACGTTGTCCGGGGCATCCGCTCAGCCGACCTTGAACCCGCTGGCCCGCATGTCGTCGATCGTGGCCTGCTGCATCGTGGTGAGCGCGGGCGTCAGATCGGTCCCGGCGGTGATCGCCGCGCCGAAGGCGTTCTTGTACGCGGTGTAGGCCACGTTGACGTTGGGGCCCCAGGTGAAGCCCGCCGCGGTCGAGGCGATCTTCTGCGCGGTGGCGTAGAAGTCGGTCTGGCCGGGGAAGAACGCGGGCGGCTTCTGCAGCGCGGAACCGGTCTGCGCCTTGGTCGCCGCCGGGTAGACGCCGCTGTCGGACACCAGCGCGGCGACCGCCTCCGGGTCGGTGTTGAGCCAGATCGCGAACTCCGCTGCGGCCTTCTGCTTCTTGGAGCCCGCGGTCACCGCCGTGGTCGACCCGCCCCAGTTGCCGGTGCGCGGCGACGCGGCGTCCCACTGCGGCAGCGGGGCCATGGCCCATTTGCCGAGCGTGCTCTGCGCGTTGCCCGCCAGCACGCCGGGAGCCCACACCGCGCTCACCCAGCCGATCTGGGTCCCGTCGTTGAGTGCCTTGTTCCACTCCGGCGTGTACATCGGGGTCTTGTCGACCGCGCCCTCGGCGACCAGGCCGCTCCAGTAGGCGGCGACCTTCTTCGTCGCGGTGTCGTCGACCGAGACCTTCCAGGTGTCACCGGCGATGCTCCACCAGGAACCGCCCGCCTGCTGGGCGAGGCCCGCGAACCAGCCGGGGTCGTTGGAGGAGAACGTGCCGAGGTACTTGTCCGGCGCCTTGGTCCGCAGCGTCCGCGCCGTCTGCGCGTACTCGTCCCACGTCTTCGGCACGGTGAGGCCGTACTGCTCGAACAGGTCGGTCCGGTAGTAGAACATCATCGGCCCGGAGTCCTGCGGGATCGCGTACACGCCGTCGCCGCCGAGCGTGACCTGCTGCCACACGCCGTCCGGGAACTCGCCCTTGACGGCCGACGCCTGCCCGGAGATGTCGGCCAGCACCTCGTTGCTCACGAGCGTCGGCAGCGCCTGGAACTCCACCTGCGCGAGGTCGGGGCCGCTGCCGGCCTTGGCGCTGGTCAGCAGCTTGGTGACCAGGTCGTCGCCCTGGGCCTGCTTGCTCATCACGACCTTGGTGTCGGGGTGGGCGGTGTTCCACCGGTCGACGACCTTCTCGATGTTGGGTGCCCACGCCCAGAAGCTCAGTTCGGTGGGGCCGTCGGATGCCTGGCCGTCGTTGCTGCTGCTGCAGGCCGCCAGCAGGGCGAGGCCGAGGCCTGCCGCCACGGCCTTCCTGGCGATGTCGAGTCGCATGGTTTCTCCGGTCGGGTCAGCGTCGCCAGCGACTGCACCGGCGAGGACGAGCGCTGTGAACGTGCACAGTAATTCGACTCAGCTGTCTCCTGTCAACTGCTTGACACTGGTCTGTAGCTGCAAAGTAATCTGCAAATGGATTGTGAACGTTCCCAACACCTGGAGATTCGATGGGTTATGTGGTGCGACGGCACCCCCGAGCTGGGCACCGGGTGGACGTACCGGCGACGCCCGTCGGGATCGACGGCATGGTGTTCGGCGGCGACTACAACCCCGAGCAGTGGCCCGAGCACGTCTGGGTGGAGGACGTCGAGCTGATGCGGCTCGCCGGGGTCAACCTGGTCAGCGTCGGCATCCACGCGTGGGCGCTGCTCGAACCACGGGCAGGCGAGCACGACTTCGGCTGGCTCGACCGGCTGCTCGACCTGCTGCACGGCGCGGGGATCAAGGCGAACCTGGCCACGCCGACCGTCGTGCCTCCCGCCTGGCTGTACCGCGCCCACCCGGACATCCGGCCCGTCGACCAGAACGGCGTGGTGCTCGAACTCGGGTCGCGGGCCACCTTCTGCCCGAGCGCCCCGGCCTACCGGGAGGCCGCGCTGCGGATCGCCAGCGCGCTCGCCGTGCGCTACGCCGACCACCCGGCGCTGGCGATGTGGCACGTCCACAACGAGTACGGAGCACCCGTCGACGCCTGCTACTGCCCGGAGTCCGCACGGGCGTTCCGCCGCTGGCTCCAGGACCGGCACGGCGACCTCGCGACGCTGAACTCCGCGTGGGGCACCACCTTCTGGGGCCAGCGCTACGGCGAGTGGGACGAGATCGAGCCGCCGCGCACCAGCGGCTCGACGGTGAACCCCGCGCAGCGGCTGGACTTCCTGCGGTTCTGCTCCGACGCGCTGCTGGACTGCTTCCGCGCCGAGCGCGACGCACTGCACGCGCTGTCGCCCGGCGTGCCCGTGACCACGAACTTCATGACGACCAACTGCAAGTCCATCGACTACTGGCGGTGGGCGCGCGAGGTCGACGTCGTCGCCAACGACCACTACCTGACCGCCGAGGCCGACCGGAACCACGTCGACCTGGCGATGTCGGCCGACCTCACCCGCTCGGTGGCGGACGGACGGCCGTGGATGCTGATGGAGCACTCCACCAGCGCGGTGAACTGGCAGCCCCGCAACGTCGCCAAGCGGCCGGGGGAGATGGTGCGCAACAGCGTCACCCACGTCGCCAGGGGAGCCGACGCGGTGATGTTCTTCCAGTGGCGGGCCTCCCGCTTCGGCGCGGAGAAGTTCCACTCGGCGATGCTGCCGCACTCGGGCACCGGCAGTCGGGTGTGGCACGACGTCGTGCGGCTCGGCGGCCACCTCGCCGGGCTCGACGAGGTGCGCGGCAGCGAGGTGCTCGCCGACGTCGCGGTGCTGTGGGACTGGGAGTCCTGGTGGGCGCTGGAACTCGACTGGCGGCCATCGTCCGAACTGGACTACCGCGAACGGGTCGGGGCGTTCTACGAACTGCTCTGGGACGCCCACCTCACCGTCGACTTCGCCGCGCCCGGCACGGACCTGGGCCACTACCCGCTGGTCGTCGTACCCTCGCTGTACCTGACCACCCCGGCCGCGGCCGCGGTGCTGACCGAGTACGTGCGCGAGGGCGGAACCCTGGTGGTGTCGTACTTCTCCGGCATCGTGGACGCCAACGACACCATCCACCCCGGCGCGCACCCCGGTGCGCTGCGGGACGTGCTCGGGGTGGAGGTCGAGGAGTGGCTGCCGCTGCGGGCGGGGGAGCGGGTGGAGTTGGAGGGCGGCGCGCACGCCGACACGTGGGCGGAGGACGTGCGGCTCACCGGCGCGGACGCCGTCGTGCGGTACGTCGACGGCCCGAGCGCGGGCGGGCCCGCGGTCACCCGCCACCGGTTCGGCGCGGGCATCGCCTGGTACGTCTCGACCCGGATGAACCAGGCCGCGCTGGACCTGGTGCTGCGCGACGCGTACGTCGACGCCGGTGTCGAGGTGCGCGACGACCTGCCGATCGACGTGGAGGTCGTGCGGCGGGCCACCGAGGACGCCGAGTACCTGTTCGTCGTCAACCACAACGACCACGTGGCGCGCGTCGAGGCCCGCGGCACGGACCTGCTCACCGGCCAGGAGTGCGACCCCGACCTGCTCGTGCAACCCGGCGGTGTCGCCGTGGTGCGCGTGACCTGAACCCTGCACGTTCTCGACGAGGAGGACGATCGTGAAAACTCCACGACGGCTGCTTGCCGTCATCGCGGCGCTCGCACTGGCGCTGGGCACCTCGCCCCCGGCCAGCGCGGCGGCGGCCCCGACCAACGGCGGGTTCGAGGCCAACGGGGGAACGGCGAACCCCACCGGGTGGACGACCGCGGGCACCCTGAGCGCGTCGTTCACCGAAGCCGGTGGCCGCTCTGGCTCGTACCGCCTGGCCCACTACTCGGCGTCGGCCTACGAGGTCGAGACCCGCCAGGTGCTGACCGGTGTGCCGAACGGGTGGCACACGCTGCGGGTGTGGGCCCGCTCCGGCGGCACGTCCCACATCGCGCTGAGGGACTGCGGAGGCGCGGAGCAGCGCACGTCCCTGCCGGTCAGCGCGGGCGCGCTGTGGATCGAGCTGGCGGTCTCGGCCCAGGTCACCACCGGCCGCTGCACGATCGCGCTGGTGTCCAAGGGGAAGGCCGGGAGCTGGGCCAACTTCGACGACGTCCGGTTCACCGCCGAACGCACCTCGCTGCCGATCCGCGGCGGCGACGTGTCGAGCCTGAAGAAGGGTGAGGACCACGGCGCCGTCTACCGCACCGCGTCGGGCACAGCGCAGGACGCGCTGGCGATCCTGAAGGCCAACGGCGCCACCTACCTCCGGCTCAAGGTGTGGGTGAACCCGGCCGACGGCTACAACGACAAGGGCGACGTGCTCGCCATGGCCAAGCGCGTCAAGGCGCAGGGCCTCAAGCTGCTCGTCGACTTCCACTACTCCGACACCTGGGCCGATCCCGGCAAGCAGTACAAGCCCGCGGCGTGGGCGTCCTACGACTTCGCCCGGCTGTCGAAGGCGGTCTACGACCACACCTACGACGTGCTGAACGCGTTGAAGGCACAGGGGACGACCGCGGACATGGTGCAGGTGGGCAACGAGACCAACGCGGGCATGCTGTGGCCCGACGGGTCGACCGACCACTGGGACCAGCTCGCGCAACTGCTCACCAGCGGCGCCAACGCCGTGAAGGCCGTCTCGCCGTCGACCAGGGTCGCGCTGCACGTGGCGAACGGCGCTCGCGGCGCCGACGTGCGCTGGTGGTTCGACAACGCGGTGGCCAGGAACGTCCCGTTCGACGTCATCGCCCTGTCCTACTACGGCTACTGGCACGGCACGCTCGGTGAGCTCCAGCAGACCCTGTTCGACGTGACCGCCCGCTACGGCAAGGACGTGCTGGTGGCCGAGACCGCGTACCCGTTCACCATGGCCGACGCCGACTTCGAGCTGAACTCCCTCAACGACCCCTCGCTGCTGGTCCCCGGCTACCCGGCCACCTCCGAGGGCCAGCTGGCGAACTTCCGCGATGTGCTCAGCGTCGTGCAGGCGGTGCCGGGAGGCCGAGGGCTCGGCGCGGTGTACTGGGAACCCACCTGGACGGCCGTGCCGGGCAACGGCTGGGACCCGGCCGACCCCAACTCCGGTGACGGCTGGGACAACCAGGCGCTGTTCGACTGGTCGGGCCGCGCGCTGCCCGCGTTGACGGCGCTCGGTTCCTGACTCCATTTCCAGCGCATT
>JBDSAJ010000863.1:0-2849 GCA_039922235.1 Umezawaea sp.
GCCGAACGGGCCTTCGAAGAGGACGCGCGTGCCGGGGCGCAGCGTCCGCGTGTCCCGGCTGCCGTCGCCCAGTTCCTTGACGGTGATGCGGAGACGGCGGCCGTCGGGTGCGGCCGACAGCGAGTACGGGTGGCCGCGGGTCCAGCCCTGCCGGTCGAGGAAGCGCCAGGCGAGGAACTGCCCGGCCTGGGCGGGGAACCGGTCCAGCGCCCGCCCGGTGAGGTGCACCGAGACGACGCCGTCGCCTTCGGGCACCACGGCGGTGACGCGCAGCCGGTGGCGGGCGTTGCGCCACAACGGAATCCCGATCCGCCACACCAGGACCGCGACCAGCGCGGCGCCCCACAGCGCCCACCAGTACGCGGTGGCCGCAGTGGAGACCAGGAACTCCTGGCCGGTCCACAACTGGTGGGGCAGCGCGAGCCCGACCCCGAGGTAGGCGTAGAGGTGCAGCAGGTGCCACGACTCGTAGCGGAGCTTGGCGCGCGCGGCCCTGACACTGGTGACGGCGGTCATCACCAGGCAGGCGGTGCCCGCCAGCGCCAGCAGCATCGCGGGGTAGTCGGTGGTGAGTTCCCAGAACGTCGCGGGCACCCGGAGGAGTTCACCGGCGGCGTAGCCCCACGTGATGAGGACGACGTGCGCGAGCATCAGGTTGACCGAGGTGAACCCGACGATCCGGTGCAACGTGATCAGCCGGTCCTGCCCGAACGCCCGCTCCAGCGCGGGCAGCCGGGCCAGCAGCAGTACCTGGACCAGCAGCAGGTCGGCCGAGACGAGCCCGGTGAGCCGCCCCAGCGAGGTCAGCCCGCTCGTCCACCTGGTGAGGTCGCCGACCCCTCCGCCCGCCACCCACCAGTAGGCCACCAGCAGCAGACCGGCCCACAGCACGACGCCCGCGGCGACCCTGACAGCCGCGTCGACCCGCGCCGTGGCGGCCGGAACCCTGGTCATGACGACGTTCATGCGGGCGTCCCTCGACCTGGCACGGGTTCGACGCGGTCCATCAGCACTCCTCGGGTTCGGCCGCCCGCCAGGTTCGTCGGCCACCCCGTGTACTGGACATGAGCACCCTGTGAGTCAGCTGTGCGCCGTGCCGCTGTCGCTGGGTACGGGTCAGGACTTGCCGTCGCGGATCTGGTAGATCCGGGCGCGGGACAGGCCCGTCACCTTGCACAGCTCCACGACGGGGACGTTCCGGGACAGTTCGGTGCGGATCAGGTCGTCGCGGTGGGTGTGGGCGTCGTGGCGGGTCGTCCTGGCGCGGGACAGGTCGTCGAGCAGCTCCGTCAGTTGCCGCTCGGCGTCCGCCAACGCGGTGGCGGCGGTGAGCAGGTCCGGGGTGACGGTCGCGGCGTTGTCGCGGGGCATGGTTCCTCCGTGAGGGGCGGGCAAGGTTGTCCATGATCCCGTACATCCCTAGACATGTCTAGCTGTGTTGGTTTCCTAGACTCGATTTCCGGTTGATCTAATTGCCGTCCACACGACGTGGAATATCTTCTCTGCGCCAATAGGCGGTTGTTGGAACAAAATCATTTCGGTAACGTGCTGTCCGAGCTGGCGGGGTTCGTCAGCATGGGTAATCAATTCCGTGGGGGAATAATGATATTTACCCGAAGATCGATGCTCGCCGCCATTTCCGGTCTGGCGCTCGCCGCGTCAGTAATGGTAACGGTTCCAGCCTCCGCCGAACCCGTGGCGGAAACCGAATCAATCGTCGGCTCGTCCGCACTCGTGTGGGACGAGAGCGCCGGCGCGCAGCGGAAGGTCTCCACTGCGGAAGCTCAGCGGATCGTCAACGACTACTGGACGCCTGCCCGGCTCGAGGCGGCCACTCCCGTGGTCGAACCCGCGGTCACGGCCACCAGGAAGCCGTCGGCTCCGGCGGAGAAGGCCGTGACCGCCTCCGGTCCGGTGATGCCGGAGGGCGTGTCGACCCAGGACGCCTGGTTCTCCAACACCAACGGCAAGATCTTCTTCGTCGACCCGAGGAACAACGGCGGGTACCAGTGCTCCGGCAGTGCCGTGAACAGCGGCTCGAAACGACTTGTCGTCACCGCGGGCCACTGCGCGGTCGTGGGTGGCGGTAACGGTCAGGTCATGCTGAACTGGATCTTCATTCCGGGTTACACCAACGGCTCCGAGCCGCGAGGACGGTTCTCCGCCTACTGGTTCCACTACTCGACGGGGTGGTCCGTCCGGAACGACTGGCAGCGGGACTTCGCCTTCGTGGTGACGAACACCAACGGTTCCGGCCAGCTGCTGGTCAACGCCGCGGGCGGTCACGGCTTCCGGGTCAACGGCAGCTACAGCCGTTTCGTGCACATCGGCGGCTATCCGGGAAACCGTGACAACGGCCAGGTGCAGTGGTACTGCTGGGGAACGACGGATCGGTGGCCGGGCGCCAATGCCTATCGACTCGGCTGTGATTTCGGCGGCGGTTCCAGCGGTGGGCCGTGGCTCGAGGATTACCAGTCCAACGGCCTCGGTTATGTGATCAGTGCCATGCAGGGTCTTCTCGACGGGAAGAATTCCGGACCGTATTACGACAATCACGTCCTGGACGTCTTCAATGCGGCGGCGAACCACACGCCGTAGGAGGTATTCGTGACCACCAAGCGCACGGTGGTGTTGGTGGTGCTGGTCGCGGCGGCTGTCGTGCTGGGCGCCTCCGCGGTCGCCGGGTTCCTGGGCGCGGGTGATCCGGCCGCGCCTACCGGTCCAGAGGTGGCCGATGGGCCGGCGGTGCACACCGACCCGGACTACTGGACCGAGGAACGCATCCGGGGGGCGAAACCGGCCCCCATGCCGACACCACCTGCTGAGGGCCCGTAAGAGCGGGCCCCGGA
>JBDSAJ010000864.1:0-3111 GCA_039922235.1 Umezawaea sp.
GACCCTCGCCGCCGGTCTGCGCGACCGCGGCTGGGAGATCGACGACGTCACCGCGTACCGCACGGTCCGGGCGGCCCCGCCGCCCGCCGACACCCGCGAGATGATCAAGTCCGGGGGTTTCGACGCGGTGTGCTTCACCTCGTCGTCCACCGTCCGGAACCTGGTCGGCATCGCGGGCAAGCCGCACGCGCGGACCCTGGTGGCCTGCATCGGCCCGCAGACCGCCGAGACGGCTCGCGAGTTCGGCCTCCGGGTCGACGTGCAGCCCGAGGAGGCGAACGTCCCGGCGCTCGTCGACGCACTGGCCCAGCACGCCGCTCGGCTCCGCGCCGAGGGCGCGCTGCCGCCGCCGCGCAAGACCAAGCGTCTCCGTCGTTCCTGATCTAGACCAAGCACCGCGAAGGCCATGTCGGGGATCACGCATCCCTGCCATGGCCTTCGTGGTTTCCTGAACTCCAGAACCCTCTTCCAGGGAGTGCAGCCCAGTGTTCCCAGCACACCGTCCCCGCCGCCTGCGGACCACGGCCGCGATGCGGCGCCTGGTCAGCGAGACCACCGTCCGGCCGCGCCAACTGGTGCTGCCGATGTTCGTCAAGGAGGGCGCGACGCAGCCGGTCGCGATCTCCAGCATGCCGGGCGTCTTCCAGCACACCCGTGAATCGCTGGTCAAGGCGGCCGTGGAGGCCGTGCAGGCGGGCGTCGGCGGTCTGATGATCTTCGGGGTGCCCGCCGAGCGGGACGCCGTCGGTTCCGGTGCGACGGACCCGAACGGCATCCTCAACGCCGCACTGAACGACCTGCGCGCCGAGTTGGGCGACAGCACGGTGCTCATGTCGGACTGCTGCCTGGACGAGTTCACCGACCACGGCCACTGCGGCGTGCTCGCGGTGGACGGTTCGGTCGACAACGACGCCACGCTGGAGGTGTACGGCGAGATGGCCGTCGCCCAGGCCACGGCGGGCGCCCACCTGGTCGGGCCGAGCGGGATGATGGACGGCCAGATCGGTTTCATCCGGAACGCGCTGGACGAGGCCGGGTTCACCGACACCGGCATCCTCGCCTACTCGGCGAAGTACGCCTCCGCGCTCTACGGCCCGTTCCGCGAGGCCGTCGACTCGCAGCTCAAGGGTGACCGCAAGACCTACCAGCAGGACCCCGGCAACGGCCGGGAGGCGCTGCGCGAGGTCGCGCTCGACCTGGCCGAGGGCGCGGACATGGTCATGGTGAAGCCCGCCGGGCCGTACCTGGACGTGCTGCGCTCGGTGAAGGAGATCTCGGACGTGCCGGTCGCGGCCTACCAGATCTCCGGCGAGTACGCGATGGTCGAGGCCGCCGCCGCGAACGGCTGGATCGACCGCGAGCGCACCGTTCTGGAGACGCTGACCTCGATCCGCCGCGCAGGCGCCGACGTCGTGCTCACCTACTGGGCCGTCGAAGCCGCGGCCTGGCTGGACCGGGAATGACGACTCCGGCCAAGGTGGAACGGCCCCAGCCGCCCAAGCTGATCGACCTCGCGCGCTGGCTGTGGATCGGCAGCGCGGTGCTGGGTTCGGTCGCCTTCCTGCTGGAGGTGACCAACAGCGACCTGCTGATCACCGAGCTGCGGAAGGCCCAGCCGGACATCGGCCAGAACGAACTCGACGGCGCCATGTCGGCCGCCGTCCTGTTCAGCCTGCTGGCGTGCGGCCTGCTGGTGCTCGTCCACGCGATGATCGCCAACCGGATGGCCCAGGGCCGCAACTGGGCCCGGATCGTGCTCACCGTGCTCGGCGGTGGCGGCATCCTCATCGGCCTCGCCCGGCTGCTGATCGTCGCCTCCGGGCTGGCCGCGGCGTTCGGCCAGTCGATCAGCTCGGTCAACCTCGCTTTCAGCTTGGTCACGATGGCGATGGACGCCACCGTCCTGGTGCTGATGTTCCTGCCTTCCGTCGCAGGTCACTTCCGCCGCGCAGCGGTGGGTCAGCAGGTAAACACCGCCCGTAGCTAACGGATTGTGATTTCACCTGAAAAACACATGCGCAGGTCCCTACGGTGCGCGTCATGACCAACCCGAACGATCCTTACGCACAGCAAGGCGGCTTCCCGCAGGGGCAGCAGCCTGGTGGGTACCCGCAGCAGGGCGGCTACCCGCAGCAGGGACAGGGCCAGCCCGGCTTCCCGCCGCCCCCGCCCCTCGGCCACAGCGAGATGGCGGCTCCCGTGAAGCCGAAGGCCATCGACACGGCGTACCTCCTGTGGCTGGTGGCCGCAGGTGTGTCCATCCTGTCCAACATCATCGGCATCTTCACGGCCAAGGCCCTCGCGGAGAAGCTCACGAAGGACATCCTGGGCACGAACGACCTGGGGCCCGAGTTCCAGCAGGCGCTTGACCAGTCGTCCCCCAGTTACGGCAGCATCATCTTCTCGATCGTCATCGCGGCCATCTGGGTTGTCGTGGTCATGCAGATGCGCAAGGGCGCCAACTGGGCCCGCATCCTGCTGACCGTGCTCGGCGGCCTCAGCCTGCTGTTCGGCATCATCGGCATCTGGGTGTACTTCGGCCTCGGCTTCCTCGGTCTGATCCAGGGCCTGCTGGGCCTGGTGAGCTTCGCCGCGATCGCGGGCGCGATCGTCTTCATGTTCAAGCCCGAGTCCAACCAGTTCTTCAAGGCCAGCTAGTCGATCCGGACCCCGGGGTCGTCGTCACCGCCTGTCGCGGTGGACAGCGACCCCGGTCGGTTCTAGCGTTTCGCTGTGTGACGACTCCACAGGATCCGGGGGACCGGGAGCAGCCAGCACCTTTCCCCTCCGCACCACCACCGCCGCCTGAACAGGCGCCTGCGAACCCCTACCAGGGCGAAGCGCGGCCGAACACGTTCGGCGCGCCGCCGCCGCTGAACGCGTCCGAACTGGGCGGTGGCGCACCGGTCGGCGAGGCGCCCAAGGAGTTGCGCACCGCGTACTTCCTGTGGCTGGGGGTCGCGTTCCTCCTGCTCATCGCCGCCATCCTCACCCTGACGTCGTACGGCGCCGCACTGGACGCGGCCCGCCAGGCGAACTCCGGCCTCACCGACGAGCAACTCCGGACGGGGGTCACGGTCTTCATCGGCCTGTTCGCCTTCATCGACGCGG
>JBDSAJ010000865.1:0-9844 GCA_039922235.1 Umezawaea sp.
CGGCCGAGTGGCCGCCCACCACGGGTTCGTCATCAGGCGTCGAGGACGTCACGGAGTTCCCACATGCGGCGCCAGGTGCGGGAGCCGGATTCGGCTCGTCTGCGCACGGCGCCGTCCCAGTAGCCGAGCAGCCGGGCGGCGTCGCCGGGGTCGTCCTTGCGGACGACGCCCAGCAAGTGGCCCGGTAGCAGGGAGAGCGGGTCGCGGTCACCGGGGAAGTAGGTGCCCGCCAGGCCCAGCGAGGTGGCTACCGAGACGGCTTCGGCGGTGCTCATGACGGTGGACGGGCGTTCCACGGCCCAGCCCTCCTCGGAAACGCCGTTGCGGAGGTCGCGGAACGCGGTGACCAGTGCCTCCAGGACCACGTCGTCCACGGCGAACGGGGCCTTGACGCGTTCCAGCGCCGCGCCTGCCTGGCGGCGGACCAGCGCGATCTCGGCCGCGAGGTCGCCGATGGGGCCGACCGCCTCGAAGTTGAAGCGGCGCTTGAGGGCGGCGGACATCTCCGAGACACCGCGGTCGCGCAGGTTGGCGGTGGCGATCACGGTGAAGCCGGGTGCGGCGTGGACGGTCGCGTCGTCGCTGCCGGACAGCTCCGGCACGGCGATGCGGCGGTCCGACAGGATCGACACCAGCGCGTCCTGCACCTCGGGCAGGCAGCGGGTGACCTCCTCCACGCGGACCACGCCACCCGTGCGCATCGCGGTGAGCACGGGGGAGGGGACCAGTGCTCGCGGACTCGGGCCTTCCGCGAGCAGCAGCGCGTAGTTCCAGCCGTAGCGCAACTGGTCCTCGGTGGTGCCCGCCGTGCCCTGCACGACCAGCTGGCTGCTGCCGCAGACGGCGGCGGCCAGCAGTTCCGACAGCATCGACTTGGCCGTGCCCGGCTCGCCGACGAGCAGCAGACCGCGTTCGCCCGCGAGGGTCACGACGGCCCGCTCCACGAGCGCGCGCTCGCCGACGAACTTCGGGCTGATCGCCATGCGGGACGGCACGCCGTCCACCGACACGCCCTTGGGCAGCGCCAGTGCATCGCCGCCGCTGCCGACGATGTAGGTGACGACGGCGCGCGGGGTGAGCCGCCAGCCGGGTGGCCGGAGGCCGTCGTCGTAGGCGGCCAGGAACGCCAGTTCGGCGCGGTGGGCGTCCTCGGCCGGTTCTACCTGCCTGGGGGCGACGGCGGTCACCTGCGTCCTCCGGTCTTGAGCTCTTCGTAGGCGGGGGCGTCGCCGTCGAGCACGCGCTGCCAGGCGCGGGCGAACAGGGCGGCGACGGGTTCACGGGGTGCGACGACCCCGGTGGGCTGGGTGGTGAAGCCGAACATCGGGGCCTTCCACGACTCGATCGGCAGGTGCGGCGAGCTGAGTGGCAGCCAGCCGCCCGGCAAGAACAGCGAGCGGCCCGCCCTGGCGCGCTTGGCGGTCATCACGAGGTCCGTCGCCGCGAGCGCGGCGCGCGCCTTCTTCAACCGGGCGGGCTTCCACCCGGTCCACCGCGCCACGTTGGCGTCCGTCGGGTCCGGCAGGGCCAGCAGTTGCAGGTACAGCGCCGCCGCGTCCTCGTCCACGCCGAACTTCGCCGCCACCTCGGCCACCAGGTGGGGTGCGGACACCGCCGGGTCCTGGAAGTACGTCGCCGGGTCGACGCCATCGGGAGCGGTCGCGGCGCACGCGGCGGCCAGGCCCTCGTCGGCCAGCAGGGCCGCCGACTGGAACAGGTTCTGCGTGTACGTCATCTCCACGAGCGCGGCCAGCAGGTCGCGGTCCTGCGGCCCGACGAGTCCCGGCCGCACGATCAGCGTGCAGTAGTCGTCGTGCGTGCCGATGGCGGTCAGCCACGGCCGGGGCTGCGAGGTCTCGCCGGTCGGCGGCACCTCGGCGCCGATCAGCGCGGTGACGTCCTCCCGCGACAGCCAGTTGCCCATCTCGACGGCGAAGCCGGGGTGCGCGGCCCGCTGCCGGGCCAGCTCCAGCGCCACCGGCAGCGTGGCGCGCAGCGGCGAGCCCGTCGGGAGCCGCTGGGCGAGCCACAGCAGCACCTGGGGAACGTCCGTGAGCGTGGTCCTGGTGAACCCATCGCTGTCGCGGGTCTCGAGCGAGGTGCCCTTCAGCCGCATGTCGGCGTCGGTCGTGAGCCACGACGTGCTGTCCGGGTTCACGACGCCGGTCACGTACTCGCTGGTCTGCGACAGGGGCAGCAGCTTCGCGGCGTCGACCAGCACGTCGTCCGGCACCGGCGAGCGGTGCCCGTGCTCGGCGATCCACACCGCCGCGACGGCCTCCACGTCCGGCCCGCGCGTCCACAGGTCGGCCGGGTCCTCCGGCACGGCGGCGGCGATCAGGCTGCGGCGGTACCCGTCGCCCAGTCGCCTGAGCCGTTCCTTGGCGGCCTTCGCGCCACCTGCGGACAGACCGAGCAGGTGGCGTTGGGCGGTGCTGAGGTAGGTCGAGTCCCAGCGGTCGACGCCGGGCATCCCCGCCAGCAGGACCGTCGCCTCGGCGCTGCCCAGGCCGGTGCGCTCCACCAGCGAGGGCACCGCGTCGGCGTGCCACGGCGCGGGCCCGCGCTCGGCGAGCACGTCGAGGAACCGGGAGATCCGGGCGCTCCCGAACGTCGAGCGCACCTCCTCCGACGCTTCCACCGTCCAGCCCTTCGGCAGGTCGAACGTGCCGGGGGTTCGGGTGAACTGGACGCCGTCGAACAGCTGTTGCCTGGTCTGGTAGTTCCACCTCTCCGCGGCCATGGCGAGGAACCCGTCGCGCACCGGCACCACGCGGTGCAGCGGCTTGGCACTCCCGTCGGGCACGCACACCCTGACCGTGCGCCAGTGTCCCGTGCCCTCCGCCAGACCGCTGTCCGCGAGCGACCGGAGCAGCAGCACCAGCGCGTCGCGGTGCGCCTCGGGGGTGAGTGACGACGCTGCCCGGTGGGCCAGCGCGCCGAGGTGCGGCAGGTGGTCCGACCAGTCGGAGACCGAGGTCTCGGGCAGCGCGCGGCCCGCGGGCTTGGCCTCCGCCGCCGTGCTCGCCAGCGTGGCGAGCAGCTCCGGCAGCGTGGTCGCCGTGCTGCCGCGGTCGCTGCTGGAGCGGTAGCCGCCGAACCAGCCGAGCGCGGCGTTGAGCTCCTCCTCGGTCACCACGGGCCCGGTCGGGGCCAGCGCGGTCAGGTCGACGTCCTTCGCCGCCACGGCGATCCCGCCGTAGGTGCGGAACGTGCGCAGTTGCTTCGCGGCCCGGCGGACGACGTCGAGCACACCCGCGAGCAGCGCGGGGTGGGTGAGGTCGGGCAGCGCCTTGGCGACGGCGCGCGCGAGGTCGTCGCGCTCACCGCCCACCAGTGCCGTGAGCCGGTCGCGCAGCGTGCGCTTCGGCTGCTCGTCGCCGTACAGTTCCGCCAGCGCGACGGCGAGCACGTCGTCCACGGCGCGGCGGGTGATCCCGCGCAGCGCGGCGGACCCGGCCTCGTCGCGGGGCTTGAGCAGGTGCCACCAGCGCAGCGGCGCGAGGAACGGCGTCCCGGCCGCGTACGCCGAGTGGGATTCCTTCGTCGACGCGCTGCCCAGCAGGGTGCCGTTGTCGTCCAGCAGCTCGACGGAGTTGTACGTCTCGGCCACCACGAGCCGACCGCCGCCGGGGAGGCTGACGACGGCTTGGGGAACGGGAACGGTGCCGGGCAGCCGCACGCGCCTGCCGTCGACGCCCTCGGCCAGCCAGGAGCGGTCGCCCTCGCGGCGCACCCGCCACCCGTGCAGGCCGTCCGCGACGCCGAGCGGGCTGGCCGACGTGGCCTCGACCGCCGGGCGCAGGTCGCAAGTGGACAGTTCGAGCGAGGTGCCGTCCTCGGTGAACTCCTCCAGGAAGCGCGGCAGGCTCGCGCGGCCCAGTTCGCCCGTCGCCGGGTCGACCTCGTGCCACCACCACTTCTGCCCCACCCTGGCGCCGGTCCACACCGTCGTGCCATCGCCGAACGCCCGCGCGTTGTCGTCCGACACCGAGGTGTCGCCCGCGTGCACCACGCGGCGGCCGCCGAACCGGCCGCCGCCGGGCAGCAGGATCGTCGGCTCCGGGTCGTCACGCCCGTAGTACGAGTGCCGGTCGCGGCCGAGGGTGAAGACGTTCGCCGGCGCGTCGCTCCAGTAGGCGCGCTCGCCTTCGGAGGTGCTCCAGCGGACCAGCAGCACCCCGTCGAACCAGGACGCGACCGGCGCGGACGACCACGTCACCTTGGGGTCGGTGGGAATGCGCGCGATGTGCTCCAGCAGTACCCCGTCCGGACCGACGACGACGAACGTGGAGCCCTTGCGCAGCACGAGCGCGGGCCAGCCCTCGCCGACCACGGTGGTGCCCTCGTCCTTGGGCGCGCCGACAGCGCTCAGCCTGGTGACGGCCTCCTCCAGCGCGGGCCAGCCCAGCTCGTCGAGCAGACCGGCGCGCAGCGTCGTGTGCAGCGCCGCGGCCACGTCGGTGGCGGCGATCGTCGCAGCCGCCTCCGGGACGTCGGCGAACGCCTCGGGCAGCCGCACCACGGCCAGCGCGTCGAGGTGGCCCTTCAGTCCGGGCAGTCCGGTGGTCGCGATCTCGGCCGTGCTGCGGGTGATCCAGCGGCGCAGCGCGGTCCGCAGACCGGGCACGGCCAGCGCGCCGAGCAGCACCTCGGTGTCGGCGACGCCGTGCCGGGACGTGGAGCGCAGGTGGGCGACGACGCCGCTGCCCAGACCGCGGGCCAGCTGGTCCGACGCGGCGAGCGCGGCGAGGCCACGGCGGCCGGGCGCGTCGTCCGCCAGCCAGCCGGACACGTCGTACTGCTGGTCGTCGCGGTCGGGTGCGGCGATCGGGACGTCGTTGGCCGCGAGCAGGTCCAGCACGTCCAACTCGCCCTGCCGCCAGCCGCGCAGCGCGTGGACGGGCACGGCGTCGGCGGCCAGCCTGCCCGCCATCGCCTCGACCAGTTCCAGCAGGGCGGCGGACCGGCCGACGGAGCGCCAGCCGCTGGAGCGGACGGCGAGCACGGACGAGAGCCACTCGGCGGGCACGGTCGCGGTTTCGCCCGCGGGCTCGACGAGTGCGCGGGTGGCGCCGCACGAGCCGAGGATGTCCAGCCACGGGTCGAGCGCGGCGGTCGAGTTGGGCACGAACGTCAGCAACTGGTGGCGCACCTCGCTGTCGCGCGTCGCCAGCGCGACCAGCGCGTCCCGGTAGGACTTCCAGAACGAGACCCCGGCACGGCTGATCGCCGAGCTGTCGAGGACGGCGCGCAGCAGCCGCTCGTCCTCGGCGGCCACGTCGAGCTTCGCCACCTTCGCCAGCCGCCGCAGGTCCTCCGGCATCCCGGTGTACGGCGGCAGGCCGCCGCGGGTGCGCTCGACGCACAGGGTGAGGAACAGCTCGTACGCGGCGCCGCCGTCGTGCTTGCGCGCCAAGCCCTTCGCGTGCGCCGACAGCGCTTTCGCCGTCAGCGCCCCCGCGAAGGCGAACTCCAGGAACACCTCGCGGGTGCGCTCCGGGTCGACCTGGAGGTCGTGCACCTCCTCCGCTTCCCGCGCCTTGCCGAACATGCTTGCGGCGTACGTCGGGTTGCCGTGCTCCAGGAAGATCCGCCCGGCCTGCTCGTAGAACGTCGGCAGGAAGTGCGGCGCGGAGCGGCCCAGCATCACGCCGAGGCTGGTGAACCCGTCCTTCGCCGCGCCGGCGCGGGAGCGGGCCGTGCGGGCGAGGCGCTCGACGTCCTTCACCAGGTTGAGCGCGTGGTGGGCGTTGGCCGGGTCGTTGACCAGCGCCCACGCGGGGAAGCCGAGCGCGCTGCGTCTGCCCGTGCCGACCTCGGCGGTTCGCACGGGTGCGCTGAACCCGAGGTACTCGCCGGTCAGGTCCTCTGCCCGACCGAGCACGGCGGGCACGAGCCGGACGACCACGCGGTCGCCGAGACCCGGATGCGTGTAGTGGCGGGCGGTGATGGTGTCGCGGTCCTCGCCCGCGGCCAGTACGCCGGGCAGGACGGCTCCGGCGGCGATCAGTGCCTTGCTCATGGTGCGACCACCGCTTCCTCGACCACTCGACCGGCGTGGATCGCCGAGGCCATGCGCATTCCCTCGGACCACGCGACGGGTCCGACGTCGGGCAGGGGGACGGCGGTTCCGTCCTCCAGCGCCCAGCGCAGTTCTCCCGTCCACGTCTCGCCCTCGGGGTAGTCCGAGCCGAGCCAGAACCGCGCTTCCACAACCCGGCCGTCCTCGAACGCCGAGTACACGGCGTCGCCGCCGCGCACCGGGTAGCCGAGCGTGCGGCACCGGCCGAGCGCGTGGTTGAGCTGCTCGAACTTGCCGCCGGAGAAGTCGTCGACGGAGCCGCCGGACGGGTACTTCTCCGGCCGGGCGAAGGTCTGCCGGAAGAGCTGCTGGGCCTTCTGCTCGACACCCAGTTCGGCGCCGAACTCCCGCAGCTCCTCCAGGTCGTCCAACAGCACCGGGTGCGGGATCGACACGACCTCGGGCCGCAGCCGCACCGTGTCGCCGTCGAGCGTCACGACCCCGAGGCCCTTCTCCGCGTCGACATCGCGCAGGAAGCCCGTTTCCGCCTCCGCCGTCACGACCAGGTCGCGCAGCACGGCCGCCCACGCGGCGTCGGCCCACACCTCGGTGAGCAACGCCGTGGGCACGGGCAGTGAGCGGACCATCCAGCCGTCCACGGCGGACAGGCACTCGGCCTCGTGGCGGGTCAGCCACTCGGCGAGCTGCCGCAGCTGCACCACCTGCGGATCGTCCTTGATGGACGCGGGCGTCGAGGAGAGCAGTTTTCCCTTGCCGTTGCGGCACTGGATTTTGCCGTTCTCCGCGAGCCGCACCTGGTACCCGGACGCGGCGACGAGCCAGCCCACGGTTCCTCCTGCGAGTCGTTCGATGTGACGAGCGGGAGGGTAGCGACGAGCACCGACAATTTTGGTCGCCCGGCCCCTTCGCAACCTCCGCGTGATCCGTTGCCTGAAATGTGAGCGAAGGTGAATCCGCTCTGGTCAGGCAGTCGTCACCTTGCGGTGACGACGTTGGCCCGGCCGGGGGTCCGGGTCTTCCCGTGGCAGTACCTGCCGCCCACGCGATGTGGGTCTGACGTGGGTTTCCCTCGGGCTCGTTTCGGTCGCACCGGGCGTTCACGACGGCGGTATGCAGCGTCACGCTGCGGGCCTGGGTTCGCAACGCGGCAAGTAGGCCAGGGGCCACAGCACGCTGGAAACCGAAGCCACCAAGGCCGGCCGGATCAGCACGGTCGATCTCGACCGACGACGAACAGAACCACCGCCCGCCGTGTGCCACCACGACGCGATGTCGTCCTTGGCCTGGTTGCACCACTTGCGCAGCGAGAAGGCCGACCACAACACCGCCGCAGCGAGCTGATCACCGAACAACCCGGAGGAGCGCTCCGCCTCCCACTACCCGAGGTTGGCTCACGGGTGCAGGTATTCGCTCACGACCCACCCAGCAGCTACCTACCTCCGGACGATCCCGAACCCCTCGTCGTCAGACGTGTATCTGCCGACGCCCGAGCCTCTCATTGCAGCGTGGGGACGTGCGGACCTATGTCCACAGTGGACTGATCATTCGGCAGGAGCGGCGATGGCGGTGCTCGTGCTCGGACGGCCCTCGGTCGGGGCGGGCGGCGTCGTGCTGAGCCCGGCGCGGCGCATGGCGCGCGTGCTGCTGGGGATGCTGGCGCTGCGCCCGAACCGGCGGCTGCCCCTGGAGTGGATCATCGACGGGCTGTGGCCCGAGCACCCACCCGCGTCGGCAGGGGCGAACGTGCGGTCCCACGTCGCCGCGCTGCGCAGGCTGCTGCCGTCGGCGGAGGGGACCGCGATCGAGACGCTGGACGACGGCTACGCGCTGGTCAGCGGCCGCAGGGGCGTGGACGCGCTGTGGTTCGAGCACCTGGTGCAGGAGGGTCGCCACCGCCGCGGCACCGGCGAGGACCCGGAGGCGGCGCGCCTGCTCGCCGAGGCGCTGCGGCTGTGGCGCGGGGAGCTGCTGGAGGGCGTCCCGATCCCGGCGGCGGTGCGGTCGCGGGCGGTGGTGCTCGACGAGCTGCGGATGTCCGCCACCGAGGAACTGGTCGACGTCCGGCTGGCGCTGGGCCACCAGCGCGACCTGGTGCCGGTGCTCAAGGGCCTCGTGGTCGAGCACCCGCTGCGGGAGCGGCTGTGGCACCAGCTGATGCTCGCGCTCATGGCCACCGGGCGGCGCGCCGAGGTGCTCGACGCGTACCGAAGGCTCTTCGCGGTGCTGGACGTCGAACTCGGCGTTCGGCCCAGCCCGGCCACGACCGCGCTGCTCGACCTGATCTGGCCCGGCGGTCCGGACTGCTGAGGCGTGTGCGCCCGTGTATGCGCGACGTCCCTAACGTCGCGTTTCCCACAACGAAGGGAGCACCATGACCACCACGGCACTGCTCGAAGCTGAGGAGACCGTCGCTCGCTGGCGGGCCGGGTTCGACGACAGCCCGGCGGGCCCGGTCTTCGCGAGCGGCGAGTTCGCCGAGGGCGACATCGTCGCCTGCAACCCGCCCGGCAGCCGCTGCTCGGCGTGCACCGCGTCGCGCCCGGTCTACTGCTGCTGATCACGTCTGATGGCATCCGACGAGGTCGGCGAGCTCGACCGCACCCTGGAATGGCTCATCGGACCGGCACTGGCCCGACTGGCCGACCACCTGGCCGAGATCGCCGACCTCGACGGCTCCGAGGCCGCGGTGCTGGTCGACGCCACGCGCGCGGTCGTGCTGGACGCCGTGCGCCGCAAGGTGAACCGGCTGCTGGTACTGGAGCTGAACGCCGCCCGCATCACCGGGCGGCTCACCGCGCCGGACCCGGCGGGCCGGTGGGACGAGTTCGTCAGCGCCGCCGCCGAACCCGCGTTCTGGCACGGCCTGACCACGCACTACCCGACCCTGCTCGACCGGCTGCGGGTCGTCGTCGACAACCGGTGTGCTGCGGCGCGCGCGCTCGCCACCCGGTTCGCCGCGGACCGCGACGCGCTCCGGGACCTGCTCGGCGCCGACGCGGGCGCCCTGCTGGCGGTCGACGTCGGCGCAGGCGACAGCCACCGCGGCGGGCACACGGTCGCCCTGCTCAGGTGCACGGGCGGGACCGTGGTCTACAAGCCGCGGCCGATGGAGGTCGACGCCCGGCTGTCGGCGCTGCTCGCGGTGCTGGGCGCGGGGGACGAGACGCCGATCCGGGTGCCGAAGGCGCTCGTCCAGGATTCCTACGGCTGGGCGGAGCACGTCGCCCACCGGTACTGCGCGGACGACGGCGAGCTGAGCGCGTTCTACCGCAACCTCGGGCACTGGCTCGCGGTGATGAGGCTGGTGTCCGGCACCGACCTGCACGCGGAGAACATCATCGCCTGCGGTCCGGTCCCGGTCGTCGTGGACTGCGAGAGCGTGTTCACCCCGTTGCCGCCGCACCCGCCGACCGGCGCGGGCCAGGCCACCGACCTGGTCGCCGAGCAGCTGACCGGCACCGTGCTGCGGACCGGCCTGCTGCCCGGCCGGGGTGCGGGCCTCGGCTGGCGGGGCGTGGACGGCTCGGCGATGGGGATGCTGCCCGACCAGCAGCCCGACGTCGGCCTGCCGGAACTGGTCGGTGCGGGCACCGACCAGGCGCGGATCGCGATCGTGCCGCAGCAGTTGAGGCCGACCGAGAACCTGCCCAGCGCGCACCCGAAGCTCGGACAGCACTGGGGCGGGGTGCTCGCGGGGTTCGACGAGATGGCCGGGCGGATCACCGAGCTGGACCGCCGCGGTGAGCTGGAGCCGCTGCTCGCGAGCTTCGCGGACTGCGTGGTCCGGGTCGTCGTCCG
>JBDSAJ010000866.1:0-3388 GCA_039922235.1 Umezawaea sp.
CGGCGGTGGACAGCGCGTGCCGCTGGGCCAGCAGCCGGTGCATCAAGGACCGGATCGCTTCGACGACGGGCTGGCCGGGCGGACGTTCCCGAAGGGCGTCGACGAGCAGGTGTTCGGCCTCCGCCTGCAGATCCAGGAGCAGGTCTTCCTTGCGCGGGAAGTAGTTGGTGACCGTGGCCTTGGCGACACCGGCCGCCTCGGCGATCTCCACGACCGTGACGGCCTCGAATCCGCGCTGGGTGAACATGCGCGTCGCGACATCGGAGATGTGCTGCCGAGCCTCCCGCTTCTTGCGTTCCCGCAGTCCCTCGTGCATGACTGAAGTTATACCAGAGTCAAACTTGACACGATCATAATTTTAGTACCATCATAGTTTTTATGGATGTCAACGTGGTGGTTGCCGGCGCCGGGCCGGTCGGGCTTCTGCTCGCGGCCGAGCTGAGCCTTGCCGGTGTTTCCGTGACGGTGGTGGAGCGCCTGACCGAGCAGAACCCGGCTCTCAAAGCAGGGGGGATCAACGGGCGCAGCACCGAGTTGCTCGCCCGGCGCGGGCTCGGCGCCCGGCTCGCCGAGGAGAACGCGAAGTCCGGCGAGGGGTTCGCGCCGTTCGTCCGCGAGCGCCCCACCTCCGGCGCCGACGGTCGACAGCAGGCCCGCTTCGGCGGGCACTTCGCCGGTTTGCCCCTGAACGCCGAATCGTCTCTCGAGGTCCCGCCACCCACGGTCCTGCCCCAGCAAGAGCTGGAGCGGCTGCTCGGCGAGTGGGTGGCTGAGCTCGGCGTGCCGGTGCTGACCGGCCACGAGGTCTCCGACCTCACCCAGGACGCGGACGGAGTGACCGTGCACGTGCGTACCGGCGACGGCGCGACGACCATGCGGTGCGCCTATCTCGTCGGCTGTGACGGCGGCCGCAGCACCGTTCGCAAGCTGGCGGGTTTCGCGTTTCCCGGCACCGACCCGCTGACCACCGGCTACCAGGCGATGCTCACCCTGGACCCCGCCGTGCCGCTGCTCGCCGGATGGCACGTCACCGACCGCGGGCTGTACGCGTGCCTGCCGAAAACCGGCAGGCTCCTCACCGTGGAGTTCGCCGGACCACCCGCAGACCGCGACGCCCCGGTCACCCAAGCCGAGCTGCAGGATGCCCTGCGCCGCGTCAGTGGCATGGACGTGGTCGTCACCGCCGTCGAGTCGGCGGCCCGGTTCACCGACAACACCCGCCAGGCGGCGACCTACCGGATGGGCCGGGTACTGCTGGCCGGCGACGCCGCGCACGTGCACCCGCCCTTCGGCGGCCAAGGCCTGAACACCGGCCTGCAGGACGCCTCGAACCTGGGGTGGAAACTGGCCGCGACCGTGCAGGGGTGGGCGCCCGATGGATTGCTGGACAGCTACACCGCCGAACGTCACCCGGTCGCCGAGCGGGTGCTGGAGAACACCCGCGCACAGATCGCGATCATGCGGCCGGATCCGCACAGCCGCGCGATGCGCGCGCTGTTCGGCCGGCTGCTCGAGGCCGACGTAACCCTTACCGACCTGCTGGGGGCCCGACTGCAAGGCCTCGACATCCGTTACGACGTAGGCCCTTGGAGCCACACGCTGATCGGGCGGTACCTGCCAGACCTTCCCGGCCTGGCCGACGCCATGCGGCTGCCACGGCCGGTCTTGGCCGATCTGACCGGCTCGGCAGAGTTGCGCGCCGTCGCGGACGACTGGAGCGACCGGGTCGACCTTCGCCGCCTACCCGAGACACCCGGCGTGACCGCGTTGTTGATTCGCCCGGACGGGTACGTCGCCTGGGCCACGGACGGCACCCCCGATACGACCTCGCTCCGTGAAGCCCTGGCGACCTGGTTCGGCAAACCACGCTGACCGGGGCCGTCCCGATAGTCGAGCAGTAGTGCCACCGCGATCACCAGGCTCGGGCTCTTCTGAACTCCGTCCACCCCACCGCGTGACCGAGACGTCGAACGACACCATGATCCGGTCCTTGCAAATCTCCAGGAAGAAGCACGCTGTGACGTTCACCGGCGACCCTCAGGTCGCCGCGATTCTGGCGCCGATGGCCGAGGCCATGGTCGACGCCCCGCACCCCGCGGTCGGCGACGTCGCGACCCGCCGGGTCGTGCTCGAGGCGATGATGGCTCAGACCGCGGCGCTGCAACCGACCCCGGCCGACGTCACGACCACCGACTTCCACGCGGTCGCCGAGGACGGTGCGAAGGTGCTGCTGCGCTGGTACGCCAAGGACGGCGCGGCTCCAGGGCCGGCCGCGCTGTACCTGCACGGCGGCGGGATGATCCTGGGCAGTGTCACGCTCTACGACGCGCCGATCGCCCGGTACGTGTCCGCCAGCGGCGTGCCGATGCTGGCCGTCGACTACCGGCTCGCCCCCGAACACCCCGACCCCACGCCGGTCGAAGACGTCTACGCCGGGCTGCGGTGGCTCCACGACCACGCCGCCGAACTCGGCGTCGACCCCGCCCGGATCGCCGTGATGGGCGACAGCGCCGGCGGCGGCCTGGCCGCCGGGGTGACGCTGCTGGCCCGCGACCGCGGCGGACCGGCCGTTGCGCGCCAGATCCTGATCTACCCCATGCTCGACGACCGCACGACGACGCCGGACCTGGAACTGGCCCCGTTCGTCACGTGGAACTACGAGGACAACACCACCGGGTGGTCGGCGTTGCTCGGCGACCGGACCGGAGGCCCCGACGTCTCGCCGTACGCCGCCGCGGCACGGGCGACCGACCTCACGGGCCTGCCGCCGACGTACCTCGAGGTCGGCCAGCTCGACATCTTCCGCGACGAAGACCTCGACTACGCCCGCCGGCTCGGTGCGGCAGGCGTCGACGTGGAGTTCCACTTGCACCCCGGGGTGCCGCACGAGTTCGAAACGTTCGCCTGGGACACCGACGTCGCCCGCCGTGCGGTGGCCGATCGCCTGCGGGCTCTCGGTTCCCTCTGACCGACCGTCCACTGTGAACGGAGCCACCGATGAGCATGGCCTACCTCGCCCAGCCCGAGCAGCAGCAGAAGCTGGAGTGGCTCGACGGCGGGACGCTGTCGATCCTGCTCGACGGCGCGGCCACCGACGGCCAGATGATGGTCGGCCGGTTCGACGTCAGCCGAGGTGAGGCGCCGCCGTTCCACCTGCACACCAAGGAAGACGAAGTCTTCCTGCTCATCAAGGGCACCGCGCTGGTCTGGGTCGGCGAGGAGGAGATGGAGCTCGCGGAGGGCGGCATCGTGTTCCTGCCCAAGAACATCCCGCACGCCTACCGCATCACGTCCGCGAAGGCCGACCTCCTGATGATCAACACCCCGGCTGGCATCGAGGGCATGTTCCGCCACGCCGGCCGAGACGAGTCCGAACCCCGGCCGGACG
>JBDSAJ010000867.1:0-21998 GCA_039922235.1 Umezawaea sp.
CGACCTCGGAAATCGTCGCCCCGGTGAGACCGGTCGCCGTCGCGAGCTCCACCCGGCTGATCGTGCGCGCAGCCCTGATCACGTCCAGGACCAAGCCGCGCGTCTTGGGACGGCTCGCCCAGACCGGGCCTCTCGCCACGATTCCATCCTCCATCCCACTACTTTGCCAGACTGCTCCGCTCACGCCTCCTGCCGGCTCGTTCGCGCCGCCGCACAACCTCGGCAGCTGATCGTGTTGGCTGCTCCGCGCTGAGCGCGCACGACGAAATCCACAGTGGACTCGATCGGAACGGTCAGTGGGGACCCGATGGTGTGAACTCCGTGCCGCAAGGACCGGAACCTTCGCTCTCCGGCAGCCTGACGCGGTCGCCGGTCATGGACAGGGTGGGGTACCAACGCCCTATCCGTTGCGCGGAGCAGCCGACGTAGTGGCAGATCAGGGAGCGCCGGAATCGGTCGGCACTGCGGTTGGGCTGGGAACCGTGCACCAGGCTGCCGTTGAAGAACAGCACGTCTCCGGGGTCCATGTCGACGGGCACGACGGCCAGGCCCGGCGGCGGGGGGACGTACTCCTTGACGAAGGACAGCTCCGGATCCGCGGTTTCCGGGCAGAACAGGTCCATCCGGTGCGTGCCGGGAACGACTTCGAGGCCGCCGTTCTCGCGGTCGATCACGTCGCAGGCGATCCACGCGGCGACGCAGGTGCCCGGCTCCACCCGGAGGTAGAAGTTGTCCTGGTGCAGTGCCTGGCCGCGGGCACCCGGAGGCTTGAAGTAGAACATGCTCTGGGCGGCCAGCACTTCCTCGCCGAGCAGCGTCTCCAACACTGTGCGCAGCCGTGGTTCGAGCAGGAAGCGCAGCGCCAGTTCGCTGATCAGGTGCGGGTGCATCACCCGCGGATAGGCGTCCAGAGGGTCGTCGAGGCCTGCCGTCTCGGACACCCGCGGTTCGAAGTGCCCTGGGATCGGCCCGGCGGTGTGCAGCGCGGTGAACTCCTCCCGCAACCGCTGGATCTCCGTCGGGCTGAACAGCCCGCGCTCCACCGTGAAGCCGTGTTCCTCGAATTTCAGGCGACCAGCTTCCGTGCCCGTGGCTGTCATGCGCACGTCCTCTCCGATCCGACCCTCGTCCTGCGAGTGTTCAGTAGCCGGCGGGCATCTGGGTGGTCAGGCCGCCCGTGGTGGTGAAGGTGACCGAGGTGACGGCCGCGGTCGCCGACGTCAACCCGTCGGTCAACCTGCGCGCGGCGACCGTGGTGAGCCAGCCCGCCGGGTTGTCCGGCAGCCCCTCGGTCCGCCACTTCGTCGATGCCGCCAGCAACGCCTCCTGCACCGCGTCCTCGGCCAGGTCCACGTGCCCGTACTTGCGCACGAGGGCGCCGAGGGCCTGCGGCGCCATGCTCCCCAGCAGACCCTCGACCTCGCCCTCGTGCGCGTCCCGCTCAGAAATCTGCGTCAGCCCCCATGATCGGCCGGACGTCGATGACCGACTCCGGACCCGGACACCTGCTCAACTCACCCGCGATCTCCGTCGCGCGGTCGAAGCTCGCGCACTCCACCAGCCAGTACCCGATGACGACCTCCTCGACCTCCCCATAGGGCCCGTCCGTGACGACCGGAACCCCGTCCTTCAGCTGGACGCGCCTCGTGTGCACCGGGGCGGCCAGGCCTTGCGCGCCGATGAATTCCCCCGATTCCCGCAACCCCTGGTTGAACTTCTCCAGCGCGGTGCCGATCTCGGCCAGCTCTGCCTCCTCCAACGAGGTGTCGAAGTCCTGCTGGGAACCGTGAACCAGGATGATGTACTTCACCGTCAGCCCTCCTCTGGGGTGTGCGCCGAAGCGTCGCACCACTGTTGTCGAAGCAGGCTCGGCGATCCGGACACCGGCCCCGGCGATCTTCCACAGCTGATCGGGCTGCTGCCACTGGACTTCAGCGTCACCCACCTGGCCGTTCGCGCCTGAGCGCTGGCACCTGCTAACGTTCCTTTGCATGTGCCAGGTATTGACATGGTAGGGGATCTGCCCGCCGGGGACGATCTGGTGCACGTGCTGAGTACGTTGTCGAACCCGCACCGGATGCGCATCGTGGCGGCCCTGGTCGGCGAACGCAGCTACGTGAGTCAGCTCGCCCGCACCCTCGGCATCAGCCGCCCGCTGTTGCAGGTGCACCTGCGCAAACTGGAGTCGGCGGGGCTCGTCTCGGCTCACCTCGAACTTTCGCCGGACGGGAAGGCGATGAAGTTCTACGAGGTGACCCCGTTCGCCTTTCACCTGACGCCGCAGTCCATCGCGGACGCGGCACGAACGCTCAGCGCGCCCGAAAGGGCCGCCGAGCAGAGAGGACCAGAGTAGATGAGCGGCCGAGAATGGCAGGAGACGCTCGGCGTCGCCGGTGTCTTCATCCTGCTCACCGTGGTCATCACGGTCACGATCTGGCAGCTCGCGGTCAGCTGGCGAGCCCGTGCCGCGCTCCGCCGCGAAGACGCCTACCGGGTCCTCGCGGAGTCGGCCGCCGCCGCCCAGCAGAACACCGACCGGCAGCTCACCGAGATCAGTGCGCGGTTGGACGAGGTGCGCACGCGGCTGGGCGAGATCGAGCGCGTGCTGAAAGAAGTGGAATAGCCCCGAAAAGAGGTGAATCCGGGCCGCCGAGCTGCAACTCGGCGACCCGGAACTGATGAAGGAGCGCCAATTCTCGCCAGTTCGGCGAGTTCGCACGGCAGAACCCCTTCGCCGAAAGGACATCATCCCATGACACCGCCAAGCAAGTCGGTCGACGGCACGCCACCCGAGCCCGGGATTTCGGCGAGTGGCCACCGGATCGCCATCGTCGAGAGGATCGCGGGCTGGTCCGTCCGCCACCGGGGCGCCGCGATCGGTGGCTGGCTGGCCCTGGTCGCGCTCGCCTTCGTGGCCGGCCTGGTGGTCACCGGCCCGGACGCGCGCACCTCCGACCCCGGCGAGACCGGCCGGGCCCAAGCCGTGCTCAACGAACAGGGCGGGTTCGACCCGATCCGGGAGAACGTCCTGGTCCAGGCCAAGGAACCCGGCGGCTCGACAGCGGCTGACCCGCGCCTGCGCCAGGCGGTCGACGACCTGGTCGGCGCGCTCAACGGCACCGGCGGCGCCGCGGTCGAGGTCCGCTCGCCCAGTTCCCCCGACGGCGAGGGCCTGGTTTCCGAGGACGGCCGCTCCGCGCTGGTCACCTTCCAGGTCGCCGGACCCGCCGAACGGGTCAAGGCGAACTTCAAGACCACGGCGGACGCGGTGGACGCCACCGCGAAGCGCTACCCGGACCTGCGGCTGGCGCAGGCAGGCGACCGCAGCCTCACCTCCGCCGTGGACGAGACCATCAAGGAGGACCTCAACCGGTCGCACCTGCTCTCGCTCCCGGTCGTCGTGATCATCCTGCTGATCGTGTTCGGCTCGCTGGTCGCCGCGAGCATCCCGGTGCTGCTGACGCTGACCGGCGTGCTGGCGACCTTCTCCCTGCTCCAGGTGATCGGCAAGGTCGTCCCGATCAACAGCGCGGTGTTCTCGCTGATCATGCTGATCGGGGTCGCCGTCGGCGTGGACTACTCGCTGTTCTACCTGCGCCGCTACCGGGAGGAACGGCACGCGGGCCGTCCCGCGGACGTTGCGCTGCGCATCACCGCCCGCACCTCGGGGCACGTGGTCGTGGTCTCCGGGCTCACCGTGATGCTGTGCCTGACCGGGTTGATGTTCACCGGGCTGGACGCGTTCCGCGGCCTCGCCATCGGCACGGTGCTGGTGGTCGGCCTGGCGATGATCGCCTCGGTCACCGTGCTGCCCGCCACCGTGGCGCTGCTCGGCGACCGGATCGACAAGCTGCGGGTCCCGTTCCTGGGCCGCGGCAGGGTCGCCGCGAACGAGTCCAGGGTCTGGTCGGCGGTCGTGCACGGGGTAGTGAAGCGCCCGGCGTTGTGGGGCGGGGCCGCGGTGGTGGTCCTGGTGACCATGACGCTGCCGGTGCTGGGCATCCACCTGCAGGACGCGGCCGTGGTGAACAGCCTGCCGCGCAGCGTGGTCGGCGTGGACAACGCGGTGCGCATGCAGGAGGCGTTCCCCGGGACGCCGACGCCCGCCAGGGTGGTGGTGTGGAACGAGGACGGCTCGACCGCGAACTCGCCCGAGATCATGTCGGCGGTGGAGCGGTTGCGCGACCGGACCTCGGCCGAGGGGGCGATCCACGACCCGATCGCGGTGGCCCAGGTCGACCAGGCGCTGGTGCTGCGGGTGCCCATCTCGGGGACGGGCACCGACGAGACCACCAACCGCGCGCTCGAGGCGTTGCGCACCCGGTTGCTGCCGGAAACCCTCGGCGAGGTCGGGGGAGTGGACTACGCCGTCGGCGGCAAGTCCGCGCAGATCCACGACTTCACCCAGCGGATCAGCGAACGCACGCCCCTCGTGATCGGGTTCGTGCTGCTGCTCGCCTTCGTGCTGCTGGTGGTGGCGTTCCGCTCGGTGGCCCTCCCGCTGGTGTCGATCGTGCTCAACCTGCTGTCCATCGGCGCCGCGTGCGGCGTGGTGACCTGGGTCTTCCAGGACGGCAACTTCGAGTCCCTGCTCGGCTTCACGTCCTACGGCGGCGTGATGGACTGGTTGCCGCTGTTCATCTTCGTGATCCTGTTCGGCCTGAGCATGGACTACCACATCTTCATCCTCAGCCGCATCCGGGAACGGCTGGACTCGGGGAGTGCTGCCAGGGCCGCCATCTCCGCGGGCATCGAGAGCAGCGCCGGTGTGGTCACCAGCGCGGCCGTGGTCATGACGGCGGTGTTCACGGTGTTCGTGGCGCTCACGGCGATCGAGAACAAGCAGCTCGGTGTCGGTATGGCGGTGGCGGTGATCCTGGACGCCACGGTCATCCGCGGCGTGCTGCTACCCGCGGCGATGGCACTGCTGGGTGAACGCGCTTGGTCGTTGCCGGGTTGGCTCCGGTGGTTGCCCGGTGGCAAGCAGGACCGGGCCCCGGTGAGCGGTCCTTCGCGCGAGACCGCGCGTGTCTAGCTCCACGCGTCGGATCCGCGCCCGACCTCGCCGCCAGATCGATCATTTCGCCACCCGGTGGAGGCCGCTTTCCCTAGGGTGGCCCGATGCACTCGTACGCTTACGTCGCGGACTCGCGGCTCGACGAGACGCGTCGGGCACTGGGGCTGGAGACTTCCGGTGGCAGGACACCGAACCCGCGCTTCTTCACCGGGTTCCTCAGCGACCCGCAGCAGTCCGCCACCGCGTTGCTCTCCATCGCGAAGGTGGCGGGAACACGCTACTTCCAGCCCACCTCGGAACGCCTGCGCGACCCGGTCGTCACGTGCTCGGGCGATCGGCTCCGGTTCGAGTCCTTCTCCGGCTGCTGCGGTGTTTACGCTCGGCTGGACGTGCTGTCCAGCGCGCTCGACGGGGAGGTGCACGACCGGGGCACGACCAACGTCGACGTGAACGAGCCCCTGCGGCGGTCGCTGGCACGGGTGACCGCGGGCGATCCGCTGCACCTGACCGTGGGACCGGACAGCGTCGAGGTCGGCACGTCCGACGGTGCGGTCGTGGAGAAGAAGGTGCCGCTGCCGCCGCGCTGGCTGCGCGGGTTCGCGGAAACCCAGGTGCTCGCCTCGCGGTTCGACCTGCGCGCCGAGCTCGCGCCCGCCGAAGCCGCTCGGTTCCTCCGCTCGCTGCCGAAGGGCCGTGCCACGGCGTGGGTCGTGCCCTCCGGGCGTTCGTTGCGGCTCACCGGAAGCGCCTCCGGCAACGCGGTCTGCCTGGCAGGCGCGAACCGGCTGGAGGCGTTGGTCCCGTTGTTGCGCTTCGCGAAAGCCGTGCGGCTCTACGGCCCGCCAGCGACGGGAATTCCGGTGGCGAGTGGCTGGGAGGTCGATCTCGGCTCCCAACGCCTCACCCTCGTGCTCTCGCCAGAGGTCAACCGCGGCCTGTCGGGTGAGGGTGCCGTGCTCGACGGACTCGCCGCGGGTGACGCGGACACCGATGCCGAGTTCGTCGGCGCGCTGCTGGACTTCGAGCCACGCGTGGACATCGGCGACCTCGCCGAGCGGTCAGGACTGCCGCCGACCCGCGTCAAGGACGCCCTCACCCAGCTCGGCACCGCCGGACGGGTCGGCTACGACCTCGCCGAGGCGTCCTACTTCCACCGCGAGCTGCCCTACGTCGGCGCGGACGTCGCCGCGATGAACCCCAGGCTCCGGAACGCGAGAGCTCTCGCCGAGGGAGGAGCGGTGCGGTGGAACGGTGACACCGCACTGGTAGGTGACTACCGGGTCAACGGTGACACGTGCACCTGCACCTGGTGGGTCGAGTACCGGGGTGGTCGCGGCAAGTGCAAGCACGTGCTGGCGGCCGACATCATCAGGGGGATGAAGTGAACTGGGACGACATCCGCGCCCTCGTCGAGAGCGGTGACGTCGGAAAGCTCGGCAGGGCGGTGCGCGAGCTGACCCCGTTGCAGCGCAAGGAACTCGCCGCCGAACTCATCGAGTCCGAACGGCGACACCGGGCAGGCGACGACAGGTGGAGGAACCTGGAGATGCTCGCCATCGCCGGTGCCGGACTCCTGCCGAACGCGTCCACCCTCGCGCCGTGGCTGGTGCGCAACCAGA
Source organism: Umezawaea sp. (assembly GCA_039922235.1). Taxonomy (GTDB): domain Bacteria; phylum Actinomycetota; class Actinomycetes; order Mycobacteriales; family Pseudonocardiaceae; genus Umezawaea. Next base: position 6,637 of record JBDSAJ010000867.1, read on the forward strand.
TCTGGCAGCAGTGGGACGCCACCGAGGACGCGGTGGCGGTCGTGCTCGACGTGCTGCGGCACCGTGAAGTGGGGTGGCTCTCGGACCTCGCCGCCCGCATCGCCACGAGGATGCCGACCAGGGACAGCCGCCCGGACTTGTTCCGGTTGGTGGTCGAGCTGTGCGGCGACACCCCACCGGACACCGATGGTTTCCTCATCCACCTGGCAACGCTCGGTCCCACCAAGTTCCGGTCGGGGTACGAGGTGCTGATCGGGCGGATGCTCGAAGTGGTCGGCGTCGGCTCGCGGTTGACGCGCCAAGGGTGGCCGCGGTTCCTGCTCACCCGAGGGGATCGCGGCGTGCTGCTCGACGGCTGCCTCGCCCGGCTCCAGCAGGGTGGTGCTGCGGGCGAGATGACCGGGTTCCTCGACCTGCACGAGGCGATCGGGCCCACGGTGGACGAGACCGCGGCGCACGTGCGGGACTACGTCGCGATGCTGCCCGACTCGCGCTCGACCGTCGCCGGGCTCGCCCAGGCTCAGCTGATGCGGCTCGACGACGCGCAGCGGCTCGACTTCGACCTGCTCTGCGACGCGAGCCGCTGGGTGTTCACCCGCACCGAGAAGAAGCTCGTGCGTGCCCAGCTCACCCGGCTCGACAAGCACGCGGCCGCCCACCCGGACGAGGTGCTGCTGGTGACCACGACGCTGTTCGCACACGACGCCGCCGACCTGCGTGGCCGGGCGGTCTCGTTGGTGTGCAAGCACTTGGCGGAGGTGAGCGACGCGACGAGGGCGGAGATCACCGCGCTGGCCGAGCAGCTGCCCGCGGACCTCGCCGCACGGCTCGACGTCACCGCCGCCCCAGAGCTCCGCGTCGGTCTCGCGACGTTCAGACCAGAGCCCATGCCTGAGCCGATGAGATCGCTCGACGAGCTGACCAGGGAAGTGCTGTCCGCGTTCGGCCGCACCAGCGGGCACCTCGACGCGGTGGTGCTGGAGCGGATCCTGGAGGCGCTGGTGCGCTTCGCCTGGCAAGACCGTCAGGCGCTGATCGACGCGGTGGAGCCGGTGTTCGCGGAGTACCCGTGGTTCCTGAGCACGGTGGCGTACAGCCGCGGCTACATCACCACGGAGCCCCGTGACGAGTTCTGCGCGATCATCCGCGCGGCGGGTACGCCACCGCACCCGTACGGGCCGTTGGGGGAGGTCCTGGCCACGGCACGGGAATGGCGCAAACAGCTCACACGCGCGCGATCGGGCGGGATCGGCGAGATGCTGACCGTGCGGCTGCACGAGATCGCGGAAGGCCTCGTGCACTCGCCCCGCCCCGCACTCGTCTCCACGCCGACCGACGTGTCCGGCCTGATCGATCCCGCGGTGCTGGTGGCGCGACTGGGCCGAGCCGAGTCCGAGGGATGGCAGCCGTGGCCGAAGGACCTGCGGCTGGCCTTCCACCGGCTACCGCGTGACGTCGATTCGGATGTCGCCGCGTCGCTCCCCGGCAGGACAGGACGGCAACTGCGCGAGTGGCTCGCCTGCCGGACCGACCCCGACGTGGTCGTCGCCGAACGGCCCTACACCACGATCGTCTACAGCTACGGGCAGAAGGGGGTCACCGAGCACAGGTTGTTCGCGACCGTGACGCCCGGTCTGCCCGAGCCGGAGCAGCACTGGCAGGGTTACCAGGAGTGGGGCCCGATGATCGAGTGCTGGCCCGCCGCACTCCCGTCCCAACGCGACGTCGTCGCCGCCCACCTCGTGCCGCACCTGGCTCACCGACTGAGCTCCAGAGGCAGCGACGGCCCGTTGCTGCCGCTGTTGGCACGGGCCGACGGCCCGGTCGGCGCGGGCCTGCACCTCGCGCTCGTCTACGGCTTGGGAGCCGAACTCCCGATCAACCGGGCGTACGCGGTCGACGCGCTGCTCACCCTGGCCACCCGCGACCAGTTCGACGGCACAGCTCTCGGCAAGCTCGTCGGACAACTCGTCGACCGCGGTGACGTCGTGCTGAACCGGGTCGTGCCCGCGTTGCGCGACGCGGCGCGTTCCGGTGCCGCACGACAGGTGTGGGAACTCCTCGCGGCGGCACTACCCCTGCTGTGGACCCACAACCGGGTGGCCGACCTCGTCGAGTTGGCCGTCGAACTGGCGCAGCAGCTACGGCCAGGTGGTCAGGTCGACGGCCTCGCGGAGGTCGCCGCCCGCAAGGGTTCCAGCCGGACTGTCACCGAGGCGAAGAGGCTGGCGGCCGCGCTGACTGGCTGACGTACGGCGTTATCAGCCGTTCCAACTCTGGACTGTTCTGCTCACGGCGGGCGGCTAAATTCGCTGGAGCCAGCGCGATCATTCACCCAGAATCGGCCGTGTGCTCGTAGCCCCGGATGCCGTTGTGGCCGGCCACGGTCTGCCGACCGGACCGGTCACGATCCACGTCGACCGCCCCAGCAGGCTGGTCGCCAGGGTCGGCGGCTTCGCGGTGAAGGCCGACGAGCGGCCGGCCGCGTTCGTGCGGGAACGGGCGGCGATCGCCCGGCTCGGCGCGGCGGGTCTGCCGGTGTCGGAAGTCCACGCCCACCACGATGGCGTCCCGTCCCACCTGGTGCTGCGGTGGATCGAGGGAGAGCCACTGTCTGCGGCCAGTCCGCCATCGGCGCAGCGCGAGGCCGGCAGGCTGCTGCGTCGGGTTCACTCCGTGGCCGAGTGCCGACCGGACACGATCGGTGAGTGGATGACGGACTGGACCACCTGGATCCTGGCTTGGCTGGCGGACTTCGCCGATGTCCCGGAGCAGCGGTGCGACGAGATCCGGGATTGGTGCCGACGCCTCCAGCCACTGATGACCGGCCGCGGCACCTTGACGCTGTTGGACGGCCGCCCGGACCACTTCGTGGTGCGAGATGGCCGGATCGCCGGTCTGATCGACCTGGAGGACGTCAGCGCCGGCGACCCCGCGATGGACCTGGCGGTGCTCGCGGTCACCGACGAGGACCTGCTGCCCGCGGTGCTGGACGGATACGCGCCGACCAGGGCGGAAGCGGCCTCTTTCGACGAGCTGATCCCGTTCTACGTGCTGCTGCGCAGGCTCGCGGCAGCCAACTGGGAGCACCAGCACGGCAACCCCGCCCGCACGCCCCGCCTGTTGGAGCAGGTAGCCAGGACACGGATATCGCCCTGACGGTACGGGCAGGTCGTCCAAGCGCTCAGCGCCGTCCGCCGCGCGCCGCGTAAGCGGTGACTCCCACCACGAACAACACCCCCGCCGTCCACATCGCCACCGCGTCGTCAGCGGGGCACATTGGCCACCTGGCGATCCGGCTGAGCACTGACTCGCCAGGCGGCACCATCGCGCTCACGGCCCACCACATCACCGCTGCCGCAGGAGCGGACCTCGCACCGGCCACCGTCGCCGCCAGCCCGGCGAGCCCCACCATGCCCGCCGCGTCGCGCAGCATGAACTCGACTTCGAACGTCTCGTGCCCGAGTTCCTGCACCAGCAGCACTGAGACCGCCGCCAGCACGGCCGCGAGCAGCAGGTGCCCGAACCGCCACACCGGCCACGGCACCGCGGTCGACCGGTCCAGTTCGGGGTCCTGGCCCGCGAGGCCGACCGTGATCACCAGCACCGCTGCCAGCGACGTCAACGACGCGCTCAACGGCATCCACGGCGAGTGCATCGCCGACCACACGAGGAGCACCACCACGGGCAGGGCCAGGAGAGCGGCGGGCACACCGCGCGACCGCACGTACAACGCGATTGGCCTCATCGCACCGCGCCCGCCACGAGGACGTCGAGGACCCGCTCGGAATCCTGGCACGTCAACAACATCTCGCGGGCCTTCGTCACCCGGTTCAGCTGCTCCTGCGCCGACTGGCCCCGAAACGCCTGCCAGGCCTCCTCGACCTCGGCTCGCATGCGCGAACTGCCCCAGACGTAGGGGTCGGAGGCCAGCACGGCCAGTTTCCCGTTGAAGTACCCGGCGGTCACGTAGCGCACCGTCGCTTCGCCGGCGTCGACGGTGTTCGGCGAGGCGCACCGGGGAACGCCCGCTCCGGCGAGCAGATCCAGGCGCATCTGCTCCGGGGACATCGCCAGCACATCGGGATAGGTCTGCGAACTCACGTAGACGATGTCGCCACTGCGACGCGGCACCTCCACGTGAGCCATCGGCGACGTGTCCTCCCAGACCTTGGTGGGCGGATCGGGCAGCACCGCCAGCTTCTCCAGGACCTCCCTGCCCACCGCGGCCGCCGTGGGCAGGCTGTCCTCGTGCACCCGGCTCACGCAAACCTGGCCGTCGCAGACCATCTGGCCGGCGAGCGAGTCGGTCACCAGCACGTCGGACAACTTGCTCGGCAGGATCGACAGTGCGAGTGCCAGCGCGAGCCCGGCCGGGACCAGCGCCACCAGGTGTCCGCGCAGCGACCGTGACACCAGCAACAGGAACGCCGTCACCCCGAGGCCGGTGAACCACACGACCTGGCCGACGTCCACCGACGTCGAGGTGGTCACCAGGTCCGAACTCGGCGGATCGAGGACGGGCCCGAGCAGCAACCACCGGGGCACCTCGGCGTCAGGCGAGTCCAGGCCCCTCAGCGCCCAACCCGACGCCGCCATGAACGTCGCCACCAGCGCCACCGGCACGATCAGCGGGTGCGGCAGCAACCGCCCCACCGCCAGGCCCATGACGACGCTCGCCGCCAGGGCGAGCACCACGGTCACCATGAGCGGGACGAACCCGATCGAGACGAATCCGCCGCGCAGCGCGACCCGGACGACCAAGCCGACGCACAGCAGCAGCGTGGCCACCGCGGCGAGGCCCGCCACCGCGGTCGCCAGTGTGCCCAGCCTGACCCAGTTGGGGCGGGGTGTGGTGGAGAACAGCTCGCCCACCCGCGCTCGGCTGTCCCGCATGCCCTGGAAGACGGCCACACCGACCACGAGCGCCCACACGTACGCCAGTGGCACGCGGAGGTTCAGCAGTGCCGACGTCGAGTTGTTCTGCCACTTCGCGTCCTCCGCCGTGAGCAGCACCAGCATCGCCGTACTGGACACGAGCACGAGCAGCCCGATCCAGAGCGCGGACGACCGCCGCAGCTCGATCCGCAACCCTGTCCTGATCACCAGCCACCCCTGTCGGACTTCGCACTCATCAACGCCGAGTAGCCCCGCTCGATCGGGCTGTCACCCACGTGCTCCACCGTCCCGGCCGTGGCGAGATCGGCGGGAGTCCCCTGGAACACCAGGGATCCCTCCGCGATCAGCACCACGTCCGTGCACGCCGCCGCGACGTCCTCGACCAGGTGCGTCGAGACCAGCACGCACGACTGCTGCCCCAGTTCGACCATGAGCTCGCGAAACCGCAGCCGCTGCGCGGGATCCAGGCCCACCGTCGGTTCGTCCAGCAGCAGCACCTCCGGATCGTTGACGATCGCCTGCGCGATACCGACCCTGCGCACCATGCCGCCGGACAACGACCGCATCCGGTCATCGGCGCGGTCGGCCAGCCCGACCCTCTCCAGGGCACGCTGCACCGCGCCAGGGATCGCCGCCGACGGCATCTCCTTCAACCACGCCAGGTACTCGACGAACTCCCGCGCCGTGAACCGCTTGTAGAAGCCGAAGTGCTGCGGCAGGTAACCCAGCCGCCGCCGCAACGCCCGCAACCGAGCGGCACCACCCAGCGGTGTGCCGAGCAGCGACAACGACCCCGAACTGGGTGATTGCACCGTCGCCAGCGCCCTGATCAGGGTCGTCTTCCCCGCGCCGTTCGGGCCGAGCAGCCCGTGCACACCTCTGCCGAGCCGCAGGTTCAGCCCGTTCACCGCGTTCCGGCCACCACGCCTGCCGCCCACGCGCACCACTAGACCACTTGCCTCGATCTCCCAGGAATAGGAGGTCGGTGTGGCCTCCTCGGCTCCCACCGCACGCATCACGATCTCCTCCACATCATCGCCACAAGACGGAAACGCGCGTGCTACTGGCGTTCCACCTCCAGCAAGACGGCGCCAGGGCCGCTGTGGTTCTCCAAGTTCTGTGACCTGGGGCACAGTAATGCTGGGCCGGGCGGCAACACCGCGCCCAGTTGACGCTCGTCACCCCGGCGGCTGACAGGGACCTCGGTTGGCGGCATGCTGGTGCTGCTGGGGTGAACGGGGGATGTCGTGCGTAGTGAACAACTGCTCGCAGAACGCGATCACGTGCTGGTGGCGTTGGACGGGCCGGTCGTCGAACGGCTGCCGGTCCTGCCGGTGGCCGACCGGTTGCGGATGTTGGTGGCGGAGGACCGGTTGCCGCGGAAGGTAGCGCGCACCGAGGATCCGTTCGTCGTCCTCGCCTTCGCACGATCCATCGGTCCTGCCACCGAACGTGCCGTGTACGCGCAGTGGCGTCGGATCGAGCACGAGGTCGCGGCTGCGGCATGTCCCGCGTCCGGTGTCCGCGAGGCCTTCGCCGCGCTGGCCGCGGGCGGAGCCCGCATCACCGTGGTCGGTTCCCTGGACGCGGTGGTGATCCGCGCGCTCCTGGCGCTGCACGGCCTGGACGCGCACGTCGGCCGCCTCGTCGGCAGGGCAGGCCCGGATCGCGCCGTCCTGCCACCTGCCCCGGACCTGATCACCTCGGCGATCCACGCCTGCGCGGTCCCGATCGAGTCGTGCGTGTTCGTCGGCACCACGGACGACGACCTCACCGCCGCCCGCGCAGCGGGCGTCGACACGATCCACCACCGCCGTGGCGCCGTCACCCCCACCCCACCACCGGGGCTCCCGCCGAGCACCTGGTTCGACGGGCTTTCCGCCGTCACATCCGCCCTGGCACCGTGAGGCCCGTCCTGGCCTACGGACGGGCGAGCGACGAGGTCGAGGAGATGGCGTTCTGGTCCACTGCCGCCGAGGAACTGGGTTACGCGCTTCCCAACTGACCGGATGTCGGCGTGCCGGCGCCGAAGTGGGCGGTGAGCAGCGGCCAGGTCAGGGTGGCCATCTCGGCGGGTGTTCGTGGGCAACCGTGTTGGAGCCAGTCGATCGCCACGCTGATGAGCGCGCCTGCAGTGAACGCCGCGGCCACGTCGTGTGGGGTGTCGGTCGGCGGGGTGATGTCTTGCCGGGCGTCACCGGTGGCCCGGCGGACGGCGATGTGGACGGTCGTGGTGGTGCGGCGGCGTATGTGGTCGATGACGCGAGCGCTTCCCTGCGGTCCCAGCAGGCTGCGGTAGAGGCCGGCGTGCTCGGCGAGGCTGGTGAAGGAGGCCCGTAGTGACTGGGTTTCGTCCTGGTCCACCGCGCCGGGGCTCAGGACGGGCAAGGACTCGATCGGCTCGTCGATCATCGAGGTGCAGGCCGCTTCGGCGAGTTCGTGCACATCGCGGTAGTGGTCGTAGAAGGTGGAGCGGCTCACTCCGGCCTGTTCGGCGATATCGGCGACGCTGATGTCCTGCCACTTCTGCTGGAACAGGGGGGCGGTGCGATCGTCAACACCTCATCTGCGGCGGCACACGTTGGCGACCACAAGCGCGCGGCGTACCAAACCAGCAAAGCCGGGATCAACGCGCTCACCCGCCACATCGCTTCCCGCTGGGGCAGGCAGGGTGTTCGCGCCAACTGCGTGTCCCCTGGCGTGGTGCTGACCGAATCGGCGGAGAAGATGGCGCTGGACGCGGAAAGCCTGGCGTTCGCGCGGCAGACCATACCCAGCACCCGGTTCGGCAGGCCCGATGACCTGGCAGGCGTGGTCACCTTCCTGCTCTCCGACGACGCCGAGTGGATCAACGGCCAGATCTGGTCGATCAACGGTGGCGCGCTGCTGCGCGAATGAAGATCGAACCGGGGAACGGGCTGGGAGCAACCCCAGCCCGTTCCCCGTCAACGTCAGGCGGTTGTTTCGGAAACCACGACAGGCGAATTACTTGAACTGGGCATCCGTGTAGTAACCGGACTCCACCAGAATCTTCTCGTAGTTGGACTTGTTGACGGTCACGGGGTTGAGCAGGAAGGACGGCACGAGCTTGACGCCGTTGTCGTAGTCGGTGAGGTTGTTCACCTGCGGCGTTCGGCCCTGGAGCACGGTGTCGGCCATCTTCGCCGTGTTGGTCGCCAGCTCACGGGTGTCCTTGTAGATGGTCGAGTACTGCTCGCCCGCGATGATGGACTTGATCGACGCGAGTTCGGCGTCCTGGCCGGTCACGATCGGGTAGGGGAGGCCGTTGGGGCCGTAGCCGTTGTTCTTCAGCGCGGTGAGGATGCCGAGGGAGAGGCCGTCGTAAGGCGACAGGACGCCGTGCAACTGGGCGCCGCGACGGTAGGTCGAGGCGAGGACGTCCGCCATGCGCAGCTGAGCCGCGGCGCCGTCCCACCGCAGGGTCGCGACGGTCGCGAAGTCGAGCTGCCCGCTCTTCACCACCAGCGTGCCCTTGTCGATGAGCGGCTTGAGCACGGACATGGCACCGTTGAAGAAGAACGTGGCGTTGTTGTCGTCCGGCGAGCCCGCGAACAGCTCGATGTTGAACGGCCCCGTCGCGCTCCCCGGACCGCCCTCTGCGGTGCGCAAGCCCAAGCCGGTCAGCAGGGACTCGGCCTCGTTCGTGCCGACGCGGAAGTTCTCGAACGTCGAGTAGAAGTCGACGTTCGGGCTGTCGCGGATGAGCCGGTCGTAGGCGATCACCGGGATGCTCGCGTCGGCGGCCCGCTGGAGCTGCCCGGCCAGCGCCTTGCCGTCGACCGACGCGATGATCAGGAGCTTGGCGCCCTTCGAGATCTGGTCGTCGATCTGGGCCGCCTGGGTGGGGATGTCGTTCTCGGCGTAGCGCAGGTCGACCTTGCGGCCTTGCCCCTCCAACGCCTTCTTGATGTTCTCGCCGTCGCGAATCCAGCGCTCGGACGAGGTCGTCGGCATCGTGACGCCCACGAGCACCGCCGTGGACTTGTCCGCCTGGCCGGCCGGTGTCGCGGACGTGCCGCACGCCGTCGCCAGGACCGCCACTAGGGCGGGCACGACGATTCTTGGCAACCTCATTGCTGCTCCTCGTCCGGAAGGTGGTTCAACGTGGTCGGGCCCGCCTGCGGGCCCGGTGCGCCACGGGTTTTCGAAGCGGGACGCCAACGCGATCCTGGTGTGATCGGTGCCACGCGGCATGTTAACGCTAGTCGCCGCCAGTTCAACCCCTGCCCCAACATCAGGTGTTCACAGTCCTCACCCTGACGTCCGGGCTTGGTCTCGGTCAGCCCAGATCGACAAGTCTGCTCTGAGGCCCCAGGATGACCCGGAGCGGACTACCTGTCTCGCTGAGCGAACTGATCCGGAACGCGCTTTCCCTGCCGGGGGTGGTGCTGCACCGCCGCTGCCTCGTCTGTTCACGGTCGTTGCTTCTTGCGCCACTTGGAAGACTGATAGGTCTAGCCAGGCCGATGTTCACCCCAATGAATGCGAAATGTATTCATCTATCTCTTCCTTCGCGGCCCTGCGAGACCTAGTGTCCTGGCCAGCAGCAGCGGGTCCCACCACCGCCGATGCCACTACGACGACTCGTACACCTCGCCCAGAAGGGCCCCACATCCATGCGACGAGCACTGGCCAGCGCCGTGGCGGTAACACTCGCCTCGGCCGCCATCGTGGCACTACCGACAACGCACCTGGCGACGGCGGCGCCCGCGGCTGCAGCGTCTGGCACGTTCAACGCCCTGACGTACAACATCGCGGGGCTGCCGGAGTTCCTGTCGAGCGCGCCGACTCCTCGCGTGCCCGCGACCACGGCGATCGGGCAGCGGCTGGGGCCCTACGACATCGTCCACGTGCAGGAGGACTTCAACTACCACGCCTACCTGTACGCGTCGGACACCCACGCGTACCGCACCGCGACCAGCGGTGGGGTGCCCTTCGGCAGCGGGCTCAACTCGTTGTCCGGCAAGGCGTTCGACGAGGGTGACTTCGAGCGGGTCAAGTGGAACAAGTGCGACACCAGCAGTGGTGACTGCCTGACGCCCAAGGGCTTCACGTTCATGCGGACGCGGCTGGCCGAGGGCACCTACGTCGACTTCTACAACCTGCACGCCGACGCGGGCAGCGAGCCGGGCGACCTGGCGGCACGGGTCGACAACTTCGCTCAGCTCAGCTCGTTCATCCAGAGCCACTCGGCAGGCAACGCGGTGGTGGTCATGGGCGACACCAACACCCGCTACACCCGCACCGTTGACGGCACCACGATCCGCAACTTCGCCGCCGCCAACGGTTTGACCGACCCGTGGGTGCAGCTCGTCCGCGGCGGCAACGCCCCCGCCGAAGGCACCGACGCCCTTGTGTGCGACAGCGCCAACCCCACCAACGGCTGCGAGGTCGTCGACAAGATCTGGTACCGCGGCAGCCGGTCCATCACGCTCAACGCGACCTCCTACGACAACAAGCACACCGGCTTCCTGGAGGACGGCACCGGCAAGATGCTGTCCGACCACTTCCCGCTCGGCGTCGGGTTCAGCTGGTCGACGAACCCGGCGTACCAGTTCAGCGAGCAGTCCGGTGGCCCGCACGGCGGCTACTTCAACGACGTCGACCGGGTGGCGTGGGGCGCGCAGGCAACCGAGATCTCACTGCGGAGCGCCGAGCGCGTCGACCAGGTGGGTGTGACGCTCAAGGACGGCACGAAGCTGACCCACGGCGGGACGGGCGGTTCGTACTCGTCGCTCACGCTGGGCAGCACGGAGTACGTGAGCAGCGCGTACCTCTGCCAGGCCGAGCACAAGGGCCACACGCGGGTGTTCTACGCGAAGTTCACCACGAACCTGGGGCGCACGCTCGCAGGTGGTTCCACCACTTCGGACTGCACCACTCGCACCGCTCCTGCGGGCTGGCAGATCGCAGGCTTCCACGGCCGCTCCGGCGACGAGGTCGACAAGATCGGCTTCATCTACACGACGAACGACGTCATGCTCGTCAACCGGGCGACCGGCAAGTGCCTCGAAGTGAGCGACTGGTCGACCGCGGACGGCGCCGACGTCCGGACCTGGACCTGCCACGGCGGGGCCAACCAGCGGTGGCGGATCGAGCCGCTCGACGACGGCACCACCCGGATCGTCAACCAGGGCAGCAACAAGCCGCTGGACGTGAACGCTTGCGGCACCGCCGATGGCGCCAACATCCAGCAGTACAGCTGGTCGAACAACGCCTGCCAGCGCTGGTCGGTCCTCCCGACGGACGGCGACTGGGTGCGGTTGCGGAATCCCAACAGCGGCAAGGTCGCGGACGTGGCCGACTGCGGGACCGCGGACGGCACGGACGTTCGTCTGTGGAGCCAGCTGAACAACTCCTGCCAGCAGTGGCGGACCCAGTCGTGAACCCGCGAGCACGATAGCCGGTTGGCGACACCGGATCACCTCCGACGACACCACCGGCACAGCGACCGCTGTGCCGGTGGTGTCGTCAGTGGGTCCTCGGGAATCGGTCAGGTCGTGGTGCAGGAGGCGGTCGGGGCGGTGTTGGCGGTGCTCGACGACCCGATGAACCCGAAGGTGGTGCTGCCGCCGGGGGCAAGTCCGCCGTTGTAGTTCATGTTTCGGGCGGTCACGGCCGGACCGGTGCTGGTGACGGTGGCGTTCCAGGCGTTGGTGACGGTCTGCCCGTCGGCGAAGGTCCAGGTGACCGTCCAGTCCTTGATCGCCGCCGTGCCCGCGGTGACCCGCACCTCGCCCTGGAAGCCGCCCTGCCACCGGCAGGCGATGGTGTACGTGGCGGTGCAGGACTTCCCGCCGCCGGGTGGTGGCGTAGTGGTGGTCGTGACGGGTGGGGTGCTGCCGAAGATGGTGGCTTCCTTGGCAGTGGCCTTGATGCCGTTGGGGCCGTTGACGATGCGCTGGCCCGAGGGTGGTAGTTCGACGACCGGTGGTCTTGGTGCGGTCGGTCGACGACCTGTCCAGGGCTCTCGGCACAAGTGGCTCGTCAATCACCATGGGAATTCTGGCCATGTTGTTCGACCATTTGGAGGTAGTTCTTGCTGGGAGCGTTCCCACTCCCTGCTGCATTCGGGGTATCGCGCCTGGGAGCGATCATGTCCAGCCGCCTGGTCCGGCCGGACGACCGACACGAGGGATAGCGCTGGCCAGGCGACTTGAAGCGGCAGGATATGTTCGGCCGATGCCACCGAGGAGGGGCTCCCGCGCCGCAGTGCCGTGGCCGGGCCTGTCCGAGATCGGCCGCCAGGTCCTGTTGGAGGTGCTCATCCACGGGGCCATGCCCCGTGCCGAGATCGCCGACCGGTTGAACCTGTCCCGGCCGACGCTGACCCGCGTGACCAAGGCGTTGGTGCTGGACGGGCTGCTGGTCGAGGGCGGCACGGAGCTGCGCTCGGCCATGGGGAGGCCGTCGGAGATGCTGCACGTGCGCGGGGAAGCCCGCCACTTCCTCGGCGTGAAGCTCACCAGCGACCGGCTCTATACGCCGCCCTCGTGGACCTCACCGCCGTGACGGTGGAGAGCGTCGAGGAACCGTTGTGCTCCAACGCTCCCGACGAGGTCGTCGCCCAGATCGCCGGTGTGGCGGCCAGGTACCCGCGGGCCACCGCCATCGGCGTGACGCTCGGGGGGACCGTGCTCGACGGCCTGGTGACCAGCGCCGAGTTCCTGAACTGGACCGACGTGCCGCTCAGGGACATGGTGGGCCGCGCCACCGGCAACCCCACGACCGTGGACAACGACGTGCAGGCGCTCACCGCGGCCGAGCACTGGTTCGGCGTCGGCGCGGGCCTGGACTCGATGGCCGTGATCACGGTCGGTGCGGGCCTGGGCACCGGCCTGATCGTCGGGGGCAGGCTCGTGGCAGGTGCGCACGGCCTGCCCCCGCGGTTCCACCACGTCCTGGTCCACGCCAACGGCCCGCTGTGCGGTTGTGGCAGGCGTGGCTGCGCGTCGAGCTACCTGCTGACGCACGTGATGCTGCGCCAACTGGAGGGCCCGCCCACCTACGAGGAGGCGCTCGACCGCGTCCGCAACGGCGATCCCGAGGCCAAGCGGGTGTTCGGCGATGCCGGGTACGCGCTGGGTGTGCTCATCGGCACGATCGCCAATGCCGTCGACCCGCAGAAGGTGCTGCTCACCGGGGAGGGTGTGCCGCTGTACCAGGTCGCCTCCCAGTTGGTGCACGACGGCATCGAGGACACCTACGAGGGCGATCCCGACCTGCTGGAACTCGACGTGCAGCCGTTCGACTTCAGCGAATGGGCCCGGTCGGCCGGAGCGCTCGCGATCAAATCCACGATCGCAGGCAGCGGTTGAACCGCCCCGTCCAGCGAACCTGAACGGGGCATCCGGCCGCACTTAGCCCCGAATGGCTAACTGTTAGCGCGCACGTCATTCTGCGCCAGTTCCCGAAGCCAACGGCGTGGCTTGCTTCTCGAGCATCCACCAGTGCAATGGCTGCGCCGCAATCGACTCACGCACGAGTATCAGTTCACTGGTCTGAACGAGCGGTCTTCGCCGTCTCGCTGATGAACGCGGTGCCTGCCGAACCTCCGTTCGACGAGGTCCGGGTCTCGGTGTCGGCGTTAGCGCTAACAACGGTGGCAGATACCCGCCATTGCTCCCCGGCGCCGCGCGTGGCTAGCTTGCCGGAAGGCGACGTTGATCCGCGGGCGGGGTGGTCCGTGGCCGGCCGCTGCGCGCTCGTCAACGACGACGATGAGGACACCGATGATTCGAACAGCTGCTGCGCCGAGGCTGGCCAACCGGAACTGCGCGTCACATCGACAGTGGCGCGCGCAGTTCGGCCTGTCCGTTCGGGAACAAGCGAAAGGGAACAAGGTGAGAACAGCCGTCCTCGTCGGAAGGTCGTTGGTAGCCCTTGCGGTGCTGGTGTCCGCCGCGCTGCTGCCGAACTTGGCAGACCAACCCCGTGCCTCGGCCGCCACCCAGGCAACGTACTACGTCGCTCCCGACGGAAATGACGCAAATCCGGGGACGATCGCGGCCCCGTTCAAAACCGTGCCGCGCGCACGGGACGCCGTTCGCACGGTGAACGCGAACATGTCCGGGGACATCTACGTCTACCTCCGTGGAGGGAACTACCCGGTCGGCAACGCCGTAGAACTGACGCCGAGCGACTCGGGCACGAACGGGTACCGGGTCATGTACTCCGCGTACCAGAACGAGACGCCGGTGCTGAGCGGTGGCGTGCAGGTGACCGGCTGGACGCAGCAAGCAGGCAACATCTGGAAGGCCCCGCTCACTCGCGGCAACAAGCTGCGGGCGCTCTACGTCAATGACAAGCGCGCCGTCATGGCCACCAAGACGATTAACTCGCAAGGGTGCTACGGCACGTACAACGTCACCGCCGGTCAGGCTCCATGGGCGTTGGAATCGGGCTCGCAGTGTGACGGCGCAAAGTACAGCACGGCTGATCTGCCTGCCATTTCGCGCAATCCGGAAGATGTCGAAATCGAGACGGCGACGACCTGGCAAACGGCCATCGTGGGAGTCCGCCAGGTCACCACTGACGGCGCCAGCCGCGTCGCGCTTTTCCAGCAACCGGGTGCGGCCATCGCCCAAGGCGCGTTCAACGGCAACTTCCAGGCCGGCGGAAGCCACAAGTTCATGAACGCCTACGAGTTCCTCGACTCGCCGGGTGAGTTCTACTTCGACAAGTCGAGCCAAACTGTGTACTACTACAAAGCCGACTCCGAGAACATGGCGACGGCGACGGTCTACGCGCCGAACAACGTGTCCACCGTGCTTCGCATCGCCGGCACGTCCACGACCAACCACGTCCGCAACATCACCGTCTCCGGCATCACGGTGCAGCACTCGGACTGGAACCTCTTCAACGTGGCAGGTTCCGCGTTCAAGCAGGCCCAGCAGGGTGGCCTCGGCAACACCGTGTACGTCAAGGGCAACTTCCACGTCTACTACTACCGCAACGTCGACACCGCGCCGGGCATCATCCAGATGGAGAACGCCGACGGGATAACCCTGCTCCGCAACCGGGTGCAGCACACCGGTGTCGACGGGATCAACATGGTCAACGACGTCCAGAACGTGCAGTTGGTCGGGAACTACACGAACGACATCGCCGGGTCCGCCATCACCGTGGGCCATCCGCAGCACGTCTACATCGGGGACTACACGTCGACGAACCGCGAGAAGTACTCCGCGCAGGTCGAAGGTCTTCCGAAGAACATCGAGATCAAGAACAACTACCTCTACGACAGCGCGGTGCTGTTCAACGGGCACAGCCCCATCGCGGCGTACTTCGTCGACACCCTGACCGTGCAGCACAACCGGATCGAAAAAGCTCCGTGGAACGGCATCACGCTCGGGTGGGGCTGGTGGAACTTCGACGGCTCGTCGGGCTCCATCGCACCCAACCGGCCGACGACCACGGCGCGGAACAACAACATCAGCTAC
>JBDSAJ010000868.1:0-13186 GCA_039922235.1 Umezawaea sp.
GGACCGGCAGCGCCCGGCAACGGGTAGGCGTCCCAGTCCAGGGTCAGCTCGCCGACCAGCGGGTGGTTGACGCGCATCTGGCCGCGCATGGCCTCGGCCACGTCGTGGCGGGCCCACAGCGTCGCGAACTCGGGGCTGCCGACCGCGAGTTCGCCGACCAGCTCCACGGCTCGGGGGTGGCCGGGATCGGCGGCGACCTGGGTCCGCAGCATCCCGATCAGCTCGGCGACGGTGGCCGCCCGGTTCGGGCACGTCTGGTCGGCGTCCGGGTTCAGCAGCAGCGCCAACAGGTTCCGCTCGTCCCACGGCCGGTCGGTGAACGCGCCCAGCAATGCGCCCGCCAGCGGGTTCCAGGCCAGCACGTCCTGGAAGCGGCCGATGACCACGGCGGGCGTGGACATCGTGCGCAGCAGCCGCAGCGTGGTCTCCGGCACCACCTCCGGATCGCGCTCGCGCGGTGCGCGGGCGGGGGTGCGGGCGGCGGCGGCCAGGCTGTGCAGGTGGCGGGACTCCTCGGGCGAGAAGTTCAGCGCCCGTGCGATGGCGTCGAGGACCTGCTCGGAGGGCCGCACGTCGCGTCCCTGCTCCATGCGCTGGTAGTAGTCCGAGCTGACACCGGCCAGCAGGGCCAGTTCCTCGCGCCGCAGACCGGCCACCCGCCGCCGCGGACCTGGCTCCAGGCCGACTTCCTGTGGTGTCAACAGGGTGCGGCGGGTCCGCAGGAAGTCAGCGAGTTCGCGCCGGGGATCGTCGTCCATGGTCCGAGTATCCCAGCAACGGGAGCCGCGAGGGTGGGTCTGGTTGTCCCAGGAAAACCGGAACGACCGCGTTGTCGCGACCGTGCCCCATGATCAGTGGCACACAGCCCGACCACGGAGGGAACGAAACCATGAAGGCCGTCCAGATCACCGCTTTCGGCGCACCGGAAGTCCTGCGCGTCAACGAGGTCGAGCGCCCCACCCCCGGTGCGGGCGAAGTGCTGGTCGAGGTCGGGGCGTCCAGTGTGAACGGGCACGACTCGATCGTCCGCTCGGGCGGGCTGAAGATCATGTCGGGGCGGACGTTCCCGATCGGCACGGGGCTGGACTTCGCGGGCGTCGTCGCCGAGGTCGGGCCGGACGTGCGGGACCACCGCGTCGGCGACCGGGTGTGGGGCATGGTGCACCCCCGGCAGCGGCACGTCACGGCCGCGGCAGCGGAGTACGTCGTGGTCGCCGCGGATCGCGTCTCGGCGAGCCCGGCGGGCCTCGCCGCGACGGACGCGGCCTCACTGGTCGCCACGGGCACCACGGCGCTGATCGGGCTGCGGGACGTCGCGCGGGTCGCGAGCGGCGACCGGGTGCTGGTCCGGGGTGCCGCCGGCGGCGTCGGGACGGCCGCCGTGCAGCTCGCGCACGCGCTGGGCGGCAAGGTCACCGCGCTGGCCCGTGAGCGGTACGCCCCGGTCCTGCGGGAACTGGGCGCCGACGAGGTGCTCGACCGGGACACCCCCTCCGACCAGCTCGGGTCGTTCGACGTCGTCTTCGACACCGTCGGCACGGAACTGCACTGCTTCCGCAGCAGGCTCGACCGGGGCGGCCGCATGGTCACGATCGCGCTGTCGGGCCCCGCCGTCGCGGCGATCGCGGCGTCGACCGTGCACGGCGGTCGCCGCATCCGCACGTTCAGCGCGAACCCCGACGCCGCCGTGCTGCGCGACCTGGCCGGTTTCGTCACCGCGGGCACGCTGCGCCCGGTCGTGGCGGGCGTGTACCCGCTGGCGGACGTCGTCGCGGCGCACCAGGCGTTCGAGCGGGGCGGTGTCGTCGGCAAGCACGTCGTGGCCGTGACCGGGTGACGTGGTCAGCCCCGCGCCGCGTAGGCCTCCAGGTACCCCGCAGCGGCGGCGGCTCCACCCGCGTCGTGGAACGCGGCCCGGATGCGGCCGGCTGCGCGGCGGTAGGCGGGATCGTCCAGCACGGCGTCCAGTGCCGCCCCGATGTGCCGCGCCGACGCCAGCCCGAACCGCACCTGCACCCCGGCGCCGACGCCCTCCACCTGTGCCGCGACGATCGGCTGGTCGTCCCGGACGGGCGCGACCACCAGCGGCAGCCCGTGGTGCAGCGCCTCGCAGACGGTGTTGTGCCCGGCGTGGCAGATGACGGCGTCGACCGATCCCAGCAGGTCGAGCTGCGGCACCGCGGGCAGCACGATCACGTCGGCGTCGCCCGGACCGAGTGCGCCCGTCGGGTCCACCACCACGGCCTGCACCCGCGACGACCGCTCCCGGACCGCCGCCACCGCCTCGCGGAGGAACCGCGGCCCGGCCCCCACGCTGATCGTGCCCAGGCTGACCAGCACCAGCGACCGGTGCGGGTCCAGCCGGTCCCACGGGAAGCCGACCGGAGGACGGGGGTGCAGCGAGGGCCCGACGTACGCGATCGGCTCGCGCCGCGGGATCGGGCCCACCATGTCCTCGGTCGTGTAGGCCAGCACCAGGTCCGGTGAGTAGCGCAGGTCCGACGACGGGCCGCCGTAGTCCTTGCGCAGGCCCGCGAACATGCCCTGCAGCCAGTCGTGGACCTTCGGCAGCCCGGCCTGCATGTCGATCAGCTCGGCCGGGGTCGTCGCCGACGTGGCCCACGGCAGGCCTGCCGCGCCCGCGACCAGCGCCCCGGCCAGCGCCTGCTGGTCGGCCACGACGACGGACGGCGAGAACTCCTCGACCGCCGCCCGCACGCCGGGGACCATGGCGTGCGCCAGCGGTTCCAGGAACTCCTCCCACATGACCTTGATGGACCTCATGCTGCGCACCTCGGGCCCGCGCTCGGCCCACCGGTCGGTGGCGGGCGGCACGGCGCAGTCGAACACCACCGCGTCCGGCCCCAGCACCGACCGCAGCAGCGGCTCGTGCCCGGCCCACGCGACGGAGTGCCCGCGCTCGACCAGGTGTGCCGCGACCCCGATCGTCGGGTTCACGTGGCCGGTCAGCGGCGGCACCACGAACAGGAACCGCCGCGGCACGCCGTCCCCGCCCGCCGGGACGGGCGGGCGCACGGCGCGCGGGAAGGCAGGCGGCGGCGACAGGACCGGGTCCGGGTGCGCGCGCAGCTGCGCCACGACCTCGTCCACCAGCGTCCCCACCCGCAGCGAGATCAGCTCGTGCAGGTCCATCCCTTGAAGAGCCGAGAACACGTCCACCCGGCCGCCGTAGAAAGCGCCGAGGTGCCCGAGCAGCACCGGCAGGTCGGTGCCGATGCTCTCGAACTGCAGGTCGGTGTGCAGGTCGGTGTCGCGGGTGATCGACTCCGCCCGCACTCCGTAGTCGCCCAGCACGCCGACCAGGATCTCCGCGACTTCGCGGTGCACGACTTCGGGGTCCACGGCGTTCGGCATCACAGGTCCTCCGGGTGGGTGGGCGTCGACGCGGTGAGTACCGGCCGACCGTCAACGGGGTCGACGACGTGCCAGCGCCCCCGCACCGGGTCGCCGTCGATTCGGCTGGTGGCCGCCGGGGGTCCGTGCGGTACCAGCCTGGTGATCCGCAGCACCGGTCCCGGTCGGGCGCGCAGCGTTGAGCGGACGATGTTCTCCAGCGCCGCCAGCGGGAGCGCGAGCGGCGGGGTGAGCGGAACGGTCCACAGGTCGGCGGGCCGGGGCTCGCGCAGGCTCACCGGACCGCCCTCGTGCCAGGTCGCGACCGGGACGACCACGCCGAGCCAGCGGGCGGGCGCGGGTGCGGCCGACTCCCGCGCGGCGCGGACCGCGACCGGCGGCGCGTCGGCCTCGCGCGCGGTGTAGCCGATGCGGAGTTCGGCGACCGGTCCGAAGTCGGGCCGGTCGAACCGGACGTCCACCACCAGCTCACCGTCCACGGTGGACAAAGTTGTGGTGCGGCGCAGTTCCAGCGCGCCGCGGTCCAGCCGCAGGCCGTCCAGGCACGCGGTGACGTCGCCGATCCAGCACACCGCGGGCTCGTCGCCCGCCGGGTGCGCCCACACCGCCGTGGCGAGCGCGTTCTCCAGCAGCACGCCGACCGGCACGGCGGGGTGGCCGGACACGGTGAAGTCGGTGAGCACCGGTGCGCCTGCCCCGTCGAACAGGACGTCGGCGACGAACCGGGCCCCTGGCCGGAAGCTGACCGGTGTGCCCAGGTGGAAGACGCGCGGGTAGACGGCGGCGAACCCCGGCACCTCCCGGTGCATGGGGAACCCGCGCACCTGCACGGGGTTCAGGGCGCTGCCGAGCGCGCCGAGGAACGTGACCTCGCCGCGGCTGGGGGCGAGCAGTTCCTCCGCCCAGCGGCGGGCGCCCTCCTCGACGCCGATGGCGCTCATGTACCGGGCGGCCGCGTCGTAGTTGGTGATCATCCCCATCCGCTCCCACATCGGCCAGCACAGCGTGGCGACCGGGAACGGGGCTCGCGCGTCCGCCCAGAGCCCGAGGCGGGTCAGGCCGTCGTTGGCCGCCGAGTAGGCGATCTGGCCGACCATCCCGCCCAGGCGGCCGCTCAGGGAACCGGTGTTGCAGAAGAACTTCAGCGGCCGGTCGCGCAGCGCGCCGAACAGGTGCGCGAAGCCGTCGACCTTGGTGGCGACGGTCCGCACGATGTCGTCGTCCGACAGCCGGGGCAGCCGGGTGGCGGTGTCGACGCCCGCGTTGTGCACCACGCCGGTCAGCGCGGGTCCGAGCTTGGTCAGCAGGGCGTCGACCTGCGCGCGGTCGGTGAAGTCGCAGACCTCGTAGTCCAGGCGCAGCCCCTGGGCCCTGGCCGACGCCAGGTTCGCGGCGAGCGCGCGCCGCTGTGCCATCCGGGTCGTCTCCGCGCGGACCGCGGCCAGCGAGCCGTCCGCGGTGGCCCGGATCCACAGGTCCCGTTGGTGGGCCTGGAAACCGTCGTCGTCCAGCGCGCTCCACACGACGTCGGGGCCGGGCAGCGGGTGGCGGCCGGTCACGACCACCCGGCACCCGTGCCGCGTGGCGAGGTCCGTGGCGGCGGCGAACCCGATGCCCCGGCCGCCGCCGGAGACCAGCACGACGTCGGACTCCCCCAGGTCGACGGTCGGCGCGGCGGCGTCCTCGGGGTGGGGCGCGAGGGTGTACCGGACGCCGCCGGAGTAGCCGACTTCGTAGGAGCCCCACCGGTACAGCTCGCGCAGCAGCACCGATGGCAGGTCGGCGACCTCGGCCGGGTCGACGTCCACGACCTTGGTGTTCAGGTTCGGCAGTTCGTGGTGCAGCGCCTTGGCCAACCCCGCCCACAGGCCGCCCCACGGGCGGTCGCTCACGTCCCGGTACCCCATCCGGCCGCCGAGGTAGGTGACGGCGACGTAGCAGGTCCGAACGGCGTCGGTCTCCTCGGACCAGGTGTCGTAGCAGCCTCGGATCGCGCCGACCGTGCGCAGCAGCGCGGGCCGCCAGTCGGTTGAGGGCCCGGCGTCCGTGGTGAGGTCGACGATGCCGTCCGCGTCGCGCGGGTGGTCCTGGCCGACGAGCACCACGCCGTGCGCGAGCAGTGCCGACCCGACCGCCTCCAGTGCCTCGGCCGTGCCGCCGATCAGCAGGATCCGCTTGCCCGCGAGGAGTTCTGTCGGTGTGGCGTCCGGTGTGGGCGTCCGGCGCGGGTGCCAGACGAACCGGCGGGTGCTCACGGCCGCACGCGGGAGGCGGCCATCAGCACGTTGGGCACGGGGCGCAGTGACGCTTTCGGCCAGAGGCCGGTCGGTCTGCCCGGCACCAGGTCCATCCGCACGCGCTGCGCGACGGTGGCGACGACGAGCTGGACCTCCATGAGCCCTGCCTCGAATCCGATGCACTTGCGGGCTCCGCCCCCGAACGGGTAGTACGCGTACTTCGGCCGGCCCTCGGTGTGGTGCGCGGGGCAGAACCGCTGCGGGTCGAACGCCTCCGGGTTCTCCCACAGGCTCCGGTCGTGCTGGGTCACGTAGGACGACAGCAGCACCGAACTCCCCGCCGGGATGTGGTAACCGCCGACCGTGTCGTCGGCCACCGCGTCCCGAGGATAGGACCACACCACCGGGTACAACCGCAACGATTCCTGCACGACCTGCTTCAGGTACGGCAGGTCCGCCAGGTCGTCGACGGTCGGTGTCCGTCCACCCAGGACCTCCGCCAGCTCGGCCTCCAGCCGTCGGCGCACCTCGGGGTGCTGGGAGAGGGCGTGCAGGGTCCAGACGATGCTGCACCCGGTGGTCTCGTGGCCCGCGAGGAACAGGGTCTTCAGCTCGGCGAGCACCGCTTCGCGCGGCCACGGCTCACCGCGCTCGTCGCGGGCGGCGAGCAGCGCGGACACGACGGTGTGCTCCTCGACCTCGCCGCGCACGTGCTGTTCCACGACCTCGTTCAGCACGCGGTCGAGCGTGGCCCGGTGCCGGGTGGACTCGCGGCGGTAGGGCGTCGGCACCCAGCGCGGCAGGAGCTGCGACACCGAACCGCTCCGCAGCACCGCCTGCATGGCGAACAGGACCGCGGGCTGGAGTTCGGCGGAGCTCGGCCGCAGGTCGACGCCGAGGAACACCTTGCCGAACACGCCCATGGCCAGCGTCATCACGCCGTCGGTCACGTCGACCGGTTCGCCGCGGTCGGCGGCGGCCTCCCACCCGGCGACGAGGTCGTCGGCGCACTCGGTGATGGCGGGCGACTTCGCCACCAGCAGCGGCTTGTGGAAGAACGGCTGGCTGACCTGCCTGCGCTCACGCCACTCCGCGCCGTCGGTGGTGAGCATCCCGCGGCCGAAGAACAGGTCGAAGTTGCCGTAGAACTTGCCCCGCACGTAGTTCTTCGCGTTGTCCTGCAGGATGTGCTTGACCGCGTCGGGGTCGCTGACCAGGTGCATCACGAACGGGCCGAGCGTGATGCGGACGATCCCGCCGTGCTCCTGCCCCATCGCCGTCACGAAACCGATGGCGTCGCGGTCGAAGCGGCCCAACTGGCTGCCGGTCGGTCCGGGCGCGATCACGTGGTCTTTCACCGCGGTGTTCTCCCTCTTGGACGGTCACGCCTGCGTCATCGCGGCGGTGAGCGGGTCGAGGTACCCGAGCACGGTCGCCTCGACGTCGTGGACCTGGGCGACCACGCGGCCGTCGGCCGTGGTGGCGACGAACCGGTTGCCGAACTCGGGATGGCAGGCGGAGGTGGCGTACAGCTCCAGATCGCCGTACCGCACGACGAGGTCGTGGTCGTCGCCGCGCTGGTAGAGGTCGATCCGGCGGATCGACCGGGGAACGGCCACCGGCAGGCCGCCGTCGACGAGCGCCAGCGCCCCGGTGCGGACCATCGCGTCGAGCAGGACGGCGGGCACGGCGAACGCCGACGGCCGCACCTCGGTGGGCGCGAACGTGGCCCGCTTGCCCTGCGGGTGCAGGCGGGTGTCCGCGGTCGCCACGAACGGCCCGGTCAGCAGCACTGGTGAGGAGTCGAGGTGGTACGGGTCGGGCAGGGCGGTCTCGTCGCCCTCCGGCCACGCCTCCCAGTGCGGGGCGCGCGGGAACTCCCGTGCGAAGCGCACGACGACGCTGCTCAGCAGCCGGTCGGTGACCAGCCGGACGCCGCCGGGCGACACGACGTCGGCGGTGATCCGCACCTGCACCGACGTCACCTCCTCGCCCTGCTCCAGCAGCCGCGCGCTGATCCGCTTCGGCCCGGCCGGGCGGCCCTGGACGAAGTGCTCGAACCGCAGGTCGGTGAAGCCGATGACCTCCTGGTCCGGCACGAGCACCGCGGCGGTCTCGGCGGCGAGCGCGGTGAGCCAGCTCGCGGGGGCGGTCGGCGTGCCCCGGACCAGGTGGTGCTCGACGTCCGGAACGGCCTCGGGGTCGAAGTCCCGCACGACCGCCGTGCGCGTGTCGGCGGACTCCAGGTAGCCGGGGTGGAGTTCCTTGGCGAACTCCAGTTCCGCGGCGCCCAGGTGCAGCACGTACGGGTGCCGGTTGGCCGCGTGCAGTTCGCGGACGAAGTGCCGGACGCCTTCGCTGATCGCCATGTGCGTGTAGTGGCCGCCGCGCTTGAAGTACGAGCGGGCCACCGAGTCCGCGCCGATGCCCACGCCGTCCCACAGGGTCCAGCCGATGGTGAACTCGTCGGTGCCGGGCAGGGTGGCCGCGTGGTCGGCCGCGGAGGCGAGGAAACCGTTGCCGGAGCCGTAGTCCAGCTCGCCCGCGAGACCGAAGTGGCCGAGCAGCGAGCCGAAGTTGCACCACAGCCCCGGCGGCCGGTCGCGCAGCGCGCTCTTGAGGTTGCGGTAGCCCTCGACCTTGAGGTCGCGGATGGCCCGGAACTCGGCGAAGTCCTTGTCCGGGATCAGCGCGGACCTGTTGCGGCCCGCCGCGTTGAGCACCAGGTCGATCCGGTCGTGCGCGGCCAGCACCGACGCGACCGCGGCCTCCACGGACGCGCGGTCCGTCACGTCGCAGGTGAGGTAGGTGACCCGGTCCGCGCCGCAGTGCTCGACCATCTCGGCGATGTTGCGGCGCGCGGCGCGGGCGTCGACCATCCGGTCGAACTCGCGGTTGAGCCCGCCGACGTGCGCGCCTCGGCGGGTGGCCAGTCCGGCGCGGATGAAGTGCTTGCGCCCGGCCGCGAACTCCTCGTCGGAGCCCACGAACACCTCGGGTCCGTAGCGGTCCAGCGGGTTGCTGCCCACCAGGTAGAGCCGTGGCCGGAAGGTGCGCGCCAGCTCCTTGACGACCTCGGCCGTGATGCCGCGTGCACCGCCGGTCGCGAGCACCACGGAGTTCTCCGACAGCAGCGCGTCCGCCGAGTGGGCCAGGTCGATCGGCTCGGGCACGAGCACCGACGTCTTGCGGATCACGCCGCCCGTCGTGCCGGCTGTGTCTGCTGCGTCCAACACCACCACCGGGTAGAGCCGCTCGGCGGCACTCTCCCGTTCGGTGCGGCGTACGGCCGTCACGAGGTCGGTGCCCGCGGCGAACACGCCGAACGTGCGGCACGTCGGCAGTTCGTGGTGGACGCACTTGACCAGCGCGGCGAACAGGCCGTGTGCCGGGTGGTCACGGCCGTCCGGCCGGGCGCCGAGCAGCAGCGAGGTGAACGTGCCGCCACCGGCCGCCAGCACCGCGTACCGCTCCTGCACCACCAGGAACGCGGTGTCGTGCAGCGCGGTGAGCCGGTCGTCGCCCGCGTGCACGGCGGCCGACGCGGGCACGGCACCGAGGTCCGCGACCAGGCGCAGGTGCCGCGCGGGCGACCCGGACAGCAGGGTGCGGATGGCGAGCGGGGTGCGTTCGACCAGCTCGTGCCACCCCGCGCGGGGCTCGCACAGCGGCCGGGTGGAGATCACGACGGCGTCGGCGGGCACATCGATGCCGTCGAGCAGGCCGGGATCGTCGGTCACGACGACGGTGCCGGGTGGGAAGAACGGCGTCTCGGGGCGGACGTAGCGGGCCTGCGCGGGCCGTAACTCCGGCACGTACCGGCCGACCTCCGGAGGAGGGGCTGCCGGGTCGGTGAACTCGAACGGCAACCGGCGGGCGGGCCGCTCGGCCACCGTCAGGTCCACGCGCACGCCGTCGCACACCACGATCACCGGGCCCGCGGGACCGGTCAGCGCGCGGGCCAGCGCCACCCCACCCGCCGCTCCGGCGTACCGCGCGTCCGCTGCTGCGTCGACGGTCCGGCGGTGGCCTGCGGACGCGCCCAGCGTCGCCAGCACGGGCAGGCCGTGGGCCGCCGCGGTCCCCTCGGTGGTCAGCGCGAACAGGAACGCACCTTCGGCGAGGGTGTCGTCCGGGCTCACGAGGTCGCCGAGCAGCGTCCGGTACTCGGGCAGGACGTTGCCGTTGAATCCGCCCACCAGCGCGAAGTCCAGCTCTCCCGCCACCAGGTAGCGGTGCGCCACGTCGACCGCCGCCAGCACGGAGGACAGGCCGGAGTCGAGCGTGATGTTGGGTCCGGTGAGGTCGAAGTAGTTCGCCACCCTGGCCGAGATCACGTTCGCCATCAGTCCGGGGAACGAGTCCTCATTGGACGGTGGAACCAGTCTGCGGGCCCGCGTGGAGAGGCCTTCGAGGAACTCCGGCGGCAGCGTCAGCGCGGCCAGTCCGGCGGCGATGTCGTCGAGGTAGCAGCGGGTGGCGTAGAGCATCGCCGAGCGGGTCGGCCCGAGGTGGCCGACGACCACGCCCGCACGTTCCGCGCCACGGTCCCAGAGGCTGCCGAGCTGCTCGCGCAGGTCCCGCGCGCAGCGCAGCGCCATGAGCTGGCAGCGGTCGATCGTGCGGACGGTGGACGCGGGCAGCCGGACCTCAGCGAATGGCGGCGACGGGTAGAACTCGCCGAAGCTGTCGCCCGGCGCGGGTCCACCGCGCAGCCAGTGGACGATCTCGTCCGAAGTGGACAGTCCGGGCAGGTCGCCGGCCCAGCCGACCACGACGACGCGCTGGTCGGTGGTTCCCGCCGTGCGCGGCGGCGTGCCGGGCAGGTGGTCGCGGAGCAGCACGTGGGCGTTGGTGCCGCCGAAGCCGAAACCCGAGACCGCCACCGTCCGCGGCCGGTCGTCCTCGCGCGGCCACGGCCGCGCCGCGGTGGGCACCGTCAACGCGGTCTCCGCCATCCGGAACGCCTCCGGTGCTGCGGTGAACCGGTGCTGCGGCGGAATGGTCTCGTTGCGCAGGCCGAGCACGGCCTCGATCACCGACACGACGCCAGCGGCCCAGCCGGTGTGGCCGATGAGCGACTTGTTCGACGTGACCGCCGTCGGTCCGGCGGTGCCGAAGTGCTTGCGCAGCGTGGTGAACTCGGCCAGGTCGCCCGCCGGGGTGCCGGTGGCGTGCGCGATGACCCAGTCGACGTCCTCGCCGCCGTTGGCGCGGTCGGCGAGGGCGCGGCGCACCGCGAGGTCCTGCCCGTCGGCGTTGGGCGCGTAGACCGCCTTTCCGCTGCCGTCGGAGGACGAGCCGACCGCGTCGACCACTGCCAGCACGCGGTC
The DNA here is from genome assembly GCA_039922235.1 of Umezawaea sp. Classification (GTDB taxonomy): domain Bacteria; phylum Actinomycetota; class Actinomycetes; order Mycobacteriales; family Pseudonocardiaceae; genus Umezawaea. The sequence continues at coordinate 10,946 of JBDSAJ010000868.1, forward strand.
GCCGTCGGCCTTGGCGCGACTGAGCTTCTTCAGCACCACGACCGCCGCGCCGTCGGCGAACACCACCCCGTCGGCGTCGGCGTCCAGCGACCGCAGGGAGCCGCGGCCGGACAGGCCCCGGAGCTTGGCGAACAGCACCGTGCCGCGCGGTGCGAGCGCGAACGCGCCGCCGCACACGGCGATGTCCTGCTTGCCCATCAGCAGGCCCTTGATGCCGATGTCGATGGCGTAGAGCGAGGACGAGCAGGCCGTGTCGACCATCGTCGTCTCGGTGTCCGCGGGCAGCAGGCCCGTCATCGCCAGTGCGCCGACCCGGTGCGGCAGGAACCGCGACGGTTCCTCGGCACCGCGCCAGTACCGCTTCCGCAGCGCGTTCGTGATGTCGTCGAGCAGCGCTCCGCGTTCGACGTCGGTGAGCGGCAGGTCGGCGAGCACGTCGGCGGACAGCCCGGTGGCCGCCGCGAGCACGCTCGCCTCCTCCAGGTGCTGGCTGCCGTCGGCGGTGTAGCCGACGAGGAAGGAGAAGCGGTCGTCCTGGCGGGTCGTCACGCCGTCGAGCGCCTGCACCAGCGAGTGCCGCAGCCAGCGGGTGGTCATCTCGTCGTCGGCGTGCCCGGACGGCACGTCCGCACCATCGGCGGGGGTGAAGTCGGTGATGAAGACGCCGCTGTCCTGGTAGCCCTTGTCCTCGCGGGAGTGGTCGGGCGAGTGGAAGTTCGCCCGTTCCCAGCGGTCGTCGGGGACGGGCGCGAACAGCTCAGCGCCGTCGAGCCGCAGCCGCCAGAACTCGTCCGGCCCGTTCGCACCCGCGACGACCATGCCCATGCCGACCACGGCGACCGTGTCGTCGGGGATGTCGTCGTCGGGGGTGTCCTCCACGTTGGCCGGATTCGGGACCGGCAGGCCGGCGGCAGGCGAATCCACAGCGGACGGGCCAGCGGCAGGCAACTCGGCGACGAGCGAATCCACGACGGGTAGGCCGGCGGCAAACAGGTCGGCGACAGGCGGACCCACAGCGGGCGGGCCAGCAGCAGGCGGGTCCGCGGCAGGCAGGTCGGCGACCGATCTCACGACGGGCTTCGCCCGTCGTGGGGCGAGGCTCGCGGCGCCGAGGCTGAGGCCGCCGTCGGCGAGGATGACCTGGCCGGTGATCCACGCGGCGTCGTCGGAGGCGAGGAACGCCACCACCCGAGCGAACTCCTCGGGCGTGCCGAGTCTGCCCGACGGCGTGGACGCCGCGATCACCCGCCGCATCTCCTCGGCGTCGGGGAACTGGTCGGCGACGTCGCTGACGAGCATCGCGGCCGACGCGGCGTTGACCCGGATGCCCAGCGGGGCGAACTCGACCGCGAGGTAGCGCATGGCCGCCTCCGCCGCCGCTTTCGCGGGCGCGCACGCCAGGTAGTTCGCCATCACCAACTGGGAGCCGCCGAGCGCGGACACCACGACGATCGACCCGTCGCGGCCCGCCATGAGCGGCGCGGCCAGTCGGGCGCACCGCAGGCCGCCCTTGAGGTTCGTGTCCAGCGCCCGGTCCAGCAGTTCGTCGGTGACCTCGTCCACCGGGACGAGCGCTCCGTCGGCCGCGTTGTTCACCAGGATGTCGAGGTGGCCGAAGCGGTCGCGGATCTCGTCGAACAGCCCAGTCGTCTGATCCGATCGGGCTATCGAAGCGCGGAACAGATCAATGCGAGCACCGATGGCTTCGAGTTCCGCCTTGGTCTGCTTGGCGGCGTCGTGCGAGTGGAAATAGTTGATCAGAACATGGGCGCCGCGGGACGCGAGTTCCGCGGCGATCGCCTTGCCTACTCCCCGTGCGCCACCTGTCACCAGTGCGAGTTTCCCGGTGAGTTCACGCGTGCTCATCCCCCGTTACCTGGTAGCGGCGACGGGATAATCGACGTGGCCTTCCACGAGGGCGGCGTGCAGGAAGTCGACGACCTTGCCCATCGTGTCGCAGTCGGCGAGTCGAACTCCTCTGGCCTGCTCGGAAATGCCGTAATGAGACGCCACGCGCGTCATCAACTCGATTTGCTTCACCGAGTCGACTCCGAGTTCCGCCTCCAGCAGGACGTCGTCCGCGAACACCTCTTCCGGGTATTCCAGCGCCGCGGCGTAAACCGATCGAACCTCCACCAGCAGGTTCTCCCGGTCGACCTGCGCGGCGGGGGCGGTCGCCCGCTTCACCACCGGCGGTTCGGCGGGCAGCGGGATGAGCCGGATCGGCGAGACCGGCTCGTG